>CAXUHC010000026.1:0-13852 GCA_964250705.1 uncultured Chthoniobacterales bacterium | reverse complement strand
CCGAGGGTCTCGCTTGGGAAAGCCTGCGGGCTGTGGCCACGGAGCGCCGTGGCCACAGCCGGAACGCGCGGCTCATTCCTTCGTGAACGATTAGAGCCTATCCCGATTGGATAAGCCGTCCCGCGTCTCTTTCTGTCATCCTGAGTGCAGCCGAAGGACCTTCCGGCGGTCGGCAGACACCGTCGCCTGCCTACCGGCGGTCGGAATGTAGCGAAAAAAACAGATGTCCAAAGGTAGGCAAACAGATGTCCAAAGGGTCGCGGGCAGATTGGTAGCGTCCTGAGCAATCGCTCAGCTTCGAGACCACGTCAAAAATAGGGGGAAAGAATTAGCGGGCTACCAGAGGGCGTTGATCAGCTCGAAATTTGCTTGGCAGCAGACTTCCGGGTCAGCCGCGTTTTGTAGGGGGAAAAGGTTGATCCCGAGAGCCGTTGCGATAGCGTTGAAATTGGTTTCGCACGCCGCCTCGGCATCGTCGGCGTCCAGGTCCACGTCGGACCCATCCACCACGTTCGGAATCGCCACGCCGAACCGCGCGGCAATCAGATCGAAATTGCGCTGCACCAAGGGCGGCGGGTTGCACGCACCGAGCACGTTGCTCATCGTCGAAGGCATCATCCAGTTGGCGACCATGACGTTCAGGATTTGAGAACCCGCAGCTCCAGCATGTAGCGGGAGCGTTGACCACGAAACCGGCTGAACACCCGGATGCGCAGGGCGTCCGGTTCAGTCCCGCCGAAGGCGGCTTGCAGTTGCGCGTTGGTGACCGTGTAGCTGCTGACCTGCGCGCCGCAGCGGAAACCGATCAACGTGCTGCCCGCGTCGGTGCACAGGCGCACCCGGTGGTGCAGCTTGTCCTCCGCATACGGCTGATCCCAGCTCTGCCAGAAATCGTGCCGCAGCCAGGAAGCCATGTCCCACTCCACCAGCAGGTCGCCGCCGGGCGCGTACACGGGAGCAGCCCCGTCGCCGTTGACCCGCAAAATGATCTCATCCTCCACGAAAACAAGGAGCCGCTGCTTTTGCCAGCCTCGCACGTTCGTGGTCTCCAGGCTGGCCGCCCCATCCGGGCCGGGGAGGTTGACGACCATGCCTTCCGCACTGTCATCTAGGATCGTCGTGACCGGATAATCCGTGGCCAAAACACCGCTGACGGCGAATCGGTCGGTGACCGCCACTTCGTCGAAGCTGATCCCGTCTTCGGTGGAGTACACTCGGAAACCCACGTCCATCGCGCTCGCCCTGGCCACCAACGGTGCAAGGTGGGGATGTCTCCCACCCGCTAAATCATGCGGCAGTTCGAGAAACTTCAAGGCCAGCGGTGAGAGCGGCTCGATGATCGGCACGTCCGACTCGGGCGGCCGGTCCGGCGTGTAGGGCAGCAGATCGCCGTAGTACCCGTCCGCCCGCAGCTCCAGTTCCACCTGCTGCGTGTGCTTGACGCTCGTCTTGCGGCTGAGCACCCGCATGATCAGCCTGGTGTTGTAATCCGCGTAGGTCAGGCGCAGGAACTTGCCGGGCAGCAGTCTGGTCGCCGACTCTTTTCTCACCACGATCTTCGACGTGACCCAGGGCACGCTCTTCATGCGCCCGGCGTGAGCGGCCGCCTTCTGAGCCTGGCTGCGCTTGGTGAACCAGGTGCGGTCCAGATTGAGCGTCAACGGCTCACCGCCCACGGTCTGGAGGTTCGCCAGTTCACGCCAAGGTTCCGAGTCCGTCTCGTAATCCTGGTCCCGGTCGGTGAAGCTGACGTTGATCTCGTTGTTGGTGTTGCGCCACGCCATCGAAGCCGGATCGGGCAGTTCCAGCAGATCGTACTCACCGATGAGCGGCAGATCATCGGGGTTTTCCGAGTGTGGCCGCGCCAGACGCAGCCCGAGGCGCCAGACCGCTGCCGTTCCGACGAGTTGGATACCTTCGACCCTGCGGTCGTCCGTTATCAGTGGGGCGCGACTAACGGCACGGACCTCGACACGCGCACGGCGCTGATTTTCCCTGCGTTCGACCTAACGGACACCGGGAGCTAGGCGGAGATGGGCTGGAGCCGCAATTATACGCAGTCGGAGGGCGGGGGCCCATTTTCTCCAGACGCACCCCATCCCTACCGCACCCACGGAGGCGACAATAGGACGCCCACAGGCGCGGAGGCGGTGCTCATCGACTTCGCCGCCATTGTCGCGGCGTTTCCCAAGGTCGCCACCATCACCATCAACATCCCCAAACGCGGCAACCTGACGATCTACTGGGGTACCGAGACCCAGACCGCACCGGCGGCGCTGGCGGCGGCCGGGCACCCTCCTTATCGCGGTCAGTGCTTCCTGTATTTTCAGCAGCTCTATTTCGGGCGCGACAAGACGAGTGCTCCGAACGTCGAAGTAGTCCTCAAGCGCCAGCCACAGACGGGCGAGCTGCTCGCCGTCGAGTCGGAGCTGGACGGCGACACGGTGAGCGCCGACACCATGCCCGCGTGAGTTAGCCCCGATGGGCCTGCGGCTCTTTCGGTGGGCGCTCGGCGATATCTCAGCCGGGAAACTTGTCAGGATCGAACAGGACGCCACCTTGGCGACCTGGGAGCCGTCGATGGACGGAGCGCCGCGCCTGTTCCGGCCTGACCTGGAGCTGCTAGGGGATGTTGGCGACTTCGAGGTCGTGTGTGATAGGTTGGCGGCCGCTGGCTTGCGCGCATGACTTCCCACCCTGGCCATCAACTTCCCACTTCCCACCTTTCGTGGTGGGTAGCTGGTGGGAAGGTCCGGGGGGAAATGGACACTTGTGGAGACCTCCGCAGCCAAAACCCGGCGAGTGGACATTTGTTCCCTGCCCGTGTCCAAGTCAAGCGTAAGTCGCTGATTTCAAGCCTTGTCGATCCTCGTAAAGCCAAATCAGCGGCTGGACATCTGTTCCTTGGGCTGGGTCGGAAGGTCCTTCGGCTACGTTACACTCCGCTCAGGATGACAGAGAAGGAAAGACGAGGCTCGTCCAATCGGGATGCGCTCTAAACGCCTGCTTGCGCGGCGACACGAAACTTCGCCCGCCTCTGCGACCAAAGGTTGCCGAGCCGCCGCATCCCGTTCCGCGCCGGAACCTCGACGAGGTAATACAGCGCGGCCATGCCGCCTAGAATGCATGCGAGGTTGACAAGAAACACGGTGGCGCGCATCCAGAGAGGAGCCCCGTCGAAACGTTCGGCCGGCAGCACGGTTTTGAGAATTCTCTGCCCGGCGGCGTGGCTCATGTAGAGCGCGTAGGAGGTGCGTCCGAACCACAACGCCACCGGCGTTGACAGCAGAGAACCCACGGTGGACTTATCGGAGGTCAACCCGAGAAGCAGCACTGGAAACAGGAAAATCATCAGCGTCGTCCGCCCCGGAGTGACCGGGCAAAACCACAGTGCCACCAGCACCGCAAACACGGCGGAAGCCCCCCGCTGGCAAACGCGCGTCAGGCGCGCGCTTTGCCGGTGCACATTGTAAAAAAGCGCCCCGACCAAGAATTCGACTGTCACCATCGTGTCCGCCCAGAACGGCCCCCCGTGCGCCGACACCGCGCACCAACCTGCCAACAGCGCGTAACCGATTACCACCGAGGGGACGGCACCGAGCGGCAGCCGCAGAAGGTGCCATGCCACCGGAAACACGCATAGGTACGCCAGCCACTCGACGCTGACCGACCACGACGGGTAATTCCAGGTCAGGGCGGGGTTGTAAACCCACGCTTCCGTCATGGTGAACTGGAAGGGGAGTTGCGAAAGCGGGTAGGGTCCGTGCAGAGGATGGTGGACGAGCGTCGTCACCGCGACCAGGGCGACAAAGACGAGCAGCATGGCAAGATGATTCGGGAAAATGCGCGCCAGCCTGGCCCAGAGAAAACGGCGGTAATCTGTCCAGCCGAGCGTCTTGTCTCCGGCGCAGTACACGTAGCTGATGATGAACCCGCTCAGCATGAAGAACAGGTCAACGCCGAGCCCGCCGTGCATCGCCACGGCATCCCAGGAGTGTAAAAAGGGCAGCAACACACTCCAGGAAGGGTGAAAATGCAGGAAGACGACGGCGACGGCGGCGAGGCCGCGCACCCCGGTCAGAGGGCGGATCTCGTGGCTGTCCGCCGACCGGTTAGGAGGTTGCGCTGGCATCGTCGCTTTTCTATAAAGCAGCTTCAACACCGCAAGACAAATGCGTATCATGTTGGCGGGTAAGCAACGTGTCGCGCGGCTTGCCCCGATTCCGCAACAGCTTGCGTCAAACTCTATGGATAAGGCAGACCCTCCCCGAACCGCCACCCCATCCCCTTCCGGTCCGGCACCCCGCCGCCCCTCCGGTCCGCTGGGTTCGCTCCTGCCTTCCCCGCGCGCGCGCCTTTATGGCTGCGTCGGCTGCATCCTCCTGACGGTAGCGGCGTTCAGCAGGCCGTTGGCCCGGTTGTTTGACCACGCGCTACGCGTGGACCTGGATTCATACATTGCCCTGGTACCCTTCATCACGGCGTATCTGCTTTACATCAAAGGTAAACGGCTGCCGCAGTCTTTCGCTTCCTCTCCCGGTTGGGCGGTGGGCTTCGCGTTGGCGGGAACAGCAGCGTTAGCGGCGAGTTGGCGTGTCGGGGCGCACCTCGTCGCCGGGCCGGGCGAGAGCGATTACCTGGCGCTGACGACCCTCGCCTTTCTTTGCTGGGTGGTGGCAGCCGGATTTTTCTTGCTGGGTCGAAGTTGGATGGCTGCCGCGGCCTTCCCCGCCGCGTTCCTGGTTTTTATGATCCCGCTCCCGAACGAAGCGATCATCGGGCTGGAAAACGGCTCGAAGTACGCTTCCGCCGAAATCGCCAACCTATTTTTCGAGCTTTCCGGCACCCCCAAGCTGCGGGACGGGCTGATGTTTCAACTCCCCGGCATCACCCTCGAAGTCGCCCCGGAGTGCAGCGGCATCCACTCTAGCCTGGTGCTCTTTGTCACCAGTGTCTTGGCGGCCCATCTATTTCTACGCGGCACTTGGCGGCGGTTGCTGCTGGTCCTGTTTGTCATCCCGCTGGGGATCGTACGCAACGGATTCCGCATCTGGACCATCGGCCAGCTTTGCGTTTACGTCGGGCCGCAGATGATCAACAGCGTGATCCATCGGCGCGGCGGACCCCTTTTCTTTGCGCTTTCGCTGCTGCCTCTGTTCTTTTTGATCTGGTGGCTGCGCCGGGGTGAAAACCGGAATTCCGCGTGACCATTCGGCAGGTAATCCGACCGATCTGAGCCCACAAACGCGCCGCGCTAGGCCCATCGTTTGCCGGTTTCTCAGTAATTTGTCGTTGGTTTGCAATTTTGATATTGCAATATGAGCAAGATATTATCATTCTCATAAAAGGCATTCATTATGGTCGATTGCCTCGAACTTATATATTACTCAGATGAAAAATTCACACAAAGTCGCTATTTTTGCCGCCGTAACAGTCATGCTGTTCGGCATCGATCAAGCGCGTGCCAATCAAGTCACGGTGCAGGAATTAGGAGTCACCCCGGCACAGGTGGCGACGATTTCGGTCCCCAATTTTTACAGCGGGGGCGTGTTGGCCGGCGTCAATAAATTGCTGGTCGGCGGCACGGTGATGGACGGCTTCTGCATTGATCCATATCACTTCAGCAGCACATCGCCCCTGCTCTATACGGTGGTGCCCTTATCCATGGCACCGAAGGCACCTGGCACCATGAACGCTGCCAAATCCACCGAGATCGAGAAACTTTGGGCGATGTATTACCGCGCGGACATGACGGCAACGAATGCCGCCGGTTTGCAAATGGCGATCTGGGAGATCGTGGCGGGCAGTCAGATGACGATCACCGGCAGCGATTTCGGCGCGAGCGTCATGCTTTCGAAGGTAAACGCCTACACCGGCGCCAGCGCGGACCTGGTGGGGCTAACGGGCGCGGGGCAGGACTACGTCGTGCAACGTACCCCCGCTCTGAGCGTACCTGATCGTGGATCGACCTTTATCCTGCTCGGCATGGCCTCGTTGGTCTTGCTGGGCACCGGCGCGGTGCAGGCTAAACACGCCGGGTCCGCAAAGGCTGGCTAGGTGATGGCGCTTGGTGGCGGGGCCAGGTGAACGCCGGATGCATGGATACATCCGTGTGATTTTTGCTTGCATTTTCTCCGGTCGGAAACAGAACTCTCTCATGCGCGCGTCCCGGTTCATCCACGTTTCCCAAAACCACGGCCTTCGTGGCCTGGCTGCGGTCTGTTTCGCTGCCTTCCTGTGTGCCGGCTGCGAAAGCACGGATAACAGCAAGATTCCCCCGGAGGCGCTCGTCGCCCGCTCCTCTTCGGGGGCATTGGCCGCGGGGGATGTGGTCCGTATTTCTTTCGGCGGCGCGCCCGAACTCAACCAGGCCCAGGCCATCCAGGCGAACGGGAAGATTTCCCTACCCCTGATCGGGGAGGTGACCGCCGAGGGCAAAAAACTGAAGGATTTTCAGGACGAGTTGTCCCAGCGTTACAAATCCCAGCTCCAGAACACCCAGGTGATCGTCGCACAGGAAAAAAGTCAGATTCCGGTGATTCTGTCCGGAGCCGTCCAGCGGCCGGGCAAGCTCGTGTTGGATGAGCAAACGACGGTGCTAAACGCCATTCTGGAAGCGGGCGGGGCTACCAATATCGGCAACCTGAGCAAGGTGCGGATCATCCGCACCGTGGATGGCAAGCAGTACACCCAAATCATCAACCTGACGCCCGCGATGCAGGGTAAGCCGTCGCGCGTTTTCTATGTCCGGTACGGTGATATCATCATCGTGCCCGAGCGTTTGTTCTGAGGCCGGACACGCTGTTGTTGGCAGATACCACCAACCTGTAGAAGCAGCGCGAACCCGTGTGGGGTGCTTCGTCAGTGATGTTAATCGTGCCTCCGCTGTTTGTCACCGTTTGCAAATACGTCCAGTTTACCAGGTCACCGGAATAATAGACATCGTAGGTGGAACCGGCGGCCCCCGAGGCCGTGAGCGTCCAAACACCGTTGGTTGATCTCGTCAGGCCGGTGATGCCGAACCGCACAATGGTCAGCGACACCGCAGACGAGGAAGCAGACATGCCGTTGCCGTCGTAGGCGGTGGCCGTCAGCGAATAGGTGCCCGGCGGCGCGTTGTTCCACACGATGGTGTAGGGAGAAGTGAACGCCTCGCCGAGCAGGGTCGACCCGGCGTAAAAGTCCACCTTGGAAATGCTGCCGCCCGTCTCCGAAGCCGAGGCGGTCAACGTCACGTTGGCCGGGCCGTTGATGGTGCCGCCGGGACTGGCCAGGCTCACCGTGGGTCCCGCTCTGGGTGCCACGAAGGATACTTCGGCAGACGCCGGACTTTCCGTGCCGCTCGCATTGTATTCCGTGACCGCAAAGTAATAGGTGGTACCGGCACCCAGGTTGGAGATCGTGGTGGAGTTGACGTTGCCAACGTCGACCATCTGATTGTAGCTCCCGCTGGTGGTGCCGTAATACAACCGATAGCCCGTAGGCGCGAAGTTCGGGCCCGGGTCCCAACCCAGGGTGACGCTGCTGGAAGCCCGGGCAGGCAGAGACGAACTCAGTAGAACCAACGCGGCAAGTGCGGTGACGACCAACCGATGCCCCCCAAAAATATTCGCGCCAAATCTCATAGTTCGTTTTTAGCATTGGTCGTGCCTCCATCCCTCCAACGCTCGGAACTTTTCGGACTCAGCGGACCACCTCAACCGTTTTCGCCGCGACTGTGCAATAAATTCGCTTGATTGCAAATGGTGGCCGCAACCCTTACAAAAACGTGACAAACCGCGGCGGTTCCAGCCTGCTGCCACCCTGAAGGTAGATGTTCCATAATGTAAACCTTTTGCTGACCTTCTCCGCGGCCTTGATCAGCGGTGGGCTGGCGCTGACTTCGTTGCTTGGCCAGCGGCGGACCGCGACCAAATGGGGCTTCTTCGCGGGGATGACGGCGCTGGCGGCGCAAAGCGTTTTCGACGGCCTGAGCCTGGCGGCTGATGACCCGTTGGACGCAGCCCGCTGGCAGACGCTTGCGCTGGGCGCGAAATCCTGTCTGCCGGTGGCCTGGATTTATTTCAGCCTGGTTTACTCCCGCGGCAACTACCGCGAATTCCTGCGCCGCTGGCGGCTCTCGCTCTTGGCGGCGGCGCTGCTGCCCGTGGGATGGGCGGCGTTATTTCTCACGGGCCAGACACTCGTCAGCGTGGAAATGCCCCCGGAGCCCGGGCGGCTCTGGCAAATCATCCACAGCGGCGAGGCGCGGGTGCTCGTGACCGGACTGCTGCTGGCCGGAGTACTCATCCTGGCCAATCTGGAGAAGACGTTTCGCTCCGCCGTGGGAGCCATGCAGTGGCGCATCAAATTCATGGTGCTGGGTCTGGGAGTCATTTTCGCCGTGAGGGTCTACACCCAGAGTCAGGCGCTGTTGTTTTCCCGGCGCGACCTGGCGATGCTGGCGGTCGATGCGAGCGCGTTGCTGAGCGGCTGCGCGCTCATCGGGCTTTCCTACCTTCGCCACGGCATGGGTGAGATCGACATTTACCCCTCCCGCGTGGTCCTGCAAAGCTCGCTGACCGTGCTGCTGGTGGGCGGCTACCTGTTCATCGTAGGCGTGCTGGCGCAAATCGCCGCCCATCTCGGCGGGACGCACGACTTCCAGGCGCAAGCCCTGGTCGTGCTGTTGGGCATCGTGGTGCTGGCCGTGCTGCTGTCCTCCGACCGTTTGCGCCAGCAGATCAACCGGTTCGTCAGCCGGCATTTCGAGCGTCCGCAGCATGATTTCCGGGACGTCTGGACGCGCCTGACCCGATGCATGTACGAGGCGCGCGACGAAGCGAGCCTGTGCGAGGCGGTGGCCGCGCTCGTCTCGGAAACCTTCCGGGCGCTTTCGGTTTCACTCTGGGTTGCCGACGAGGGGCGGAGACTGCTGTGCCTGGGCGCTTCCACCTCGCCGCAGACGCGCGCGGCCGCCGCGGCGCTGCCGGAAACCGGCCTGCCTGCCGCCAGTTTCGTCGACGGCGCGGATGCTGACGGAGCCACCGCCCGGGGGCGTCCGCTGGACCTCGACAAGCTCCCGGCGGATTGGGCCGAAAAGCTGCGTGACGCCAACCCCCGGCAGTTTGCCGCCAGCGGCCAGCGGCTGTGCGTGCCCCTGGCCATCGGTGAGCGGCGCATGGGTTTCGCGGTGCTGGCCGACCGCGTCAACAGCGTGCCTTTCACCACGGAGGAACTCGATTTGCTCAAATGCATCGGCGATCAGGTCGCCGCGGGCCTGCTCAACCTGCGCCTGACCGGCGACCTGATGCAGGCCAAGGAACTGGAAGCTTTCCAGACCATGTCCACCTTCTTCGTCCACGATCTCAAGAACGCCGCTTCCAGCCTGGGTCTGATGCTGGAAAATCTGCCCGTGCACTTCGACGACCCGGAATTCCGCGCCGACGCCCTGCGCGGCATCGGCAACACGACCGGGCGCATCAACCATCTCGTCGAACGCCTGGGGACCCTGCGCCAGCGGCCTGACCCCCGGCCCGCGTCGCTCGATCTTAACCAACTGATAAACGAAACCGTTGACGCTCTGCCCGGGCCGCCCCCCGGGGTTGAAATGCACCTCGACCTGCGTCCGCTGCCCCGCGTGCTGGCGGACCGCGAGCAATTGCAGAGTGTGCTGACCAACCTGGTGATCAACGCCCGCGAGGCCCTCGAACGGGGCGGCTGCGTCCGGGTGGAAACCAGCCAGCACCAGGGCCAGGCCGTGCTGGTCGTCACCGACAACGGCGGCGGCATGAGCGCCGAATTCATGCGTCACTCCTTGTTTCGCCCCTTTCATTCCACCAAAAAAAGGGGATTGGGCATCGGGATGTTTCAGTCCAAAATGATGATCGAGGCAAACCGTGGTAGCCTCCACGTCGAGAGTGAGGTCGGCAAGGGCACCCGGTTTCGGATCACCTTGCCGCTGGCCGCTACCCTATGAAATCCAAACTGCTCATCGTCGACGACGACGAGGAAATCCGCACCCAGATGAAATGGGCGCTCAACCGGGACTACGAAGTGCTCCTGGCCGAGGACCGCTCCCGGGCGTTGGAAGCCTTTCAATCCGCGCGCCCGCTGGTGGCGATGCTCGACCTGGGCCTGCCGCCCCATCCCAACGATCCCACCGAGGGGCTGGCGGCGCTCTGCGAAATGCTCGCCGTGGACCCGGCGGCCAAGATCATCATCGTTTCCGGCCAGGGGGAAAAGGAAAACGCCCTGCGGGCCGTCGGCGCGGGCGCGTATGATTTCCTCTGCAAGCCGGTGGAACTCGAAAGTCTCAAGTTCCAGCTCCAGCGTTGCTTCTACGTCGCCGAACTGGAGCGCGAGCACCGCGAGTTGCAGCGCACGCTCGGCGCAGCGGATGCCTTTGAGGGGATGCTCGGCAAGAGTCCGGTCATGCAAGAGGTGTTCGGCCTCATCCGCAAAGTGGCCCCGTCCCAGGCTCCGGTGCTGCTGCTCGGAGAGAGCGGCACGGGCAAGGAAATGGCCGCCCTGTCCATCCACCGGCGCAGTCCGCGCAAGGGCGGTCCCTTCGTGCCCATCAACTGCAACGCCATCCCGGAGAATCTGCTCGAAAGCGAACTCTTCGGCCACGAGAAGGGGGCCTTCACCGGCGCGGACCGCGAGCGCAAGGGGCTCATCGAGACGGCGGCGGGCGGCACGCTGTTTCTCGACGAGATCGGTGAGCTGCCCCCGCCCATCCAGGTCAAGCTGCTCCGTTTTTTGCAGGAGCAAACCTTCCAGCGTGTGGGGGGTCGGCAGACCTTGCAGGCGGATGTGCGCATGGTTGCCGCAACCAACGCCGACCTCAAGCAGCGGATCGTCAAGGGCGAATTCCGCGAGGACCTTTATTTCCGCCTGGCGGTCGTAGTGATCCATCTGCCGCCCTTGCGGGCGCGGGAGGAGGACGTGGTGCTGATCGCGGAAACCTTTCTGAAGCGATCCGCCGCGGTCAATGGCAAAGCGGGCCAGAGCTTCTCGCCGGAAGCGTTGCGGGTGCTGGCGCGGCACCCGTGGCCGGGCAACGTGCGCGAACTGCAAAACCGGGTGCAGCGCGCGGTGATCATGGCCGACGACAAGCGTATTGGCGTGGAAGACCTGGAGCTGGCCGAAGCTGCCGGGGCGCTGCCGTTCACGACCCTCAAGGAAGCGCGCGAGCAGGCCGAGCGGGAGGTAGTGCAAGCCGCCCTCAAACGCAACGCGGGCAAGATCACCGCCGCCGCGCTCGACCTGGGCATCAGTCGGCCGACGCTTTACGAGTTAATGGAAAAACTCGGCATTGCCCGCGACTGAGGCCTGCTTGACAGAGACCGTCAAAAAGGAAACCTCACATTTTACAACGGCGAACCCCACGTTGACCTCCGCATCGCCTTGGTCCGTAAAACTTGGGCTCATCAATCTCTCGGCCCGGCCCGGTACGTTTTGAGCGGTTAAATCCCGCCTGTTCAGGCCAAGCTTGAGCTTGCGGTGAGAAAACCTTAGTTTCGCTTCCTTCCGCTCCGCTTCCCATTGATCCGATGAACTCCCGCGCCGTTTCTTCTGCCCGACTCCTCGGCGTAGCGTCGTTACTGTTGACGTTGCTGTTCGCCGCCAGCAGTTGCACGGCCAAGGTCAAAAAACATCTCTACTCGAACCGGGCCGAAACCTACTTCAAGGCCGGCGATTACGAAAAGGCAAAGCTCGAATATTTGAACGTGTTGCGGGTGGACCCTCAGAACGTCATCGCCATCCGGCGTCTGGGCGCGATGTGGTTTGAAGAAGGTGCTCCCCTGCGCGCTTTTCCCTATCTGCTCGGCACGCGGGACCTGGCGCCGGACGATCTCGACTCACGCAACCGCTTAGGCCTGGCTTATCTCTCGCTCGGCGAGAGGGAAAACGCGCGGAAGGAAGCCTTGGCCATCCTGCAAAAAGACCCCCGGCACGGGGAAGCGGCCTTGCTGCTGGCAGACTCAACGGCCAACCGTGAACAACTCGCCGCTAACGAGCAGGTGATCCAGCAGTTGCCGGACGCCAATAGCTCCTACGTTTTCCAGGCCAAGGCCAGCCTGGCCGCGCGGACGAACAGTCTTGCCACCGCGCAGATCAACCTGGAACGCGCGCGAAACGCCAACCCTAAATCTCCCACCGTCCACCTGGGTCTGGCCACGGTGGCCGTCGCCAGGAAGGACCTGGCCACGGCGGAGCAGGAATTCAAGACCGCCGTCGAACTTTCCCCTCCGCGGGCGGTCGCCATCATCAAGTACGCCGATTTCAAGCTCAGCACCGGTGCCCCCGAAGCCGCCAGAACCTTGCTGGCAGAGGCCGCCCGGCGCACCCCGGATTTCCTGCCGGCGTGGCTGATGCAGGCCCAGATCGCCAGCCAGGAAAATAACTACGACGCCTCGCTCGCGCTGCTCGAGCACATCTTCACCCAAGACCCCGAAAACCTGGAAGCGCGCCTTCTCCAGGCGAGCAACCTGCTGGCGAAAAACGACACCAAGCAAAGCATTGCCGTGCTCGAACGCCTGGACGCCATCTACAAAGTCGTCCCGATGATTAAGTTCCGGTTGGCCCGCGCTTACCTGCAAGCCAACAATCGCAACCAAGCGATCATCGCCCTGACGCAGACCATCGCTGCTGCGCCGGACTACACAGAAGCCGCCCTGCTGCTCGCCCAGGTCAACATCCAGGCCGGTAATCCTCAGGCCGCCGCTACTGCCATGTCCGACCTGCTGCGCAAGCATCCGAATCTCCCCGCCGCCCAAGTATTGCTCGCCGAGGCCGACCGCAGCCTCGGCAACCTCGACGAGGCGGCGCTCGTTTTAAACGACCTGATCAAAGGCGACCCAGCCAACCCCCAATCATACGTGTTGCTGGGACGTCTGCAGCAGCAACAACACAAGGACGCCGACGCCCGCGCGAGCTTCGAGCAGGCGCTGGAACGAGCGCCGGACGACCTGACGGTGCTCTCCATGCTCATCGATCTGGACCTCGCCGAGAAAAAGCCGGAGGCCGCGTTTCAGCGGGCGAGGGCGCAGGTCCAAAAGATGCCGCAGTCCGCGGCGGCGCAGTTTCTATTGGCGCGGATTTACACCGTTCTGAACGACTGGCCCCATGCCGAGGAGGCGGCGCTCAAGACCTTGGAACTCGATCCGAAGTATTCGGATGCCGACAACTTGTTGATCTCGAACGACATCGCGGCCGACAAGCTGCCGTCGGCGCTCAATCGGCTCAACGCCCAACTCGCCAAAGATCCGAACAACGAGCGCGCGCTCACGGTCGCGGCATTGGTCTACGACCATCTGCGGGATGCCGTCAAATCCAGGGACTATTATGAAAAGCTTCTGGCACTCAACCCGAATTCCTTGACGATCCTCAATAATCTAGCGTACTTGTACTCCGAAAAATTCGATGAACTCGACAAAGCCTACGGTTTGGCGCGTCGGGCACACAATCTGCAACCGGAAGAGCCTTCCACGAACGACACCCTGGGCTGGATCCTCTACAAACGGGGAGACTACCAAGGGGCGCTGGCGTTGCTGCAAACCAGCAGCGATAAGTTGCCAGGGCAGTCGGAAGTCGCTTACCACTTGGCGATGGCCAACTACATGATGGGCCAGGCGGATGCCGCCAGGAAAGCTTTCAAGCGGGCGGAAGCGTCGTCGGAAAATTTTCCGGGCAAGCAGGAGATCGCGGGTCGTCTCGCGTTGTTGGGAGAAGAGGGCGACGCGGAGAAACCCCTTTCCAGCGACGAACTTGAACGCTTGGCCAAACAGCAACCCCGCGACCCCTTGATCTGGATTCGGCTGGGAAGCGCTTACGAAAAGCAGCAAACCTGGGATAAGGCGGGTGCAGC
>CAXUHC010000025.1:19200-23987 GCA_964250705.1 uncultured Chthoniobacterales bacterium | reverse complement strand
GCGGCGTCGCGGCCCGTGGTCGTAAACTTGGCGTAGCTGTCGGACATGCACGCGATGGTCATGCCTTGGCCCTCGTAGTCCTGGGTGGCGTTCGGGTTGTAAAACTTGTTGATCTGGTCGACGCGGTGCTGCGTGACCCCCTGGTCGAACGCCGTGCCCAGCTTGTTGAGCACGTCGCCCACCGCCGCGTTCGGCCCGGGGGCGGAAAGCGCGAGGTCCTTCAAGCGGCCCCGGGTGCGGGGCTTGATTTCCAGGATCACGGACTGCACGCCGGGCGAGGTGGCCAGCGCGGGCACGTCGTCAAGCGACACGTAGGCGTTGAATACGCCGACGCCCTGGTAATTTTTGTCGCTGGCCGTGATGCCCAGCGAGGCGACGCTCGACTTGAGCGTCTTGCGCAGGGTTTTGAAGGCGGCGCCAGCGGTCGGATTGACGCGCACGAGCACGCGGTTCTCGTCGTCGGAGATCGTCATGGCCGCGTAGCTGGCGGCCTGGGCGTCGAGATAGGTGTTGCCGTTGACATTGACGGCGTTCGCCAGCGGCGCGCCCTTCGCCCGGGCGGCCTTCACGGCGAGATTGCTTTCGACGAGTTTGCCCAGGCCGTTGCCGAGGTTGGCCGGGACGTTGCCCGCCATCAGTCCCGATGCCAGGCCAAAAAACAGCACCGTCGCGCAGGAGACCGGCAGGGACGCCAGCAGACGCGCGAAGCGGCGGCGCTGTAAAAATCGGAGGGAGTGAGGCGATTTGATCATAAATTTTCGGTTAGAATAACGGGATGCAATCACTGACTAATCACTACGCGGAGTCGGCCCCGGGAATAGATTACGTGCCGACCGGCCCCTGGAGTAGCAGAGTGCGCGTTCCCTGACAACACCCAAATCGCACCCGGCGATCCGCCGACGAGGGTTCAGCGGGTCGGCCCCGGCGTCTGACGCCCCCCCCGCCGCCCGCCCTTCTCCCGACAGCGGTCATCTGCTATAGGTGTCCCCTTGCGATGAAGGCTGACCTCAACCTGCACTCCCGTTTCAGCGACCGTTCGGCCGACTGGCTGTTCCGCCGCTTCGATTTTCCCGACAGCTATTCGCAGCCCCGCGCCCTCTACGATCTGCTGCGCGAGCGTGGGATGGATTTCGTCACGCTCACCGACCACAACACGCTCGACGGCGTGCTCGAAATCGCCGCGCTGCCCGGCGTCTTCCTGAGCGAGGAAGTGACCACCTATTTTCCCGAGGACCGCTGCAAGGTGCACCTGCTGGTGTGGAACCTCTCCGAAGCGCAGCACCGGGAAATCGCGGGCTTGCGGGAAAACATCTTCGATCTGCAAGGCTACCTCGCCCGGGAAAAACTGGCGCACGCCGTCGCGCACCCGCTCTACCAACTCAACCACAAGCTGACCGTCAGCCACCTGGAACGCCTCATCCTGCTCTTCCCGTGTTTCGAGGGACTCAACGGCCTGCGCAACGATCTCCTCAACCAGACGGCGCGGCATCTGCTCGCCAGCCTGACCCCGGAAACCATCGCGCGGTACGCCCAAACCCACCGGGTCGCGCCGACGCACCCCGAGCCGTGGAGGAAAATCCTCACCGCCGGCAGCGACGACAAGAGCGGCATGTACGCCGCGCACGCCTACACGGAAACCCCGTCGGGCAGCACCCCGGACGAATTTCTCGCCTGCGTGCGCGCTGGCCGTGCGACGATCCACGGCCACGGCGGCTCGCCGCTCGTGCTCTCGCACAGCCTCTACAAAACGGGCTTCGACTTTGCGAAGGACAAGTTCTTCAAGCACTCCAAGCAGACCACGCCCGCGCTGGTGGAAAAAATGTTCGCGCGCTTCATGGAAGGCGAGAACCCGACGGAATTCACGTTCCCCGAGAAGCTGAACTTCCTCGCGCAAGGCATCCTCTCGGGCAAAATCTTCGAGCTGGCCAAGCCCGCGAACGCGTCGGTGTGGCGCGAGTTGGCGGGGTATTTCTCGCAGCCGGCGGTCAAGGCGGCCATCGCCAGCCAGACCGCGAACGTCGTCGAGCCGGAGCGCCGGGCATTCCTCATCGCCAACCTTTTCGCGAACCAGTTGGCGTTTCGCTTTTTCACCAAATTCGTGGCCCAGCTTTCCGGCGGCAACATGATGGAGGGACTGCAAGCCCTGAGCGCCATCGCGCCGCTCGCGTTGCTGCTCAGCCCATATATTTACGCGTTCAAGAGCCAGTCCCCCGACCGCCAGGGTTTGCGGCGCTTCAGCCAGGACATCGCAGGCAGCCAGCCCCCGGCGCTGCGCAACCGCAAACGGGCCTGGTTCACGGACACCCTGGAAGACGTCAACGGCGTGGCCACGACGATCCAGAAGATGACCGCCGCCGTCGTCGCGGGCGGACACGATCTGACCGTCGTCACCTCGCGCACGCACATCGACATCGCGGGCATCCCGCTGAAAAACTTCCCGCCCATCGGCGAGTTCGAGATTCCCGAGTACGAACTGCAAAAGTTGACGTTTCCGCCGATGCTGGAGATGTGCGATTACATCCAGCGCGAGGGGTTTACGGAGATCATCATCTCGACGCCGGGACCCATCGGCATCACGGCGCTGATGGCCGCGAAGATGCTGCACCTGCGCACGGTCGGCATCTACCACACGGATTTCCCGCAGTACGTCCAGATCCTGACGGACGATCACTTCATGGAATCGCTGACGTGGCGGTTCATGCACTGGTTCTACAACCAGCTCGACTTGATCTACGTGAACTCCGAGCAGTACCGCAAAAGCTGGATCGAGCGCGGCATCGACGGGGAAACCATCAAGATTCTCCCGCGCGGATTGGACACGCGCCTGTTCCACCCGACCCGGCGCGACCCGGGGTTCTGGGTGAAGTACGGCGCGAAGCCGGGCGAGTTGATCCTGCTCTACGTCGGGCGGGTGTCGGTGGAGAAAAACCTCGACGTGTTTGCCGCCGCGCACGACCGGGTGCGGGCGCTGGGGCTGCCGGTCCGCGCGGCGGTCGTGGGCGACGGCGTCTACACCAAGACGATGCAAAAATTGCTGCCCGACGCGTGTTTCACGGGCTACCTGAGCGGGGAACCGCTGGCGCACGCGTACGCCTCGGCGGACGTGTTCGTGTTCCCGAGCGTGTCGGACACGTTCGGCAACGTGGTCATCGAGGCGCAGGCGAGCGGGTTGCCCGTGATCGTGTCGGATCAGAAGGGGCCGCAGGAATTGATCGAGCAGGGGGTGACGGGGCTGATCACGCGCGGCCTGGACGTCGAAGACCTGGCGGCGGCGATTGCGCGGCTGGCCAGGGACCCGGCGTTACGTGCCCGGATCAGCGAAGCGGCGCGCCGGGCGGTGGAGACGCGCAGTTGGACGGCGGCGGCGGAGAAATTCTGGACGCTGTCGGAGGAATGATCCAAATCCAGGCAGGGAGGAGCATCCCTGCTCCTCCCTGATTTATCCGATGCGCGCGGGGCGTAGAGGGCAAGCAAACCAGGGAGGAGCAGGGACGCTCCTCCCTACCCTTGGTCACGACCGCCGCTGGCGCGGCTGATAAAAAGGCGTTTGCGCAACGCCCCTGGAACCATCCTTGCTTAGAAGGTTCCCCCTCCACGATCTTCGATGCCCGCCCCCCCGAAATTTTCGCCGCGTACCCGCGACTATTTCATCGTGCTCGCGCTTCTGGCCGCCGGGGGTTGCATCTACGGGCAAACGCTTCGCTTCCCGTTCATCTCCTTCGACGATCCCGGCTACGTTTACGAAAATCCGCACGTCAAAGCGGGGCTAACCTGGGACGCCTGGCACTGGGCGTGGACGAGCTTCGAGCGGTCGAACTGGCATCCGCTGACCTGGCTCTCGCTGATGCTCGACGCGCAGGTCTACGGCTTGAACGCGGGCGGCTACCACCTCACCAACCTGCTGCTGCACCTGGCGAATGCGGCGCTCGTCTTCGTCTGGCTGCGCATGGCTGCCGGCGCGTTCTGGCCCAGCGCGTTGACGGCGTTTTTCTTCGTCGCGCACCCGCTCCACGTCGAGTCCGTGGCGTGGGTCACCGAGCGCAAGGACGTGCTCAGCACCCTGTTTTTCCTGCTGACCCTGCTCGCCTACACCCGCTACGCCCGGGGCAAGGGCCGCGCCTCCTATTGGCTGGCGCTCGGGTTATTCGCCCTCGGCCTGACCGCCAAGCCGATGCTGGTCACCCTGCCGCCGCTGTTGCTGCTCCTCGACTACTGGCCGTTGCGGCGTCAACGGACCACTCGCTGGGGCCGCCTGTTCGTCGAGAAGACCCCTTTCTTTGCGCTGATGGCGATTTCCTGCGTGGTGACGGTTGTTGCGCAACGCGGCAGCGCGATGGTGCCGCTCGACGCGCTGCCGCCGACCCACCGGCTGGCGTCGGCGGCGCTCGGTTACGGCGTTTATCTGCAAAAAACGTTCTGGCCCGTGGGCCTGGGCGTCTACTACCCGTACTGGCGCGCGGAATCCCTCTGGTGGCCGGTGGCCTGGGGCGCCGCGCTGGCCGTGATTTCGGCGTCGGTATTCGTGTGGCGTCGCTCCCTGCCGTTCCTGCTGGTGGGCTGGTGTTGGTTCCTGGGGACCCTGGTGCCGGTCATCGGCGTCGTGCAGGTCGGCGGTCAGGCCGTGGCGGATCGTTACACGTACCTGCCGCACGTCGGGTTGTTCGTTGCCTTGTTCTGGTCGGGAGCCGTCGTCTGGCGGCGCTGGTCCGCCGCCGGGCAGGCGAGGTGGACCTGGACGCCTTCCTGCGGGCGCGCGACGCCGGCCGGGTCGGCAGCCCGTATGACGC
>CAXUHC010000025.1:15928-19190 GCA_964250705.1 uncultured Chthoniobacterales bacterium | reverse complement strand
AGCCGTCGTCTGGCGGCGCTGGTCCGCCGCCCGCCCGGTCCTGCTGGGTACGGCGACCGCCGCCGCGGCGGCATGCGTGACGCTGGGCTGCGGACAGGCCGCGCTGTGGCGCGACAGCCTGACGCTTTTCCAGCACACGGTCCGCGTCGCGCCGCCCTCGACGCGCCTGTGGCATTTGCTGGGCGACGCCCGGTTGGAAGCCGGTCGGCCCGACGACGCCAGGGCGGCCTACCTCCAGGCTTGGCGTCTCAGTCCGGGGAACTCGGACGTCGCTCCAGGATTGTGCGCCCTGCTGCTCAAGGACGGCCGGAACACGGAGGTGATCCAAGTTCTGAGCCGGTGGCGCGACGACCCGGCGGCCAGTGCCGAGGTGCTCAACGATCTCGCCCTGGCGCTGGCCCGCAGCGGACGCCTCGATGAAGCCGTCGCCGCGTACCGCCGGTGCGTGGAGCGGCATCCCGATTTTGCGCTGGCTCACTTTGGCCTGGCGGACGCGTTGCGCACGCAAGGCGATGCCGCCGGATCGGTCGCGGAGGACCGGGCGGGACTGGCGTTGCGTGACGACTGGCTGCCCGCCCTGACGCGGGTGGCGTGGGCCTACGCGCACGACGACGATCCACAACTGCGCGCCGTGGCCCTCGCCCTGGCGCGGCGCGCGGTCGAGGTGAGCGGGGGCCGCGACATCACCAGTCTCAACGTGCTGGCGATGGCCGCCGCGGCATCGGGCAGATGGGCCGAGGCGGTGGACACGGCCAGCGCCGCCTGCGCGCTCGCCAGCCGCCCGGAAGCTCCCGTCGGCACGGCGGAAATCTGCCGCGCCTGGCTGGACTGCTACCGCCGGGGACAAATCCCGCCGATGTAGCTGGAAACGAAACCGGCGCGCCGGGCAGATCGTTGCCTGGCGCGCCGGAAAAATAATCGGCGAAACCTTGTTTTAAAAACCGCCGCTCAAGGCGAGCGGACGTAAGGCGCCCAGAACGAGGTGTCGCAGGCGTCGATGAGCATATCCCAGTCCGTGCTGGGGACGGTGGGCAGCGTGCCCATGACCTGATTGCCGTACGCCTCGCCGAAAACCGTCGAGCCGCTGGAGTAGAGACGCGTGCCGGGCTTCAGGTAAGCGCGCCACGCCATTACCGGGATGACGGTACTGGGCAGCTTGACGTATTCGGTGCCGTATTGGTCCATCGCGTCGTCGATCAGACGCAGATCGCTGCGGATGGAGACTCCCTGCGCGCGTTTGCGGGCACGGACGAGACTGGGCACCGCGATGGCGGCGAGCAGCGCGATGATCGCCACGACGATCATCAATTCAATGAGCGTGAAGCCCCGGTTAGCAAAGGATGGATGTCGCGGCGGATGTTTCATGGATGGTGCAGGGACGCATGTTGGCAGGATGATGAGGATGGATGGAATGACGGGAAACCCGGAAGGCGGATTCCCCCGGTGAATTTGATAGCAAGACTGATACCTCCGGGTGGGCAGGCCCGGGATATCCTCCCGGCGGGATGCGCTTGGGCTCGTGTGCCTTCCGCATCGTGATGAAAGGCATGACGAACCCCTGGCGATTCGCGTCATTCACCGGCGGGCTCGAGCAGTTGGGTCGCCCGGGCCAACTGCCGGTTCGCCCCGGTGGCGTCTCCCTGACGCTGGAGCACCTGCGCGAAGAGCACGTGCTGGCGCGGGCTGGCGGGCTGGCGGCGAACGGCCAGCACCTGCCAGCGGTGCGCCTCATCGAGCCGGTTTTCCTGGAGGCACAGGGCGGCGGAAGCGCTGGGAGCTTCGGTGTCGTAAACGTCGAGGGTCGCGGCCTCGGTCCAGGCGGCGAGGGCCGCGGCGGTGTGGCCCAGGTCGGCTTCGATCCGGCCCAGCGCGTAGTGCGACGGCGCGTGCCACCAGTGCGCGGCGGTGTAACGCCGCACGAGCGCGAGCGCCCGGGCAGAATCGCCGTCGCGGCGGAGGTCCTTCACCCCGAAATCAACTAGTTCCCAGGAATCCGGGTGACGGCGCAACGCGCGGTCGAACAGGGCGCGGCGGCGTTCGGGCCACGCGGGGTTGTCGATTTCGAGACGGTCGAGGCCCCGGATGGTGGTCAACACCTCCTGCGCGTCCTTGCCGCCGCGCGCGAAAAGGTCGGCGGCGGTTTTTTCCAGCAGGGATTTTGCCTCGGCGAGATTGCCCTGGCGGGCGAGCGCGTTGGCGAGGTTGATGCGCGAGGCCAGCACGTTGGGATAGCGCGCGACGACCTCGCGCAACACGGCGATGGCGTCGCCGTCCGCGTCGGCGCGTCGGTAGGCGGCGGCGAGACCGGCGCGGGCGCGGGGCACGTCGCCGCCGTCGGCGATGGTCTGGCGGAAGAACGTGACTTCGTCGGTCCAATCGAACGTGCGCAGCCAGGTGCGCCCCCCTAGCAACAGCACGACGACCGCCAGCGCCCCCAGCGCCGCGCGCCCCCGAAACGACGGCGGCAGGTCCAGCGCCACGCCCGCCAGGAAGAGCAAGAATCCGATGCTCGGCAGGTAGAGCCAGTGTTCGGCCACGCTGGCGTTCAACGAAAAAAGGTTGGAGACCGGGAGAAAACCCACCGTGAACCAGACCGCGCCGACGCGCCGCAGCGTCTGCCCGCGTCCCGGCCACAGCACCCCGGCGGCAAACGCCACCAGCATGAAAATCCCCGCCACTCCCAGCGCGAAATAAACCGACGCATCCTCCGGGTTTGCCAGGCCCGGCGCGGCGAACACCTGGCGTTCCATGAACAGTTTGGCGGGGAAAAGCATCAGGCTGCCGTAGTCGCCGAGCGCGCGGAGCATCAGGAGCCCCTTGGCGGGCAGAGGCGGCATCGGCGGCGGCGTGGGCGGCGCGGGCGGCAGATGCCGCAAAGCGAGGTAGACGCCGACCGCCGCGAGGCCGACGATCACGACGGCCCAACGCGCGCGGGGGATGGTGGCGGGTCGGAACGCAAAGAGCCAGCCGAGATAAAGAAGCAGCCAGACCCCGGCGATTTCCTTCGCGCACAGGCCGAACAACAGGCCCGCCGCCGCCGCCAGCGCAAAAAAGGCGCGGGTCAGTGGCCGGGCGGCCCCGAGGGCGCGTTCGCAGAGCAGTGCGGCGGACAGGCAGCACAGCATGGCGAGGCTGTCGGCGCTGCCGGAAACGTACGCGACGGCGGCGCTGTGGACCGGGTGCACCGCCCAGACCAGGGCCAGGCCGAGCGCCATCCCGTCAGCCTGCCGTTTCCCGGTGGCTGCCGGGAGCAGCGACGGCA
>CAXUHC010000025.1:8510-15918 GCA_964250705.1 uncultured Chthoniobacterales bacterium | reverse complement strand
AACACCCGGCGCAACACCAGGCAGAGCAGCGCCGCGTTGGCGGCGTGGATCAGGATGTTGGTCAGGTGATACCCGAAGGGATCGAGCGCGCAAAACCAGTAGTCCGCCAGGAAGACGAGGGTCTGCGTAGGCCGATAAAAATTGGAATCGCCGTTGAACAGCGTATGTCGGAAAATCTCCGCGCAAAACCGGGGGGAGCGGATGAGCAGGTTGCCGCGGACCAGCGCGAGGTCGTCCCAGAGAAACTGCGCGTTGAGACTCGGCGCGTAGATGATGAGCACCGCCGCCAGCAGGGTGCACAGTGCTCCGAGCGGACGCAACGCGAAGGCCCGCAGACGCCGCCCGACGGTAGGTCGGCGCGCCTCGGACGTTTCAAGGGGAGGGGAAAAAAGTTGGGCGGACATACGATCAGAAATTCGTGGCTGATAAACGTCTGAATAATTGAGAATCCGAATTTGAGAAAATTTGGAGAACGGGCTCTGGAAACGGGAAGCGCCCTTCCGGTGAGAACCGAAAGGGCGTGTCGTTAGCGTGCCGGAAACCGGCGCGGCGCGGTGGTTGTCCAGACGGGCTTACTGCACGTAAGCGCCCCAGAACGACGACCCGTTGTCGATGACATCGGTGAAGTTCGCCGTGGTGTTGGCGTTGACCTTGACACCGGCGTCGAACGTCCCGTAGGAATATTCGCTGCCCAGGATGTCGGTGAGTTTGCCGGTGCCGCCGGCCTGCACGTACAGACGCGAGCCGGGTTTGAAGAACGCGCGGATGTTCGCGGCGGTCACGGTGTCGGTGCCCTTCTTGTTGTTTTCGATGGCGTACTGGTCAAGCGCGCCGTCGATCACGCGGGCATCGTTGAGGATGCTGGTGGCCTGGGAGCGTTTGCGGGCCCGGAGGAAGCCGGGGACGGCAATCGCCGCCAGCAGGGCGATGATGGCCACCACGATCATGATTTCGACGAGGGTAAAACCCCCGCGGGTCTTGCGGATTTGCTGCAACATAGTCTTTCGGTTCTTTGGATGAGGTATCGTTGGATTGCGGTTTCGCGGGGCGTCGGGTGACGACCTCGCTTGGCAGACTGGTTTAGCAACTGCGATGCCAACCGGCCCCCGGGCGCTGGCCGGTGGGGGTGAGTCCCGGTCGACTGGCGGCAGGTCGTTTTCTCTGTAATGCCGGTCGGACGGATGGCCCCGAAACGATTCTTTGAACGGGGCGGGTCCGCTCTTCTGACTTGATGGGGAACCGGTTTCAACCGACAAAGCAACGTCCCGAATATCAAATATGCGACTAACTTGCGCGTATTTGAGAAACCGCGCGGTCGGACAAATACGGTCCGTGCAAGAGGATCAGCATGGGACCTGCTTAGACAGGGTCCGTCATGGATTCAGCGTCTGCTCCCCTCGCCCTGAAACGGTGGAAATTCTCGCCGGTCGCCACGGTGTTTCTCGCGGCGTTGGTAGTGCGGCTCTGGGTGCTTTGCCGGGCCGCCGACACGCCGGAATTTCTGCCCGATCAGGGCGACATGAAGTTTTACAGCGACTGGGCGCGCCGGATTGCCGCCGGGACGCTGACCGACCACCAGGCGTTCTACGGGCTGCCGGGCTACGCGTATTTTCTCGCCGCCATCTACAAAGTGCTGGGCTTCCAGCCGTACGTGGCCGCCCTGTTGCAGGTAATCACGGAGGCGTTTACCGCCACCGTTCTCTTCCGGCTCGCGCCCCTGGCGTTCGCGCGCCGCCACGAACCGGACGACTCGCGCTCGCTGACGCTGATGGGCGGGCTGGCCGCGATGGGCTGGACGTTCTTCGTGCCCGCGCAGGCCTACGGGACGATCCTCATGCCGACCGTCTACCTGGTGGCGGCGTTCTGGTTCGTCGTGTGGTGGACGCTGCGACGGCGGGTGGTGCGGCCTTCCCCGGCCAAATTTTTCGGGCTGGGGCTGCTCATGGGGGGCGTGGCCATGATGGTGGCGAACATCCTGTTTCTCGGTCCGCTGGTGCTGGCGGCGATCTGGCTGCGGCACGAGTGGGGCACGCCCTACGCCCGGCCCTTCACCGCCCGCGCGAGGGCGCTGGCGTCGGCGGCGCTGGTGGCCGGCATGGGTCTCGGGGTCCTGCCGTGCGCGCTGCACAACTACCTGCTCGCGGGCGAGCCCGTGATGCTGTCCGCGCACAGCGGCATCAATTTCTTCATCGGCAACAACGCCCAGGCCAACGGCTATCCGCAGGTGCCCTCGCCGCTGCACACGGATCAGCAGGGGATGTTGAAGGACTCGATCCTGTGGGCCGAACGCGCCGAGGGGCGTCCGCTCAAACGGGTGGAGGTGTCGGCGTTCTGGTCGACGCTTGCCCGGCAATACATCCACCAGCACCCGGGAGAATGGCTGCGGCTCGAAGCGAAGAAACTCGGCAACTTCTGGAGCGGGTTTCAATACGACGACCTCGGGGTCCTGAGCACCTTCAAGGAGGACGGCGTGCTGCTGCCCGGACCCACCTTCGGCTGGGTCGTAGTGTTCGCGCTGCCGGGATTGGCGTTGGCGGCGGTGCGGCGGCCCCGCGCGCGGTGGATCATCGCGGCGGTGGCGCTCCACCTGGCCTCGCTGCTGACGGTATTCATCACGGAGCGTTACCGCCTGGCCGCCGTGCCCGGCCTGCTGCTGCTGGCCGGGTTCGGGGTGGTGGAAGGCTGCCGCGAACTGCGTGCCCGGCACTGGGGCACGATGGCGGTTTACGCCGCCGTGCTGGGGCTGGCTTGCGTGCTTGTGAACCGACCGGTGGACCCTGGCCTGCTTTACCTCGACGATTATAACAGCTCCCTCGCCGACCTGGAGCAGAACCGCCTGGACCGCGCGCAACACAAGCTCGAACGCGTGCTGACCGGCAACCCGGAAAACGCGGAAACCAATTTCGCCCTGGGCAACCTCTGGCTGGCTCGGGGCGACCGCGACAGGGCGAAGAGTTTTTACCGCCGCACGCTCCAGCTCGACCCCCGGCACGACCGCGTGCTCAACAATCTCGGCGTGCTCGCCATCGAGGAAAAACGCTGGGGGCTGGCCGAGGCGTTCCTGAGCAACTCGCTGCGGATCGACCCCGCCGACGCCAAGACCAACTACCTGCTGGCCGAGGCGCGCTACGAGCAACACAACCTCGACGGCGCGCACGCCGCCATGACCGAAGCCCTGCGTCTGCGGCCCGCCGAACCGGCCTTCCTCAAGCTCAACAACGAGATGGACGCATCGCGGACCGGCGCGACGCCGTAAGATTTTTCACGCGATGATTTTGCTTTGCCGCGGTCCAAAAGACCTCTGTCATCCTTCGACTCCGCTGCGCTCCGCTCAGGATGACAGAAATTTTTGAGCAACGCGGGATCGCTATCGCCACGTAACCGGCACAACCTCGTCACTTGCCTGCATGCCCGCCGCCTTGGAAACCACCATCCACGTCCTGCCCGAACGCCCGGCTTCGACCCCGCCCGCGCGGCGCGTCTGGCCCTGGACGCTGATCCTGACGGTCGCCGTCGCCGTCGCCGGGGTCGCTCTGCGCACCTGCCACTGGGCGGCTTTTAAAGGCACGGGCTTCGACGAGTCGCTCTACCGCCACTACCTCGGCCAGTTGATCCGCGTCGGGCTGGGCCGTTACCCGGACATCGTCGATAGTTACCTCGATTTCCAGAAGACGATCCCCGGTTCGATCCTGCCGCCGACGCGGTTTCTCTACATCTTTTGCGCCTACGTCTGGCACGGACTGTTCGGCGCCGAACCGCTGGCGTGTTTTTACGCGGTGTCGCGGGTGTTCAGCGTCGGGACGCTGCTGGTCGCGGGCGGATTCGCGCGGCGGCTGTTCACGGACCGGCGGCTGGCCCTGGGGGCCTTTGCGCTGATGGCGTTCTCGCCGCTGCAAATCCACATGTCGCAGCACGCGCTGGCCGACGGCTTTTTCGAGTTTTGGGCGCTCCTGACGCTCTGGGCCTTGTGGGAAGCCCTGCGCCGACCGGGGCATCGCGGATGGCTGGCCGTCTACACAAGCGGGCTGGCGCTGATGGTGGCGACCAAGGAAAACGCGTTTTTCGTGTTCATGGCAATCCTGGCGGTCTTGGCGGTCAACCGCTGGCTGCGCTTCGGCACGGTGTCGCGCACGCTGCTGGTCGTGACGCTCGCCGGGCCGGTGATCGGCGTGGCGATCCTGGCCAACATCGCCGGCGGACTCGGAACCCTGGTCGAAGTCTACCGGTTGGGCGTGCCGAAAAATCTGCACCTCGAATACGCCATCGCCACCGGCGACGGCCCCTGGTTCCGCTACCTGTTGGATTTGCTGACGATCAGCCCGCTGGTGTTCCTGCTGGCGGTGGCGGCGGTATTCCAATTACGCCACCGGCGCGAGGATCGTCCACTGTGGTTCGTCGTGGTGTTCGTGGCGGCGAGTTACGCGCTGATGTGCAACGTGAAGTACGGCATGAACCTGCGCTACGCGACGATCTGGGACCTGCCGCTGCGGGCGCTGGCCGTCTGGCAGGTGGCTCTCCTCGCGGCGCGGGCGGGGGAGCGTTGGCGGGCACCCGTCATGGCGACGGTCGTCGTGGGACTGTGCGCGTTCGACCTCGACCAGTATTACCGGCTGGCGGTAAAGTTTCCGTTGTACGAACTCGTGCCGATGGATCTGCTCCGCGCCCTGAGCATCCTCAAGTAGATTTCCGGCTGCTTCAGGTAGGGACGGCCCTCCGGGCCGGTCCCTCGAATGACTTGGTCATATCGACGCCCGGACCGGAGAGATCAGGGACCGGCTCGGAGGGCCGTCGCTACCTTGGGGGGACGACCGGCCGCTACGCGGCCTGACCGCGATTCACGGATGCGGGGCGTACTGGCCGCGCAGGGCATCGCTGTTTTCCACCGTTTGCTCCAGCAGGTGATGCACGCTCGGCGTCGCCTGGGCACGGACGAAAATCTGGTAGGAGAACCAGCTCCGGCTCAAGCGTAACAACCACTCGTTGCACCGCAGCAACAGGCGGTTGAGCCAGGGCGTTTTCACCGCCAGTGGGAAGGGAGCCGGTACACCGCGCGTTTCCAGGACTTTGTAACCGGACTGTTCCAGCAACTTGGTCAAAGAGGAAAAGGTGAACAAGCGGCGGTGCGTGCGGTCGAGAATCCCGCGCCGCCCGTAGTTGAACTGCCCGAAAAGCAGCATCAAGCGCGTGACGAAGAACCCGACGTTAGCCGTGGCGATGACCACCTCCGGGCGGTGGCGGCGGGCGGCAAAACGCAGTTCTTCCATGAAACGCTCCGGCTCGTGCAGGTGCTCGATCACGTCGAGCAGGAAAATCTGGTCGTAGCGGGAAACGTCGACCGGGAACTCGGCGGCCTGGAGGTTCCACGCAATCGATGCCAGGTCGTCGTTGGCCGACTCGCCGAGGTTGGTGACGTGGCAGGCGCGGGCGGCGAGTTCGGTGGAAAGGTCGGCCTTGGAGCCGACGACGTTGAGCACCTCGCCGCAGGGCCGGGCGGCTTCGAGCGCAAAGGTGTGCGAGGACGGGTAGTCGAGCTTGAGTTCGTACGAACGGCCTGGCGTGCCCACGTCGAACTTGCGGTCGTAGAGCAGGTCGCTCTGGTGCACGCGGGCGCGCAGCATGGTCTTGCAAACGTCCCAGGCGTACTTCATCCCGTCGACGCGGCAGACCTCGTCGCCGTAGTAGGTGGGGATGGGCAGCTCCCTGATGCGCAGACCGGCGAGGACGAACTGGATGATGATTTCCGTGTCGAAATGGAAATCGTTGGTGTTGCACTCGAAGGGGACCTGTTCGAGCGCGTGCACCGCGTAGAGCCGGTAGCCGGAATGGAACTCGGTCAGCGTCGTGCCGAGGAGCGCGTTTTGGAAACGGGTGAGCAGCTTGTTGCCGACGAATTTATAGAGCGGCATCCCGCCCTGGCGCGCGCTGCCCGCGGTCATCATGCGCGAGCCGAACACGGCGTCGGCCTCGCCCGCGATGAGCGGAGCGAGGAGGTCCGGCAGGCTTTCGGGCGCGTACTGGCCGTCGCCGTGGACGAGCGCAACGAAATCGAAGCCGTGTTCGATGGCGTAGCGGTAACCGAGCTTCTGGTTGCCGCCGTAACGCTGGTTTTCGGGGTTGCGCAGGACGGTGATCTTGAGGCCGCTCCGGTCGTGGTGGGTGGAAACGTAGTCGAGGCCGGTCCGGAAAGTGTCGTCGGGCGAAGAGTCGTCGATGACGAGGACTTCCACGTTTTCGCGGCGCAGAGTCGCGGGGATGCGGTCGAGCACCCAGGGCAGCGTCGTTTTCGCGTTGTAAGCAACGATGAAAATGAGGATGCGCGGAGCGGTTTCTGGAGGGTGGGAGTACATCGTGGACCTTTCCGGTTGGCGTGGCGGTGCTGATCCAAAGCTAGAAGCGGGCCAGGGTCGGTATTTTCCGGGCTGGTGGCGTCCTTCCTGCTGGAAAGGGAAAGCCATGCTTCCCGTCGCCGATCAGCCCGCGTTTAGTTTGCCGCCCGCCACGAAGCTGCCGGGGCGATTTTTGAAGGTGATGGGGGCAGGCGAAGGCAAAGCGCCCTCCCTGGCGACCGGAGCGGCTGCCCTGCAAAAAGGCCGGTCACGCGCGGGGTTGGTGACGGCAATCTGCGGGGTGCTCGCGCTGGGGTTTGTCACGTTGACGGCGGCCAACTACCGGATCGTCGCCACGGCGGCGGATGCCTTTGAGCAGGCATGCCGTTTGTCGCCGGGCAACGTCGCGGGCCGGGGAGCGTGCGACGCGCTGGCGCAAGCGCAGCCGCCGATGATGTTCGACCCCGATTCGCAAGTCTGGATCAACTTGACCCAGCGGCAGGTGCGCGACGGGACGGTGCGTCCGCACGATTTTCCCTACGACAACGCCCCGGCGGGCCGGGCACGGCACTGGAGTTCGAGCTTCAGCTGGTGGCTGCTGGCCCTGGGTGGGGTGACGCATTGGGTGGGCGGCGTGCCGTGGGACGCGGCGATTGCGCAGTCGGCGGCGTGGGCGAACCCCGTGCTTTTCACGCTGTTTCTGGGGGCGCTGGCGGTGGTGATGCGGCGGCGGTTGGATGCCTGGTCGACGGGAATTTTCCTGGTGACGCTGACGGCCCTGTGGGGCGTGGAATGGGATTTTTCTTACGGTCGGCCCGACCACCACGGGCTGCATCTGATGGCGTTTCTGGGCCTGGTGCTGGGTGCGCTGCTGGGCGGCCTGGGCTGGACGCGGGTCGGCCCGGCGCTGGCGCAGGAAGCGGACACCTTCCTCGTGCGGCTGGGAACCTGGCGGCAGGCGCGGCGGTGGTTCACGGCGTCGGCGGTGTGCGGCGGGATGGGCCTGTGGATCGGCTCGACGCAGCAGGTGGTCTGCGTGGCCGTGCTGGTGCCCTTCGTGACGGCCGTCTACTACTCGACGC
>CAXUHC010000025.1:8246-8500 GCA_964250705.1 uncultured Chthoniobacterales bacterium | reverse complement strand
TTTCGCGCCGGAACTCTGGCTGCACTGGTCGCGCGTGGGGGCGCTCACTAGCCTCGCGTTTTACGTGGTCGAATATTTCCCCGCGCATATGGAAATGCGCCTGGAGGTAAACCATCCGCTCCTGGCGCTGGGCTGGCTGGGCGCGGGGGAACTGCTGACGATCCTCATGCTCGCGCGGACCGACCCGGCGAACATCCGGCGGCGCGGACGCGAGACCGTCTGACCGCAGGTACATATCGTAGGGTGGGCACCAC
>CAXUHC010000025.1:0-8236 GCA_964250705.1 uncultured Chthoniobacterales bacterium | reverse complement strand
GCGAGACCGTCTTGCGCGGCGTGATGGCGCTGCTCGCGGTGAGCTTGTTTCCGCTGGCGGTTGCGGGCGGGCCGAAAGCCTGGTTCTGGCTGGGGGACCCGGTGCTGATGCGTTCGACCAAGGTGATCTCCGAAGGGCGGCCCTGGATCGATCCGCCGGGCGTGGGCCGGGCGCTGCACGAGGTCTGGAACTACACCGGCGCGCTGACGCTGGCGGCGCCGCTGGCCCTAGCGGTGCTGGTGTGGCGGCGGC
The DNA here is from genome assembly GCA_964250705.1 of uncultured Chthoniobacterales bacterium. Lineage (GTDB taxonomy): Bacteria > Verrucomicrobiota > Verrucomicrobiia > Chthoniobacterales > SZAS-18 > CAHJWO01. Next base: position 7,984 of record CAXUHC010000025.1, on the reverse strand, counting down.
GGGCCTTGCCCGCGTGGCGGCAGGCCGGGCTGGTCGTGGGAGGGACGCTGGTGACAGTGTTCCTCGGGTGGACCCTGCTGCAAAACCGCTGGATGGGATTCATGGAAACGTCGCTCGCCGTGCTGGCGCTCCTCGCCGCGCCGTGCGTGCCGTTGCCGGAGTCGCCGGGCTGGCGGCGGCTGGCGGGGCTGCCGCTGGTCTTGCTGGCGCTGGCCGTGCCGGGCTGGCTGGGCTACGGCGCGCTGCAAATGCGCACGCTGGCGGGGGACCCGGTGGGCCATGCGCGGGCGGCGCTGGGCGACATGATGGTCAACAAGGAAGCGGCGTGGAACCTCAAACTGTACGCGGATGCGCGCCCCGGGAAAGACCGTCCGGCGCGGGTGATGGCGGGGCCGAGTCCGAGTCCCGTGCTGCATTATTACGGCGGGGTGGACACCGAGGGGTCTTACTACTGGGAGAACTTGCCGGGTTGCCACGTGGCGATTGATTTCTTCAACGACGAGGGCGGCGACGCCGTGGCCCGGCGGATCGCGCGGGAGCGGGGGGTGGATTTCGTGCTGGTAAGGACGACGCCGTCGTTCGTGCTGGAGTTGCAATGGCTCAAGCTCGGGCGGACGGACGTGGCGGCGGCAAGGCGGACGCTGGCGTTCCGGCTGGCGAATCCGACGGCGGGCGGCCAGACGCCGGACTGGCTGGAGGCATTGCCGCTGGTGGACGCGCCGCTGGCGCTAGCGCAGGGGACGCGAATCTACCGGGTGGTGCGGGAGCGGTTGTAACGCCTAATCTGCGCGGGAGGGTGAACGTCAATTCCAGGCCACGCGGTGCGTGGTTGCGCAACGGCCACTCGCCCGTCGCAGGCCTCGAATGAACGGGAACAAGCCCCGAATTATCACGGTCGGCTACCTCGACGGCGGAAAAATGACCATGCGTTTACAAATCCCGGACCAAATGGCGTCCGGAGGCTGCCGTTGATCAGCGATCCCGCAGGAGCGGAATCTTGAGCGCGCCGCCGCCGGACCGCCGGTCAGTCAGGGCCGCCATGATACCCCCGGCCACCGCGACCAGGGCCATCGTCGCAAAACCTGCCAGCCCGACCGTGAGGATACGCTGTTCGTTGGATTCCTCACGAGCCTCGCGCACCAGGTCGAGGATCGCCTGCCGGGTTTCGCGCGCTTCCTGCGGCGTGATGTCGGCGCGTTCCATGCGGGTCTTGAGCACGCCGATGGCCAGTTCGATGTGGTTCTGGACCTTGTGCGACAAGCCGGACTGATCCAGCGAAAACGCCTTGAGTCCTTCCATCAGGATCATCAACGACGGGTTGAGCGTGCCCATGTAGCCGCGGAACGTCGGCTCATCGAGAATCTTCTTGGTAAAATACGCTCCGAGCACGACCTTGACGGTTTCCGCCGAGGCTTTGAGCGGATCGGCGACGCCGAGCGCCTGGATTTTGCGAAGGATGATTTCGTCGCTCATAATCGGACCGAGCTGCGGGCTGCGGGTAGGCAGAAAGCGTAAGCGCGAAGCGGCGGGAAGTCCAGAAACCTCCAGCGAAAGTTCGCTGGAGGAAGCCTCAAGGGCCAAGAACCAAGATTCAAACAGGGAGGATCGTGGTGTGACACGACCGGATGGAGGGGCAGGCACGCTAGGAAAGGGAACCATCGTTGAAAGAAGCGAAACCCCGATACCCATATGTCCGATCCCAGAAACATTGCCCACGACAAGAAAGTCATGAGCGAGAAAGAACACCACGGCGAAGATTTGCACAAAGGCACGGAGCACGTCCCGCAGCCCGGCAAGAAGCCCGTCCTCGAAAAACCGCACGGCGCTCACAAGGAAACCGACGCCGAGAAAGCGGGCGGCAGCGTCGCCGAACCGACCGAGTAACCACCGGAATTTCCGCACGATGAACCGGCTGCCCATTCGACGCCTTTTCCTGATCGGCCTGCTGGCGGGCAGCGGCCTTGGCGGCGTCCAGGCCCAGGAACCCCCCGGGGCCGCGCCGCATTCGTTGTGGGGGGTTTACGCGCGCTATTTCAAGGGCGCGAAGTACGTTGATTTGACCCACACCATCACGCCGTCGATCCCGGTGTGGGCCGGGTTCGCGCCGTCGAAGTTCGCGCGCACGCTCAACCCGAAGACCGGCAAGCCTTACGAATACAAGGCGGATGGCGCCGAGGCCAGTGCCTACACGCTTTCCACGGATCAACTCGGCACCCAGCTCGACCCGCCCGCGCACTGGAACCCGGACTATCCCGCCATCGACGAACTGCCGCCGACGTTCGCGGTGCGGCCGCTCGTGGTCATTTCCATCGCGGACAAAGCGAAGCAGGACCCCGGCTACCAGATGACCGTCGCCGACATCGAGGACTGGGAAAAAGCGAACGGTCCGGTGCCCGAGGGCAGCGTGGTTTTCATCCGCTCGGATTGGTCGAAACGCTGGCCGGACCCCAAGCTCGCCACCGAGGAGAAGTTTCCCGGGGTGAAGCTCGACGCGTTGAAATTCCTGCATTTGCAGCGGCACATTCTATTCCACGGCCACGAACCGCTCGACACCGACACGACGCCGGACCTGGAAGGCGAGGCGTGGCTGCTGCGCAACGGGTACACGCAGGGCGAAGGCGTTTGTAATCTCGACCAGGTGCCGCCGACCGGCGCGCTGGTGGCGATCGGCTATCCGAAGTTTGGCGGCGGGACCGGGGGATACGCGCGTTTCATCGCTATTTGTCCGCCCGATTGGCCGCACGGCGTGCTGATTGACCCCGCCAAGGAATCGCCGCTGCCGAAGATGAGCAAACCGTTGCACTGGGACGACAAGCTGGGGATGCGGGTGCGGTAGTGTGCAGGCCGTCCCGGTTGGCCCGGCGGGTGGTCAGGATGCCGGACACAAAAGCGGGCGTCGGAATAGTCCGCAGATGACGCAGATTTCCGCAGATTGGAAGAAAGGGAGGGGGAAACCTGCCCGGCTTTTTTCCCACTTCTTTCATTTGCGGAAATCTGCGTCATCTGCGGACAACTTCTTCAAGTCCCCGGTTCCGGCCAGATGCGGCCCCGGCCCTCGGCGGCCAGCACCCCGGCAAGCAGATCCTTTGTGCGCGGCGCGGGAAACCCGCCCGCCTTGGCGCGGGCGGATGCCGGGTCAAACAACTCGTCGCACAAGGCGCGCAAGGTTGCGCGGTCGTCCACGTCGTACCAAGCCAGCAACCGAACCACTTCCAGGCGGAGTTCCGCCGCGCGTTCCAGCGTCTGCGGGCCGGTGCGCTCGGTGCTCCATTCGATGTCCTCGAACAACCGCCGGTGCACCTGCTTGAGACCGAGCAAATAGTAGCCGCCGTCCTCGCTCGGGCCGAACACGGCGCGGTCGCCCGGTTGCGCCAGCGCCTCGACCGCCGCTGCCAACGCCGCCGCGGGCAGGGTGGGGCTGTCCGAGTCGATGAGGCAAACGCTGCCGTAGCCGAGAGCCAGCAGGTCTTCGAGCGCGCCGACCAGCCGTTCGCCGAACGTGCCTTCGCGCTGTGCGATCAACACGAACCCCGCCGGGAGCAATCCGTCGAAGGCCGCCTCCAGGCCGACCGGCGTGTAGACCGCCACTCCGGCAGCGGGCGCGCCGCCGCCACCTGGCGCGTGCGCCTGGACGACGTGATCAATGTTGCTCGTCGTGTCGCGCAGGAAACAACCGCTGAGCGTGGCGGCCTCCTCCGGCGTGAGCGGCGGGGAAAGCCGCGTCTTGCTCGCGCCGGGACGCGGAGCCTTGATCATCATCGCCAGGGCGCAGGCTCCCGGCACGACGCCTTCGCGGGAGCCGGCGCGCGGATCGAGTACGGGATAGGACATGGCGAACGGTCAGTTGAGCGGCAGGCTGGTGTGATGGCGCGGCAGGCCCGAGCACGCGGCGTCCAGCCCGAGCCGTTCCCACATGATTTCCAACGCCCGGCCCAGCAGCGCCACGTCGCCGCGCGCGTCGTGGCGCGTCTCGCCCGCCTGCGCGCCGATCCCCAGGCGGGCGAGCATCCGGTCCATGCCGTGCCCGGTGCCGCGCGCCGTGCCGAAGAGCCGCCGCGAGAAGTGCAGCGAGTCAATGGAATGCACCGGGCGCGTGTCGAGGCCGTGACGGCGGCAGGTGGCGTCGAGAAAACGCGAGTCGAAGCGGTGGCCGTTGTGGGCGATCAGGCCGCAACCTTCCCCGACGAAACCGGCGAAACGTTGCAGCACTTCGTGGGGGCGCGGCGCTCCGGCCACGTGGCGGTCGGTCACGCCGGTGTAGCGCGCGATGAACGGCGGAATCGGTCGGGCCGGGCGCGCATAGCTGAAAAATGTTTCCGCGTGGTTCATCCGGCCCTCATGGAAACGGACGGCGGCGAGCTGGATGATTTCGCAATCGTCGGGACGGAGGCCGGTGGTTTCGAGGTCGTAAATCACGAACATGGGTCGCGAGGGAAGGAAGTGGCGCAAAGAGCCCGGCATCGTAACACAAACGCCCGGGGAATTTCAGCCCCGTTCGGCAACTTTTTCGTTTTTGTCAGCCCGGCCACAACTCCGGGTATTCGCGCAACGCACCTTCCAGAGTGGCGACCAACTCCGGGTCCATGAAACCGTGATCGTCCGGGATGCCCAGGCACTCCAGCCGCTTGCCTTCGAAAACCGCCGGGTCGAAGCGCTCGCGCAGCCGGGCGACGTGCCGTTTTTCCAGGCAGAAAATCCAGTCCGCCCAGCGGATCAGCTTTTCACTGACGCGGACGCGCGCGGACGGCTCCGTTCCAGCCGAACGCGCTTCCCAGCCGTTTGCTCCGTGGAAAACCGCCTCGGCGGTCGGGCTGCGCCAACGGTTGCGGCTGCACACGAAGAGCAGCTTGGGGCCGCGCCGACTCGTCAGGCGGGGAAGTGTGCAAGGTGACCTGCCAGCAATACCGCCGTGGCCAGAAACAGCAGGCCCGTGAGCAGCAGCGTGATCAGACGCAGTCTGCCGTGCAACCGGTGCTCCTGGCCGTTTTGTTCACTACGTTTGGATATTTTATAGATCGGCATAAATACTCCCTGGTTAAATCCCGGGGCTTATCCAAACACAACGCCAACTTGGTAGCGAGCTATTTCTCAATTTGGATTGCCGCTAGTCATTTATGAAAGTTTTCACTTTCTCGGCGGCGGGATCGAGGGTGTAACCCTCGCCCGACTGGAGCCTTAATTTCACCTTGCCGTTATCGCCGCCAGAAAGCGGCTTGATTTTGAGGGTGGTAGCGGCTTTGCCCACCTTGAGTTTCCGCACTCCCTTGAGGGCAACGTAATCCCGGCCCCCCACCGTCTGGGCGCCGACCTTGTAGGGCACTGCCAGCAGGGTCGAAAGGTCGCCCGTGCGGGTGAACGTGACCGTGGCGAACTGCCCGGCGCTCCGGCTGATGGACGCCGCGTCGACCGTGATCCCGACGACCGGCAGGGTCGCCACGGGCGTCGCAACGATCCGGCGGATCACGCCGTCCTGTTTGTTGAGAAAATAGATGTTGCCCCGCGCGTCCGTGCCGAAGCGCAAATCCGCCCGGCCAGCGGAGGAGTTCACCTGATGGATGATGTCCAGAAAACTCTGCTCGACGCCGTTGGAACGCAGGCGCAGTTCCGTGACCCCGGCGGAACCGCCAGCCGGAAGGTTGTCGGCATCCAGCGTGTAAGGCACGCCGTTGACGAAATCGCTGAAAAGCAGCCGTCCGGCGAGGCCCGGAATCGCCGCACCCCGATAGACGGGGCCGGTCGTGACCGCGTTGCCCGCCGGACTGTAATGCATGTATTCGGCGACGGGATAAGCGAAGCCCGTGGTCGCCGCGTCGCCGCGCGCGCTCGCGCCGATGGAACCGTCGTTGTTGTAAACGTAGCTGCCTTCGCGCTGGTTCCAGCCGTAATTCGCCCCGGCTTGGCCGAGGTCGATTTCCTCCACCTTGTTCTGCCCGATGTCCGCGATGAACATGTGGCCGTTGGCGCTGTCCCAGGTGAAACGCTGCGGGTTGCGGAAACCCTCGGCGTACTTTTCTTTGAGCAGGCTCGCGTTGGCCGTGTACGGATTGTCGGTGGGGATGCCGTACTGGCCGTTGGCGCTGCGGTTGGCGGCGTTGCCGGCGGGCAGCAGGGGGTTGATGCGCAGGATTGCCCCGTACACCTTGCCCGGCATCTGTGCCAGACCGAGCGGGTCGCCGCCGCCGCCGCTGTCGCCCGTGCCGAGGTAGAGGTTGCCCCGGTCCGCGGCGGTCGCGGTCGGGTTGAAGGAGATGTAGCCCGCGTTGTGGTTGCCGTTGGGCCGGGCGATGCGCAGAACCTGGCGGAAGGGCGCGGCGGAGTTGGCGGGCGTGAAGACGCCGGCCGTGGGATCGGCGGCGGTCCACTCCAGCAAGACCTCGTCGTGGTCGCGCCCGGCGCCGGAGACTTCCGGGGTAAACGTCGCGGCGGCGGTGGTGTCGGACTGGCTGGCCATCGTGTAGAATTTGCCGTAACCGGCGGCTCCGGCGGTCGCAAAGTCCGGGTGGAACGCGAAACTCTGGAAGCCGCGCTCGCCGTTGTCATCCAGCAGCGGGATATACGTGGTGAGATTCAGGTAAGGCGTGACCGCCGCGCCGTCCGCGCTGACGACGTACAAGGTGCCGTGCTCATCGTTGACGAAGATGCGCCCGTCCGGCGCGGGGCGCAGAACGTTGGCCCGCGCCACCAGGCCGCCGCTGGCGGGCAGGGTCGCAAACGTTTCGAGGTCCACGACGATGCTGCCTTTGACGATGGCCTGGGCATGGAGAGACGCCGTTGGTGAGGCCAGGATCAGCATGCCCAACACAACGGCAAGCACTTGCAAGAATCGGGAATTTTTCATCGGGAGGCGGGTTGGGAAAAACGCGGGTCGTGGCCCTGAGAACATACGACAGGAACCTTCAAAAGACGAACGGGCCACGCAATTTTTATGCGTCTTTTCCGGTGAAGCACCCTCGCCGCAAAGGTTGGCGGCGGGGCGGGCTTGCTGTATCAAAAGTCCGGTATGCACTTCGCCGCCGTGTCTTTCCTCCCGCTACGCCGTCTTGTCGCGGCTGCCCTGTTGGCGGGACTGCCCGCCGCGGCCCGGGCCGGGGAACCCACGCCCCGACCAGTGAACGTGGTGCTGGTGCACGGCATCCTGAATACCGGCAAGATTTTCACGCCTTTCATTCAGGGGCTCGAAGCAGCGGGTTACCGTTGCTACGCGCCGACCCTGAGCCCGAAGACCGGTCTCCACGGCATCCACGATCTGGCGGTAAAGCTTTCGGCGCAAATCGACCGACATTTCGGCCGCGACGAGCCGGTCTTCCTCATCGGCTTCAGCATGGGCGGACTCGTGACGCGCGAATACGTGCAAACCCTCGCGGCGCCCAAACGGGTGCGCGGCGTATTTTTGATTTCCGCGCCGAACCACGGGACGTTCTGGGCGTGCCTGTATCCGCGCAAAGACGGCATCGGGGACATGGCGCTCGACAGCCCTTTCCTGAAACGGCTCAACGCGGACACCGCCGCGTGGCGGGAAATCCCGGTGTCGTCCTATTGGACGCCGTACGACCTGATGATTTTGCCCGCCCGGAGTTCGGTCTGGCCGGTCGGCGAGACGATGCGCGTCTCGTGTCCGCTGCATCCGCGAATGGTGAAAAATCGCGTGGTGATCGCGGACGTTACCGCCAAGATAAAGACCATCGCACGGAGCCCGGCGGAACGCCGCGCGGCGGCAAAACGCGGCGCGATTATTTTGCGAGCGGAGAGGTAGTGTCCAGGTGATCGGAAATGCGGTCGTGTGGGGAGCCGCAACGGAGTGGAATACTCCGGATGATTTTTTCTGTCATCCTGAGCGGAGCTCCACTGGTGCGTGGCCGAAGGACCCTCCGACCGCCGTTAGAGCGCATCTCGATTGGGTAAGCCTGCGGGCTGTAGCCACGACGCTCCGTCGCCGTGTCTGGTCCCGTGCGGACACGGCGACGGAGCGTCGTCCCTACAGCCA
>CAXUHC010000024.1:23931-24413 GCA_964250705.1 uncultured Chthoniobacterales bacterium | reverse complement strand
CACGGGGATGTTCGCCGGGGTGCGCCTGGTCAACGGGTACACGCCGATCCTGCCCCCGGGCGCGGGCAAGCGGCTGAACCTCGAAACGCACGGCAACGTGCCGGAACCGGACGGGGAGCGGCTCCTCCGGGAAGACGCCGCCGGACCGGGCGGTTTGCTGGACGTGCTGGGCGTGGACGGACTGATCATCGCGCACGATTACCGGCTGCCGTTCCCGCCGTCGCCCGAGAAGTGGGAAGAGGTGCTCAAGGTAGACGAGGGCCGCGTGTTTCACCGCCGGACAGGGTTGACGAGCGACATCCGGGAGGTCGGCACGCCGGAGCCGGGGCGGGCGGCGACCGTGCGGCTGGTCGAAAACTCGCGGCAGCGCGTGGTGGCCGACGTGGCGGTGCCGGGGACGCGCCAGAACGCGGCGACGCTGTCGTTCCGGCGGCCGTATTATCCGGGCTACCGGGCGTCGCTCGACGGGCGGGCGCTGAAGG
>CAXUHC010000024.1:20056-23921 GCA_964250705.1 uncultured Chthoniobacterales bacterium | reverse complement strand
ACTGGATGGGTTGATGCCGACGGTGACGCTGCCGCCGGGAGCACACGGGCGGCTGACCCTGCGGTACCTGCCGGACGCGGTGGTGGGCGGGGCGGCGCTGGCGGCGGCCGGCCTGGCGGCGGCGGCGGGCCTGGCTTGGTGGGCGCTGGTTAGACGAATGAACGAGCTGTGAGTTCCGGCTGTGGCCACGGCGCTCCGTCGCCGTGGCTGCTCCCGGTAGTCCAGACACGGCGACGGAGCGCCGTGGCCACAGCCCGCAGGCTTACCCAAGCGAGATGCGCTCCAAGTTAAAGCGAAGGAGATTGCGCTCCCCGGAAAACACCGCGATTCTTTTCCGTAGATGTTTAGAGGGGATTGAAGGCGAGCCGGTCGAGCTTGCCGCTGTCGGTGTCGAGCGAGACTTCCAGCAGCCACCTGGCGGGGCCGAGGCGGACCCAATAGTGATACTCCGTGTTGTCGCCCACCTCCGCACGGCTGACCAGTTCCAGGTTTCCGAACGGCGGCAACGCCGAGAGACGCGTCCGCTGCGCGTTGAGCACGTCGGCGTTGTAGGCGTTGGCGCCGTCCTCGGTGAAGGCGTCCGCCTGCAGGCGGCCCTCGCGCAACTCCGCGAGCACCGTTTTGATCAGACCGGTGACGGCGGGTTCCCGGTCCTCGATGGGATGATCGGCGGGCGGTTTCAAGTCCGGGCGGATGAGACCGGCCACGCCGTGGGCGATCTGCCAGGGGTCGGCCTGCGACAGGTTCGCCAGCACGACGACCGACACCCGCGCCCGGGGAAAACGCAGGATGTGCGAGGCGAAGCCCTGCAAATGGCCGCTGTGCTCGTAGTACGGCGCGCCGTTCTGCTCGCGGACGAACCAGCCGAAACCGTAGGGAAACGTCTTGCCGCTGTTGAGCGTGACCGGGGTGAAAACCTCTTTCCACCGGGCCGGGGGCAGCAGCGCGCCGGATTGGATCGCGCCGTCCCACTTGGCCAGATCGACGACGCTGGAAACCAGCCCGCCGTCGCCCGTGCCGCAGAGGCTGGGGGCCAGCCAATCCTGGTTCTTGAGGCGGCCTTCGTCGAGTTCGTAGCCGTTGGCGCGGTAGGGGATCAGGTCGGTGCTGCTGAGCGCCCGGGTGCTGCCCATGTGCAGGCGCGAGAAGATGCGCTCGCGCAAGAAATCGTTGTACCCCTCGCCGCTGGCCCGGTGGATGATGATCCCCAGCAGCACGTAGGCCGTGTTGCTGTAACTCCAGCGCGCGCCGGGCTGGAACCGGAGCGGCAGGGTGGTGGCGAGCCTGACGAGTTCGTCCTCGGTGTAGTCGCGGTGCACGTCGAGCGGATGGCCCGCGTCGTCGTAATCGGGGATGCCGCTGGTGTGCGTGAGCAGGTGGCGCAGCGTGATTTTTTCCCAGGCCGCCGGGGTGTCGGGGAGATGTTTGCGCACCGGGTCGTCGAGACCGAGCTTGCCGTCCTGGACGAGCAGGAGGACGCCCATCGCCGTGAACTGCTTGGTGATGGACGCCACCTCGTAGACACTCTCCGCCAGGGCTGGGAATTGCAGCTCGACGTTGGAAAGGCCGTAGCCTTTGGTGAAGATCAGTTCGTTGTCGACCGTCACCGCCAGCGAGAGGCCGGGAATGCGCTGCTCGTCCATCTGTTGCTTGACCAGGGCGTCGATGGCCGGCTGCGAGGGATCGGCGGGCGGTTCCTCGTCCTGCTGGGCGTGGAGGAGGCTGGGCACGAGACCCACGGCGGCCCAGCCCGCGAGAAGGCTGACGGCGCGGAAGAGTTTGGAGGAGCCCATGAAGAAAGCCCGCTAAATTTGCACAGAGGGAGGCAGTGTGCGATGGCGGACTGCGATGGTGCCCTCGTTTGAAGCATTTATCACGGCGGCAGTCGGAATGTTTGGCCGCCGCGCGGCGACCAGGACCCACAGTGCCCGGAGGTCGCCAGCCACCTCGGAACTCGCCTGACATGAAGCCATCCCCTCCCCCAGACCCCCCCGCGCGGCTTTGGGCCGCCGGGTGCGCGTGCGTCGCCGCCCTCGTCCTGGCGGGGGTGACGCACGGGATCGCGCGGGCGAAGGTTCGCCAGCACATCGAGCGGTTCAACGTCTACCCGCAGCCGGAAAAGCTCGTCGGCGTGGCGCTGCCCCGGCAAGCGTTCAGCGACCCGGCGCTTTTGCCGGTGTACGGCAGCAGCGAGTTGACCCAACCACAGGGAAACCGGGCGGACGAATTCTTCGGCGCGCACCCGACGGGTTTCGGCGCGTTCCTGATGGGCAATCCCGGCGAGACGTGCCTGATCATCGCCACCAAATTGGCGGCGGCGGGGCCGGCGGCGCAGGGAAAGAAAGCCGTGGTGTTCCTGTCGCCCGGCTGGTTCCAGGCGCCGGAGCTTGATCCTCCCGGGTTCAAGGCCAATTTCTCGCCGTTGCAAGGAGGGATTTTCGTCGCGGAAAGCCGTCTCAGCCCGGAACTGAAACGCGACCTCGCGCGGCGGCTGCTCGATTACCCGGAAGTGATCCGCCAGACCCCGCTCCTCGAACCGGCGCTCGACACGCTGGCCGGACGCGCGACGGCAGCGGACCGGGTGGCGACGGCCCTGGGCGCGCCGTTCCGGGTGGCGCAAAACGTCTTGCAGCGCGAGATGGATGCGTTCTGGGTCGGGATGTCGCCGCCGCGAGCGCGTCCGGGCGGAGTCGGCGTGATGGAGAGCGGGTCCATCAACTGGGCCCGGCGCTCGCAGGAAGCGGACGCGGTTTACGCCCGGCAGCCCGCGCAAACCCCGTACAGCACGGGACCGAAGACCTGGTTCGACCACAATCTCCAGCGGCGGTTCGTCGATCCGAAGCACCCAGATTCCACGCCGGACGAGAATTTCGAGAAAGCCTGTTTGTCGTCCAAGGAGTGGACGGATTTCGATCTGCTGCTGCGGGCGGCGCGGGAAATGAAGGTGCGGCTCCTGGTGATCTGCCAGCCGCTCAACGCGAAATTCGGCCAGTTGCAGGGGTTGACCGCGAAATCCAGCACGCTTTTCTACGACCGCCTGCGGGAAGCCGCGGCACCGTACAAGGTGCGGCTGCTGACGTTCCCGGACGGGGAGCGCGACCCGCATTTCTACCAGGACTGCACCCATCCCAGCGCGAAGGCGTGGATCGCGTACGACGCCGCGCTCGACACGTTCTACCACGAGCCGGCGGCGGAGGGGGGGTTGTAGGGCGTGATGGCGCGCGGAGCGGAGCGGAGCAGAGAATTGGGATTGAAACGAGGGGGCATGCCATGAAAATATTCCGGTCAGGGAAGCCTGCTTGCGGATGGTGAAACGATGGTCTACGGAAACCCACTCATTTTTTATCCATGAAACTTTGCTTTTTGAGTCTTTGCACTCCTCGACCCGTGGCCACAAGAACCGCGCGGTCCGGCCTTTGCGTCGCGCTGCTGGCGGTGGGCGCGGTCAGTCTGGCCCGGGACGCGGGTGCCGCGCCCAAAGGGACGCCCACGCCAGCACCGGCCCCGACGGCGACGGCCACCGCCACCCCGACGCCTACCCCGACACCGGCGGCAACGACCGTGCCCGCGACCCCCGCCGCCACGCCGACCTACAACGGCCAGCAGCAAGCCGACTACATCTCCACGGCGAGGAACGCCTTCGTCGCACTGCGCACGGAGAAGTCGCAACCGTTCCTCGATGCCCACAAGGAACTCGATGCCGCCGGGGGAATCTCGGCCAAGGGTCTGAAAACCAAGGAGGATATCGCGGCCCGGCGCGCGCTGGTCGCCAAAAACCTGGCGGCCAACGAGGATTATCTGAACTTCGTCAAAACCCAGGAGGACACGTACAAGGCCGAGTTGGCGAAGACCCCGCTGATTCCCG
>CAXUHC010000024.1:0-20046 GCA_964250705.1 uncultured Chthoniobacterales bacterium | reverse complement strand
CGCCGTTGATTTCTCGAAGAACTCCCACACGGAAATCATGGTCAAGCTGCGCGAAACCGAGCGGGACGTGCTCAAGGCGGGTGACGCCATGCTCGCGGGTTTTGACAAGCGCCTGGGCTCGTGGACGGTCGGTGAATCCGGCAGAGTGACGTTCAAAAAGAAGAGCGACGTCAACGCGATGAATGCCCTGAGCGACAAGTTCAACGCCAAGGTGAAGGAATTGCAGCCGCTGCGTGAGCAACTGATGGCGGCGGCCAGCCCGAGTCCCTCGCCGAGCGCGGGCACGACGCCGGCGGTGGTGCCGGGACCTGCGCCGGTGGCGACTCCGGCGGCGACGGCCGCGACCGTGCCTGCCGCGACGAAGAAATCGTGATACTCCAGAAAATCCAGGGAACGGCTCGGAGGAGCCGTCCCTACCCGGATTACAAATGCTGGCCGAGGAAGTCCCAGGCTTCCCGGCCATTGAAATCGTGCCGACCGACGAATTCCACAAAGCGGAAGCGTTTGCCCGCGCCTAGTTTCTCGTAGAATGCGGCGGCCTGCGGCGCGGCGCGGCGCGCGCCTTCCAAAGGGAATAACTGGTCCTGGCTCCCCGCCTGAATCTCCAGCGGACGCGGGCACACCAGCGCCGCGATGAACGGGTCGCGCAGCAGCGTCAGGCTGTCGGGAAAACGCCAATCGCTGAAACCGGCGGGTTCCGAGGCGTCGAGCACGGCTTCGCGGTCATTGAAGTAAGCGGCGACCACGGCGGCTTTGATCCGGGGTTCGAGCGCGGTGGTGTAGAGCGTGTAAAATCCGCCGTAAGACATGCCCACCATCGCCACCCGGCTGGGGTCGATCTCGGGGCGTTGGAGGAGAGCGTCGAGCGTGCGGGTGGTTTTGAGGATTTCGACGGCGGGCAGGGTGGTCCCGGCTTCGAGCGCGCGGGCGGCGAGGCGTTCGCGCAGGTCGTCGGGCTGGCCCGCCGCGTAGAAGACGAACGTCGGCTCCCAGACGGCGTAGTCCTGTTCGAGCGCGCCCCGGGCAAGGTCGCGGTTGTGGTGGGCGAGGATCGCCACCTTGCCGTCGGCGGCGCGGTCCGGCGGACCGGAGCGGCCATGCGCGGCGATGACCAGCGGCAGTTTGCCGGGGCGGTTTTTCGGACGCATGTAAACGCCGATGCTATGCATCCCCGGCGTGACCGGAACCCGCAGCCGCGTGTACGTCGCCAGGTCGTCCTCGCCGAGCGGGGTTTCCTGCACGGGTTCGGTCGGCGGGGGAACGGTTTCGGGGAAGTAGCCGAGCGCGCCGCGCAGGTAGGAGCGCAGGGCGTCCGTGGAGCGGACGTAGGCCCCTTCGCTGGAGAAATCGAGGCTGCGGATGGCGGGAGCGTTCGCGGCGGTGCGGCGTTGGACGTTGAAATACGCGTTGATCTCGGCGGCCTGCTCGGTGGCGGCATCCATCACGGCGGCGTAGTCCTGGCGGAGAAAGCGGTGGGAGTATTTCTCCACCTGCGCGTCCCAGACCCGGCCCACGGCGATCCGCGCGAAGTCGTAAACCGGGCGTGCGAAGTACGACCAAATGAGCAGAGTGGCCAGCAGAACGATCAGGCCGATTTTTCGGGTCATGGGTGTGGCGGCAAAGGTCGGAATTCGTCCGCAGATTTTCGCAGATTACAGACCGGAGGAGATGGCCGCCTGCGTTCTCTCTCAAATCTGGGTAATTTGCGGATCATCCGACAGACCGGCAAACTACGCGCCGAAGATTTGCAGAAACGCGACTTCAAGCGCGAGGGCTTCCTGGATGTTGCGGTCGAGGTTCTCGCGCAGTTCCTCGACGGCGGCCAACCGCCGCAGGAGGTCGGTCACGAGCGGGGTCGTGCCCGGCAACTCCGCTTCGGTGGTGCGGCGCAGGGCGTCGCCCCACCAGCGGGCCAGGGTTTCGACCAGGCGCGTGCGCCCGGCGACGTAGCGCGCTTCGGTCATCGACTTGTAGTAACCTTCGCGCTCGGCGAGCCAGGCGCCATCGGTGGTCTGCGCATAGTGGTCTTCCTCGCGTTCGAGGGCGGCATCGGCGTCGGCCTGGAGACGGCTGCGGATCGACGCCAACAGGCCGGTGAATTCGCGCAGCAGCCGGTAGGCCACGGCGACCGTGGACTCCGGGGAGGTCTGCGCGTGGCGGTCGAGCAATTCGCGCAGGGCGGTTTCTTCGGGGGAGCGGACGATGTCCGCCTCGGCGGGGGCCTGGAGCACGACCTTGATGCAGCGCGAGAGGATCGTCTCCATCAGGCTTTCCGGCTGGGCGCTTACCAGCAGCAAGAGCGATCCGGCGGGCGGTTCCTCCAGCGTTTTGAGAAAGGCGTTGGACGACTGGGCGTTGAGGCGGTCGGCCTCGCGGATGATGCCGACCTTGCGTCCGCCGGCGGCGGAAGCGCGCAGACGCAGGGCGTTTTCGAGTTCGCGGATTTGCTCGACGGCGATGCGGCGGGACTTGGATTCCGGTTCGACGACGTGCACGTCGGGATTGGTCAAAACGGAAGCCGCGGGCACGCCGACGACCAGCGCGGCAAGCTGGGTCGCAAGATCGGCGGCGGGCTGCGCGCCGATGAGCAGATAGGCGTGGCCGAGACGTCCGCCGTCGTGGGCACGGCGCAGGTAATCAAGCGCGACCGGCGGAGCGAAGGCCATGGAAACGGGTGGTGAGATGTTGCCAGATCAGCCGCTCGATTTCGTCGGGCGGCAGGGCGGCGTTCAAGGTGACGAAGCGCGCGGGGTGCAACCCGGCCAGCGCGAGGTAACCGGCGCGGACCTGCTCGTAAAACGCGGGGAGTTCGAGTTCCATGCGGTCGGGCGGCAGGTTGGCCCAGAGCGAACGGCGTTGTAACCGGGCGAGGGCCTCGTCCGCAGGCAGGTCGAGCAGGAAGGTCACGTCGGGCAGGCGGGCGCCAGCGGCGAAGCGGTTGATGGCGGCGACCTCGTCCAGCGCGAGGCGGCGGGCGACGCCCTGGTAAACCGTGGTGGAATCCAGAAAACGGTCGCACAGCACGAGGCCGCCCGCGGCGAGCGCGGGCGCGATGACCTCGCGCACGAGCTGGGCGCGGCTGGCGGCGAAAAGGAGGAGTTCGGCCTCGGGCAGGATCGACCAGCCGGGGGCGGTGAACTTGAGCAGGCGGCGGATTTCCTCGCCCACGGCGGTGCCGCCGGGTTCGCGCAGGGTGACGACAGTCCGGCCCGAGTCGGCGGCGGCCAGGCGCAGGCGCAGGCGCTCGAACTGCGTCGATTTGCCGCAGCCTTCGGAGCCTTCGAAGGTGATGAAGATGCCGCCGTCCATGTGCGCACACCGCCTACGGCGGTAAGATTCAAGATTCAAGAACCAAGATTCAAGGAAGACGCAAGTTTCAAGGTTCAAGGCAGGGAGCGGAGGATGGCGTTCCTTCATCCTGTCACTTTGAACCTGCCGTTTTGCTGGTATCTTCCCCCCTTGAATCCTGGTTCTTGAATCTTGAATCTTACCGCCCCCCGGGCGGTTCTATGAGTATTTACTTTCTGGACGCCGAACCGGGTGACGCCGTGTTTTTTGAGGAGGCGCTCGCCGGGGAAACCCTGCGGTTCGTCAAACGGCGGCACGAGGTCGAGGCCGACGCCCGGGTTCTGTCGCTTTTTATCCACACGCAAATCGACGCGCGGTTTCTCGACGCGCACCCGGCGCTCCGGCTCATCGCCACCCGCTCGACCGGCTCGGACCACATCGACGCCGGGGCGTGCGAGCAACGCGGCGTGACGGTCGCCACCGTGCCGAGCTACGGCGAGCACACCGTTGCCGAGCACACCTGGGCGTTGATCCTGACCCTGTCACGCCGGTTGCGCGAGGTGATCGGCACGCCCGGCAAGACGGATCGCGTGGCCTACGAGGCGGTGCGCGCGTTCGAGCTGCGCGGGAAAACGCTCGGCGTCATCGGCGCGGGGCGCATCGGGCAGCACGTCATCCGCATGGCGCGGGCGTTCGGCATGAAGGTGCTGACGTTCGACATCGCCCAAAACCCGTGCCCGCCCGAGGTCGAGGATTGCGAGGCGGCCACGCTGGAGCGGTTGCTGGGGGAGGCGCACCTTGTTTCCTTGCACGTTCCGCTGCTGCCGGAGACGCACCACATCCTGAACCACGAGACGCTGGCCCTCTGCCGGCCGGGGGTCATCGTGATCAACACGGCGCGCGGCGGGCTGATCGACACCGACGCGCTGCTCGAAGCGCTGGCGTCCGGCCAGGTCGGCGGCGCGGGGCTGGACGTGCTGGAGGAAGACAGCGTCATCCGGCGCGAAACGACCAGCGTCATCAGCGAACAGATCGTGCGGCGGCTCCAGGCAGTCACGGGACCGGCGGAGCTGCACGACCGCGACCCGGGACGGATCAAGGAACTGGAAAATTTGCTGCGCAACCAGCGGCTGCTGGCGCGACCGGACGTGATCTTTACCCCGCACGTCGCGTTCAACAGCGTCGAGGCCATCGCGAGGATCAATCAGGCCACGGCGGAAAACATCCGGCGTTTCCTGGGCGGCGAAGCGTCTCACCAGCGCTGATCATCAGACGGCAACGAGCGGACGCGTTCTGACTTCGGGCAAAGGTTTGCCCTCGCGTTCGATGTCGGCCACGGTTTCAGCGACGATCTCGCATAACTCCGCGTAGACGGTTACGGGGTCGTCTCCGTGGCAACCCCCGCCAAAGAGGTCAGGGCATCGTCCGATGTAGACACCATCCTCGTCACTCCACTCCACCCACTTGAGATAGGCATCACCGTCTTTCATGTCGATTGCTCCGCTTCGTCGATGGCTTGGGTAGTGGTACCGTTTGACGGTTGCTTCCATTAGTTTACGCGCGATTCGCGCGTGGCCAAACTTGCGGTGGGAGCCTTTTTTGTTGCCAGACCGCCTGGCGCGCGATGGCAAAGCGGCGGTGCTGGAAGTTCTGCCAACCGGCGCGTTGGGTGAGCACGGCCAGTTCGTCGAAGCTGAACGCCCGGCGCACCGAGACGCGCGCATCGTCCTTCGTCATGGGTTCGCGGTAGAGGACGGCGGTCATCAGCCAGACGCCAGCCGCCGCGAGCCAGCCGCGTTCGAGGTCGGCGAGCATGACGCCCGAACCCGCCAGTTCGCGGCAACGGCGCAGGACGCGCACCGCGTCGTCCTCGCTGAAATGATGCAGCGCCAATGAACAGAACACGAAATCGTACGAACCGGGCGCTCCGGCGAACGTGCGGGCGTCGCCTTCATGGAAGGTGATTTCCGGGTAGGCCGTGCTCCGACGCCGGGCGATTTCCAGCGTGGAGCCCTGGAAATCCACCGCGTCGATTTGCAGGGTGATGCCGCGTTTTCGCGCCCAGTCCACCATGAGGCGCGGGATGTCGCCGGACGCGGTGCAGAGATCGAGCACCCGGCAGCGTTGGCCGGGCCGCCACCAACGGCGCAGAAACCAGCGGATCAGCCGGTGGCTGCCGAAATTCCGGTTGATGTGGACGAGATTTTCCAGATCGACCTCCAATTCCTGCGAGACGGGTTGCGGACGGTCCATGAGTTCCGGGGTGGCCGGGTCGAAGTCGCGTGGAAACATGGGGTGAGCGCTGTTGCAAGGAATCTGTCATCCTTCGGCTGCGCTCAGGATGACAGAAGTCTTGAGTGAGGGCGGGGTGGTTGTCGGATCATCGGTTGTCCAGACCGAGCAGGGCGAGCATCCGGCCCGTCCGCCCCTTTTCGCGCCGGTAAGAGTAATAACGATCAGGGTTGGCCGCCGTGCAGGCGCCGCCGTCCGTGACTTGAACGATGCCCGCCGCCCGGCATTGCTCGACGATCTGAGCCGCGAAATCCACCTCGTACCACGGGGGCCGGATGCACGGGCCGAGCTGGGCCACGATCTCCGCCGGGCGGGAGCCGAATTGCCCTTGCATCGTGGCCACCGCCGCCGTCACGATGCCCAGATGGGTGCCCTTTTTGCCCGAATGCACCAGCCCGATGGCCCGTTGCCGGGCGTCCACCAGGAAGATCGCGCAACAGTCGGCCACATAGATGCCCAGGCAAACGTCGGGCCGGTTGGTCACCAGGCCGTCGACGCCGGGAACGGGAGCAACGGAGAGCGCGTCATCGCCGGAAACGACCGCGACCCCCTCGCCGTGGACCTGCTCCGCCGTGACGAAAGTCCGGTCCGCCAGACCAAGCTGCCGCCTCGCCTCGGCGTGGTACTGGTCCAACCGGGCCAACGCCCGGGCGCGGTCCGCGTTCACGTCCACGCCGGGAATGCGGCCCACGAACCCGTGGCGGCCAGGCAGACCTTGCAGCGCGAGGAATTGCTCGATGGGCGGTGCGGACACGGCGGATGGAACGCGGGCAAGACGAGCGGGCGGATTTTTTAACGCGGAGACGCGGAGGGCAGAAGAGGGCCGCAGAGAGGAAGCAGGCAGGATGTCGCATTCCCCCCCCCACCGCCCGTTCAATCTCCTTGCAGCAGGTACTCGCGCTTGGCGAGCGGCTTGTCCGGTTTGCCGTTGGCGCGGGCGGGCTTGTCCGGATTCTCCGAGTTGATCTTGTTCTTGATCGGACGGCCCGAGCCGCGCTCCTTGGTGTCCGGCGTTTTGATCGCCCCGAGCGGCAGGGTGTCGCCCGCATGGGGCGCGCCCGTCGTGTCCACGCCGTTGGGCTGGGCGCGGGTGGTGAGCGGATCGTTGAACGCCTCGGCGTACACGGTGCTGGTGCCGGTGACGCGCTCGTAATTGGCCAGCGTCACCGCGTAGTTGTAGCGGGCCTGGAGTTCGGTGGTCTGCGCTTGGAGCAGGCTCGTCTGGGATTGCAGCACGTCGAGCTGCGTGCCCGCCCCGGCGGACAACCGGGCCTGGGCCAGGCGGACGGCTTCCTCGGCCTCACCCACGTTGAGCACCTGGCTGGCGATCAACTCCTTGGACTGGTTCAAGGTGAGGTAGTTGTTCTGGATGTCTTCCACCACCTGATTGACGCCGTCCTCGTAGGCGATGCGCGCCTCGCGCAGGAGGGCGCGCGCCTGCTTGACCCGCCCGTAGGTCGCCAACCCGTCGAAGATGTTCCAGTTAAAGGTGCCGCCGTAGAAGTAACCGTGAATCGTGTGGCCGAGATCGTCGGTCAGGCGGTCGTTTTCCAGCTCGTAACCGGCCTGGGCGGTGAGCGTCGGCTGGTAGCCCGCGGCGGCCACCCGGATCGCCTCGATCTGGGCGAGGATCGTCAGTCGCTGCTGCTTGAGCACGGCGCGGTTGGCCTTGCCCGCGGCGACCCCGGCATCGGCGGAGAAGGTTTGCGGATGGTAGTCCAGGTTGCCGACGACATGGATCGGCGAGTTGCGCTCCTGGATGGGGCCATACTCGATGCCGAGCGTGCGGGCGAGGCCGATGAACGCCAGGTTGTAGGTGTTGCCGGCCGTGATGACCTGCGGGCGCTGGTTGGACACCGCGACGCTGGCCTGCAACACGTCGAAGCGCGGGACGGTGCCGGCGGCAAAGCGGTTCTGCTGGTCGGTGAGCTGACTCTGGAGCAGACGCAGGTTCTCGTTTTGAATCTCGATGAGCGCCTTGTCGACCAGCACGGTGTAGAACTGCTGTTTGACGGTGTTGACCGTGGTGTCGACGGTCTCGCGCAACGTGTAGTAAGCGGCGTCGCGCTGAAAGCGAGCCTGACGAATCTGCGGCGGGATGGCCGCGTTGTAGATCGTCTGCTGGACCTCGATGGTGACGGTGTAACTCTTGTCGGAAGTGCTGCTGCTGCCGCTTCCGCCGAAGAGCGAACTGAGCGAAACCGCCGGGCCCTTGGTGCCAAGGGGGTTGGCGGGAGTCGGGGGAGTGACGCTGCGGAAGAAAACGTCGTTCGCCACCCCGCCCACGGTCGTGCTGCCCAGACCGGAAAGAAGGGAGCCGCCGCTGCCGCTGCCCGAATTGAGCAGGGCGCGGTCCGTGCCGGTGAACGAGCCCGTGGAAACGAGGCGCGGGAGCGCCGCGGCGCGCACCTCGACCAGAATCCCCTGGTTGCGCTGGATTTCCTGCAATTGATTCAGGATCTGCGGATTGCGATGTAGGGCGATGTCGATGGCATCGTCGAGCGTGAGATGGTTGAGCCGTGCGGCCAGGGCGTCGGACTTGCTGGGGGCGGGACTGCCCGCGCGGGCCAGCGGAGCGGAAGCCGGGGACAGGAACAACAGGGAGGCGAGGGCCGAAACCGCCGCCGGAATACCACAGGTCTTCATCGAGGATTATTTAGGACTGAGCTTGAACGATACCGTAAACCTTGCGGTAAACTTGCAGCCACGCTTGCTGCTCGGCGGCAGTCAGGTGGGTCATGGTCGTGTTGAGGTTGTGGATCATATCATCTTTGATGCGCGTGACCAGTGACGAACCGAGCGAGGTGATGGTTACCAGCACTTTGCGACGGTCATCGGTGGCGTGGCAGCGTTTGACGTAGCCGAGATTTTCGAGGCGGTCCACCAGCCCGGTGGCGGCGGCGGTCGTGTGGCGCATTCTGGCGGCGATCTGGGACATCGTCAACGTTTCGCCCCGGTTCAGCGCGCCGAGCAGGAAGAATTGCGCGAAGGAAACGTTGCCCGCGGCCAGTTCGCGCGAAAGGTTGGTCAAAAAACAGCGTTGGAGATAGAGGAGGATGTCGGCGAGTTCGCCCGTGTCGACGCAAGGCTGGCCCGGCGAGCAGGGTTCGGGCAGGGTTGAACTCGTTTTCAGAACGTCGCGATTGATTAATGACCTTAAATATCAGCTTCTTTAATGACGTCAAGGTCCGCAACAAAAACCGACAAATCAAGGCTTCCAGACCAACGCCTGCACGGAACCACCCGCCGGGACGGTGGTTTCCGGCTCGATCCGGGCCAACGCTTCGCTACGGCTCAAGGCGAACAGGGCGTGCGACTCCTGCCGCCCGACCGGGGTGAAGCGACCCTCCGCGTCCAGCACGCCACGCAGGTAGTGGGGGCGCTGGCCCCGGTTGGTCAGCTCGACGGCGGCGGTGGCCGGAAACGCGGGCAGGGAAAGGCGGCGTTCGCCCGCGCCCTGGAGTTTGAGCAGGGCGGGGCGCACGAACAGCCAGAAAGTGACGAACGCGGAAACCGGGTTGCCCGGCAGGCCGAAGACGTGCGCTCCGGGGTTTCCGTCGGGAGCGACGTGGCCGCCGTAAAGGAAAGGCTTGCCCGGCTGAACGCGCACCCGCCAGAGGTCGTGCCGGACCCCGGCGGCGGCGAGCCGATCCTTGACCAGATCGCGCTCGCCCACGGAAACGCCGCCCGCGACGACGAGCACGTCGTGGGCGCGTAGCCCGGCGGCGAGCTTGGCGTCGAGGTCGTCCCGGTCGTCACGGGCGCGTTCGAGGACCGTGACGCCGGCTCCGAGGCCCCGCGCCAACGTCGCCAGCAGGATGCCGTTGCTCTCGTAGATTTCGCCGGGTCCGAGCGGTTCCCCGGCGGGGCGGAGCTCGTCGCCGGTGGCGAGGACGGCCACGCGGGGCCGACGGCACACGGCGGTCGTGGCAAGGCCCTGCGACGCGAGCAGCCCGAGGCGCGCGGGGGTGAGGGGTTCCCCGCGCTCGAAGAGTTTCTGGCCGCGCGCGAGATCGTTGCCGGCGCGCCGGATGTTTTCGCCGGGTTCGACGGGAACCCGGATGACGATGCGGTCGCCGGCGCGGGTGACATCCTCCTGCATGACGACCGCGCCGGTCCCGGCGGGGATCGGCGCGCCCGTGAAGATGCGGACCGCGTGGCCGGGGGCAAGGCGGAGGCCGCGGTCCACCCCGGCGGCCTGTTCGCCCGACACGATGAAGGCCGCGCCGGTTTGGGACGGGGCCGCCACGTCGGCGGCGGCGAGCGCGTAGCCGTCCATGCTGGAGTTGTCGAAGGCCGGGAGGGGCTGGACCGCGAGCGGTGCCGAGGCGGCGAAACGGTCCAACGCCTCCATGAGCGGCACGACCTCGGTCGGAAGAGGAGTCACGCGGGCAAGGATGCGAGCACGGGCCTCGGTCTCGGAGAGCATCTCCGCGCGGGGCAGGGCAGGTTGGTCAGGCAGGGGGGTCATGGCTGGCGGGGCGGGGCGAGGCCGGGCAAGGGGGCCGTCGCCACCGACGAGATCGAACCGGGGGCGGGGGATGCCGCCGGAACGGAGCGGAGCGTGGTGTAAACGACCGCGCCGACCGTCGGCTCCCCGGCCACGACGTTGGCGACGACCAGAGCCTGATGACGTTCACGCGAAACGCGGAGATCGGTCGTCGCGGCGTGGGTGAGGGCGTCGGGCGGGCGGCAATGCAGAAGCTGACCCTCGGAAAGCGTGGAGGTGGCGAGAGCGGAGGGAGTTTCGATCAGCACGAAACGTTGCTCGCTGCCGATGGCGCGGACCACGCCGACCCGGGTTTCCACCGGTGCCTGCACCGCCGCCTTGAGCGGGGTGGCGGCGCGCCTGGACGAACGGCGCCAAGCGCAGGATACCAGGGTCAGGGACGACAGGAGGAGCCCGCAGAAATTTACGACGGCAGCCCCCCGGACGGCGCGGCGCCAGGAGGCAGAGGAAGAGAGTGGCACGGAAAGCGGCGGTAAGGGGCGGCAGCGTGGTTTTGCGCGCGAAGCTTGTTTCTTGATTGACCGCGCGACCGACTGTGCGATAGCTTGAATTTCGCTGGCCTGACCGTCAGCGCAACGAGAATTGGAGTGGTGGCTGAGTGGTCGAAAGCAACGCTTTGCTAAAGCGTCGTAGTCCAAAAGGCTACCGAGGGTTCGAATCCCTCCCACTCCGAATTCCCGCAAAACAACGACTTGCAGCAGATTGCGGCGCTACGCGGAAACCTCTCCAGGCACGTTTCTCCGATGCTCGCAGTCGTTTTCAGGTGCCATGGTTGATCCGTGGGTGTCGGTAACGCAGGAATTACTCAGGACTTCGACCCCCATGGCCATGTTCAACCTCGTCTACGGCAGCAACGCGTCCAGACCGTTCTCGAATGCTGAATTGTTCGAGATGCTGGAGCGGTGGCGAAAGAAGAATGCTCGTTTGGGCATCACCGGGTTGTTGATCTACAAGGACGGGGCATTTATTCAATCTCTGGAAGGCGAGGAGTTAACCGTACGTGCGTTGTACGCTCAGATCCGGGCAGATGACCGGCATTTTCAGGCCAACATGGTGCAAGCCATTCCGGTTGCCGAACGACAATTTCCAGATTGGTCGATGGGATTCAAGAATCTCGACGGGGTGGATGCAGCCGCTTTTCCAGGGTATAACCCGCACCCCGTCATCCCCGGGGCAGACGAAGAATCAGCGGTGAAGGCATCGGTCGCGTTGAGATTGCTGGCCTGGTACGCCAGGAACCTCGAACCGTAGGCTACTTGCCGCGCCCAATCGCGTTTCCAGGCGCAACCCGGGAACGAGGAATGCAAGGGCAACCAGGAACCACTGTTTCCTGAAGATGGCCGGGGCAGTTTGGGCTTGCGCGGGAGCGTCGGAACTGATACACGCCTTGGCTGTCATGCCTCCACAGAACGCAGACGCAAACCGCCAAAGGATCGTCACTTTTCTCGCCAAGTCCGGGATCAGGGACCCCAAACAAATCGGCGAAATCGTGGGTGGTTTCGACCTGAATCAACCGGTGTACGAACAGATGATCAATCCCGGTGATCGTATCTTTCAATTCATCCGCAACCCCGAGAGCGGAAAACCCACCATAAACACCGGCAACTGGTTTTGCATTCCCGGTGCCTCGATGGATCAACTGGCCATCATCAGTGGCGGAGCGGGCCGGTCTCTGGTCGAATTTACCGTGACCCGTTCCGTAAATTCTCTGGAAGGAACCGCCTCTCCTCAGCCGAGGAACTGGAGTTGGTCGGGGGGCGGACGCGGCGGCGCAACCCAGATCTACTTGCCGAGAACTGCCCTGATGGCATTGGAAGGTAAAGGGACCCACCTCGACGGGTTCGTCAGCGGCAGGTAAGGTGGGCCTTCGACGATACCGCTCCATGCACCATACTACCGCCTTCACCATTCACGGATACCGCATCGCCCGGGAATTCGGGATCGTTCGCGGCATCACCGTGCGTTCCCGTTCGATCATCGGAAACTTCGGCGCAGCGATTCAAACCTTGTTCGGGGGCAACATCACCATCCTGACCAACCTTTGCGAGAAAGCACGTCAGGAAGCTTTTGATTTGATGTTGCAGCACGCCACGGAAGTTGGAGCGAACGCCATCATCGGGGTGCGCTACGATGCGACGGAAGTGATGCAGGGCGTCACCGAGGTTTTGTGCTACGGAACCGCCGTAAGCGTGTTGCCGGCGCCGAACGCGTAGAGGCGTTTCCCGCGCCGGAAGATCACGCGGAATCCGCCGCGGCGGCCAACGCCAGACGGCTCCTCATGTTTTGCCGCACGTTCGTGCTCAAAAACAAGCAGGGCAAGTGGGGGGTCGATCCGCAGCCGGAACGAACGTCGTTGCTGAGTGCCGGGCTGGACGAAGCCTCTGCCTCGACGCAGGATTTCTCCGAGGTGTACGCCGTGAAGTAGCGGCCGCCCTGTCCGGCCCCGTGCCGGGCGCGGGTGAGCAGACTTCCGTCAATCCCCTGTCGGACGCAGGCTGAGCCAGGCGAGCAAACCCGGCGTGGCGCGCGGCGGTTGGTCAGCGCCGGTTTGCTTCGCCATCCCCGGGTCTAAAAAACCTTGCTTCCAGTGTAAACGGTTGCTACAACGCAGCTTTGCTCGCTCCGGGTCGTTGAGGCGTGGTCGATCTCCTGACATGAAAAATCCTTCACTCAAGGACGCCGAGGCGATTCTTCACCCACCCAATGAAGCAGCCCGCTGCCGGTGACCCGAGGGTGTCCACCACGAATCGCGTCCTCGAAAATTCGCCAGACTGATTTCTTCCTGTGTTGATCCTCCTCTCCATCACCACGTTCACCGCTTTATGCCCGCACCCAAACTGACTCCCACGCTCGCCAGGGAATATAACGATTTGTTCGACACCTGTGAAGTCAGGGATGAACACTCCGCCGAAGTCGCCGTGGTGATCAACCACATCCTCAATTTCCAGGATCGGTACGCGGCGGTCGCGGCCGTCACGAGCATCCCGTGGTTCGTGGTGGCGGTGATCCATGCCATGGAATGCGGCCTGCGTTTCGACGAGCATCTGCACAACGGCGATCCGTTGACGGCGCGCACGGTCCAGGTACCCGCTGGCCGCCCCAAGAAAGGATCTCCGCCTTTCCAGTGGGCGATCAGCGCGGCGGACGCGCTCGAATGCGACGGGCTGACGAGCTGGCAGGACTGGAGCGTGCCGGGCACCTGCTACAAGCTCGAAGGCTACAACGGCTGGGGCTACCGCAGCCACGGGGTCAATACGCCGTACCTGTGGAGCTATTCCAACAATTACACGAGCGGCAAGTATATCACCGACGGCGTGTGGTCGAACACGGCGGTCTCGCGCCAGTGCGGGGCGGCGGTGATCCTGCGGCGCATGGCGGAAAAGGGCCAGATCGTGCTCGGCACGCCGGTGAAGTCATCCTCGAAGCTGCCCGCGCCCGCGAGTCTGGTGGCCGTGCCCTACGAACTGCACGCACCCAACGATCCGCAAGAACTGGAGGCGGCGGAAGACCTGCAACGGCTGCTCAGTCTTTATCCGGGGGTGTTTCTTAAAATTGACGGCGCGGCGGGAACGCACACCTCGGATGCATTCAAGCAGGTTACCGGCAAATATTTGCCGGGTGATCCCCGGGCGGTTTAACCGGGTGGGAAAGCGCCGGGACAAGCGGACTTTTCTGCGTATGCTCAGGGCCGGTTGCCATGAAAAATCTCATCTATCTCCTGACCGCCAGCTTGGCATTTGCCGCGGGAACCGCGCCGGCACAAAACCTTCCGCCGAAATCGCCGACCACCGAAAAGAAAGCGGACGAAGCGCCGTTCGACGTGCGCGAGCATTATACGAAGTACGAGTACCGCATCCCGATGCGCGACGGTGCGAAGTTGTTCACCGCTGTGTACGTGCCGAAGGATCAGTCCAAGGCGTACCCGTTTTTGATGATCCGCACGCCCTACAGCGTGAGCGTGGCGGATGGGCGCGAGGGGAAGAACAGCTACGGGGTGGACCATTTTCCACCCGGCACGCGGCACCTGGGGCCAGCGGAGGAATTCGACAAAGCGGGATACATTTTTGTGTTTCAGGACGTGCGCGGGCGATTCCAGTCGGAGGGCAAATTCGTGGAGATGGCCCCGCACCTGGATCAGAAGAAATCCGCGACCGACGTGGACCCGAGCAGCGACATGCACGACACCGTGGATTTTCTGCTCAAGAACGTGGCCAACCACAACGGCAGGGTCGGCATCTGGGGCATTTCGTACCCGGGTTTCTACACGGCGGCGAGCATCATCGACTCGCATCCGGCCATCAAGGCCGCGTCGCCCGAGGCTCCGATGATCGACCTGTTCAAAGGCGACGACGCCTACCACGGCGGCGCGTTCATGCTGGCCGCCAATTTTTCATTCTACGGTTCGTTCAAACCGCAGGCCAACCCAACGGTGGAACCGCGCAAGTGGACGCCGTTCGATTACGGCACCGACGATGGTTACGATTTCCTGTTGAAGCAGGGGTCGCTCGGGGCGCTGAGCAAATTCTTCGTCGAGGGCCAAAGCTGGCAGTGGGACGACCAGGTGCGGCACAATACCTACGACGAATACTGGCAGGCCCGCAACCTCGCGCCGCATCTCAAGAACATCCACTGTGCCGTGTTGACGGTCGGCGGGTGGTTCGACTCGGAGGATTTGCAGGGACCGTTTTCGGCGTTTCATGCGATTGAGCAGAACAACCCCGGCATCGACAACAAACTGGTGGTCGGGCCGTGGATTCACGGCGGCTGGGCCCGGCTGGACGGACGCAAACTGGGTTATGTCGATTTTGCCGCGAACACGGCGGATTATTACCGGGAATACGTGGTGTTTCCATTCTTCGAGCAGCACCTCAAGGATGCGCCGGACGCCAAACTCGCCAAGGCCACGGTGTTCGAAACCGGCACCAACGTCTGGCGGCATTACCCGAGCTGGCCGCCACCCGGCGTGCAGGAGAAAACGCTCTATTTCCAGCCCGGAGGAAAGCTGGCGTGGCTGCCGCCCGCGGCGGATAGCGCGCGCGGGTTCGACGAATACGTCAGCGACCCCAACAAGCCCGTGCCCTTCCTCGCGTACTACGCCGTCGCCGTGCCGCCGGAGTACATGGTCAGCGACCAGCGTTTCGCCGCGACGCGTCCCGACGTGCTGACCTACCAGACCGACCCGCTGGAAGAAGACGTGACCATTGCGGGGCCGGTGTCGCCGAGACTGTTTGTGTCCACGACGGGCACGGATTCGGACTGGGACGTGAAGCTGATCGACGTGTACCCGCCGGATTATCCCGACCCGCTTGCGGATGGCGACGAGCATCCGAACAGCAAGACCATCGCCAAAGACGTGAAGCCGCCGAGCGTGACGATGGCAGGATTTCAGCAGCTCATTCGCGGCGAGCCGTTCCGGGGCAAGTTCCGGCGCAGCATGGAGAAACCCGAGCCGTTCGTGCCCGCGCAGGTCGAGCCGGTGAATTTTACCATGCCCGACATCGACCATACTTTCCGACGTGGGCACCGCATCATGGTGCAGATGCAAAGTTCGTGGTTCCCGGTCACGGACCGCAACCCGCAAGTATTCATGAACATCGCGGACGCCAAGGCGGCGGACTTCAAGCCCGCCACGCAGCACGTTTACCGGGCGGGGGCCGAGGCATCGGGAATTGCGCTGCCCGTGCTGGCAAACCCACAGTCGTACAAGGAGCCAAGTTACAGCATAAAATATTGATGACGGCGGCGTGCGGCAGAGCACATCCCGATTGCTGGGCGCGACGGCGAGCCGCTGTTTCCGACCGCCGGAAAGCGTGCGGCAAAAGGCGTGCTTCTTGTCGGCGAGGTCGACGCGTTCGATCAGCCGGTCGGGGTTGGTCCCGCGCGAGTTCATCCCATCGTCGGAAACCGCGACGGGGCGACGTGGCCGGGGCGTTGCGGGGTTTCCTCGCTAGAACGGGGAGCGGGAGACGCTGCGGTTCCCGCGCGGGGAAAGTCGTTTCCCCGGCCTACTGTTCACCTTCGCTCGCCCCTTCCACTTCGCGCAACGGACGCTGGGAAAGTTTCTCCATCGAAAGATTTTCCATCATTTCCCTTACAACCTGGAAGTCCATGCTTTGAATCAACTGCTCGCGGGCGGCACCCGAGCACGCGGGCCTCGCCGCCGGAACGCGCGCGGATGCCTTCGAGGATTTCGATGGTGGAGGTCTTGCCCGCGCCGTTGGGTCCGAGCAGACCGAAGATTTCGCCTTCCGCCACGGACAGGTCGATCCCGTCCAACGCCATGTTCCGGGCAACCCGTGATCTCCATCCAAGCCAAACGCGGCAAAACACTTGCAACGGGCGAACGTTTTCCGGTATCTAGAGCGCGTCTCGAAGGAATGAGCGGCGAGTTCCGGCTGTGGCCACGGCGCTCTGTCGCCGTGTCCGCACGGGACCAGACACGGCGACAGAGCGCCGTGGCTACAGCCCGTAGGCTTACTCAATCGGGACGCGCTCTAAAGATTCGTTTTACCCACCAATCAGATCGGAAAGGCGCGGCTTTTCCTCGAGGCGCAGAGTGCCGTCAAAGTCCCCCGGGATTGCCCACGAGAAATAGACCCCGTCTGTGCAGGGCGCGAAAGGGTTGATCTCGATGAGGGTTGCCGCCATCCCCTTCAAAGGGTCGTCCTCATGGAGATACACGTCGAAGACGGTGTCGTCCAGGTGGGACACGAGCGCGAAGCACCCGAAGAAACGGCGCAACGCATTTTCAATGGCCGCGCGGGAGCATTGGCTCGGGGGCGTGGCCCGGCCAGATTTCCCATGGTAGGAACACCATCCGACGAGTTGCCGGTTGCGCATGAACCCCCGGAACTCCGACCAGACGGGGATTGTACGCCATTCCCGCAGAAAAACCGTAGGAACGTAGTGTTGAGTGCTGGCGAGCAGGCAATCTTCACGCACCCGCCGGGAGCGCCGCAACGCCAGCAGCGCTTCGCCAGCGGTGCGGACGCGCAGGCAGCCCAGGTCCTTGGCGCTGCGGGAGCCGAGGCGCAGGAAGGCGCCGTCCGCTCTCCCTGCCAAATGCGGTGCAAGCTTCTCGTGCAGAAGCGCGAGGCTGTTTTCCGTGGCGGGGTCGTCGGCGATGGGGCCAGCCAACAGGGCGTCCCGTTGGTCCGCCGTCAACGGCACCGCGACCTGCGGCACCGAAAGCGATTGCAACGCCGCCGGCCAATTCTCCAGGTAAGTGGCGGCAATCTGCGCGAACGGCGGCGGAGCCATGCGCGGGGTTCAGGCGTTTTCGCGCTCCCATTTGTCCCAATCC
Organism: uncultured Chthoniobacterales bacterium; assembly: GCA_964250705.1. Classification (GTDB taxonomy): domain Bacteria; phylum Verrucomicrobiota; class Verrucomicrobiia; order Chthoniobacterales; family SZAS-18; genus CAHJWO01. The sequence goes on along the minus strand of CAXUHC010000024.1, from coordinate 2,653 downwards.
TCGGGCTCGGGTTCCAGACAGGCGAGGAACTCCGTAAACGAGGGGGCTACCAACGCCACGTTGGGATAATCCCGAATGGCGCGGCCGGCGGCGTCTCCCTGATGCTTTCTCGACCAATAGAAGACTGCGCCGGTCCGGTCCTCGCCCAGGGAGAGCAGGAACTGACTGCCGCCCGGGTCGTTGGCGATGGGCAAGGTTTTCTCGGGGAGGCGAGCGGCGAAGTCGGACAAAGTTTCCCGAAGGTCGGGCACGTCCGGCGAGGCCGCCTGCAACCGCAGGAAGTGGCCGAACGTCGCGACGTTATCGCCCGCCCGCGCCGGCTTTTTCGGCCAATGCAGGCGTACGATGGCCGCGTCGTATTCGCGTCCGTCCAGGATGGGTTGCGCGCCGTTATATCCGAGCAGGTAGGCGCGGTAGTCCCCCGGAAGTTTGGCCTCGAGCGTCTTCTCCAAGGCAGCCACGTCCTCCTCGGCGCAGGCGGGACCCGGTTCGACAAAGGTCAATCGATGTTTGGATTTAGGCATGAGTGGAAAGGTAAAGAGATAAGCGACAAATCATGGAAGGCATCATGCCCGGCCATGGGCTCTAGTAGGCCGGGTCCTCCACGATGCTCGCGCCGCCGGTGTGGGCGGCGCCGGATTCCGCTTTGTTGTGCACCTTGGTCGAAACGAGTTCCATGGTAGTGCCGTTTTCCGTGTGGTGCCAGGTGTAGCCGTCCGGCGAGGTGCCCTGGCCCTTGCCGGGCCAGGTGGGATCGTTGAGCCTCTGACGCATCTGATCGCGCGCGGCCGAAAAATCCCGGCTGTCGTTGCCCGTCATCGGAATCTCGACGCTGTCCCTGACGGACGGAGGCTGGCTGGTCTTGAAGTCCGGGTAGCCTTCCTTGTAGTCGAGAGAGACGCTACCGTCCTCAGAGGTCCAGCGCGAATTCCCCTTTTCGCCTTTCCAACTCCCTTTGGTGGGAAGCTGCGAGCCAAAACGATTCGATGGCTTTGGGCAAGTTTTGCAGGCCATCTTTGCAGCGGCCTCCTCCGCGCGCTTTTTGACCGCCTTGGCCGCCGCTGCCCGACTATTTTCCAGTCGGCGCGCCACGCTTTTCAGCGCCTCGCTTTCCTTGATCGCGGTAGACAAATCCTTGCCGAGGGTAGCGACCCTTTTGGCCAGCCGCGCGCCTTTGGCGGTTTTCGCCACCGCGTCGCCAAGGTAGGGGACCATTGAAACCACCGATAACCCGGCCCCGACCCAATCTCCGGCTGCCGCGCTCATGACCATGCTGGCGCCATCCGAAATGGGAGTCGGGTCCACGATCCCGGCGGCGTCAGCCACGGCGCGTGCGGCTTCGAACTCCTTGCTTTTAACGATTCCGGCAATCACCGAGTCATTCCGGGCGATGGCGGCATTATCCGCCGTACTGAGCCGTGAAAGTTCAGAAGCCATCTGTTTCTCCCTCCAGATCGTCGCGGTCCGCCGGGAACCACGCCTTCCGATCGTAGAAACCGGCGGTGCCCACCTCCTCCCAGGCGGCGTCGAAGCTCGGAGCGAAAATTCGTTCCCAACGCTCGTCGGCAGAGAATTCGGTGCTGCCTAACATCGTCCGCAAATCGCTTTGCTGATCAAAGTTTGGCGCGAGTGCAAACATGAGCGTCACGAACGCCAGGAGTTGCTCATTGGAACGCAAACCGTGGTTGCGGGCACGGCTTAATCCGCTGACGACCATGTCCCGCAACGCGTAAGTAGGCAGTCGGCTGGGACATTCTTCGAGCACGTGGGCAAGGACTTTACGCACAAATGCCTCTTCGTCGCCTTGAACCATGTCGGCGATCTGGGAGCTGCGGATTTTAAGCATCGGGCAACCTTTCTTAGTTGGATGGCTTGGCAAGTTTCTGCCGGACAAGTTTGGGGCCGTCCTGTTCGTAACAGGCGAATTCTCCGGTATCCAAGGCGGCGAGATAAGTGCTTACAGGGCCGAAAACCATGCCGCGCTCCTTTTCGTTGGTGGTTGGGAGATAAGCATTCAACACCCGTGGATCGTAGTAACGAAAATAGATCGTCCGGCCTTCGGGAGATTTCACCAGCATGAAGGTACGGAAATGCTTCCGCATCGCCCGCAAACCGACCGGGCTCCGTGCATAGATGCCCCAGGGCTGACCCTCGCCATTAGAGAGAAGCCACTCCGTGAACGGATGGGCGGGCAACAGCTCGACGACGTAGGGAGCGACTTCCTCGACATCCGGGTCCAGTTCCCCGGTGTAGAGGCAGTAGTGCCGGGGGGAAAATTCGTCGAGCCTCTCCAGCAACTCCTCGCACGACGCTCCGTCGATGACGGCGTAGGTGTGTTGGTCGTCGTGGGGGAAGAGCATTTCTTGCAGGGTTTCCGGCATGTGTCGAGCGATTGGGCGGCGGCGTGATGGTCAGAAAGGCAGGCGCGCTAGCTGCTGGCGTCGGCTTGGGCGCACTGCTCGCAGAACGGGGTGCCGTCCTTGGCCGCCTGCTTGAGGGCGACCGTGGTCGGGCTGAGGCTGGTGGCCTTGGGCCGGACGGAAGCACGGGAAACGCTGCTTTTAGTGCCCGCCTGGGCGTTGTCGGCGTCCTTCGCGGGTTTGGGCGGGGTCGGCGAGATGCCCGCGCCGCTTCCCGCCGAGCCGCCGCTGTT
>CAXUHC010000023.1:0-24648 GCA_964250705.1 uncultured Chthoniobacterales bacterium | reverse complement strand
ATTTCCAGCGCACCTATTTCCGGCATCTGGCGGAGGCGGCGGAAACCGGCTTGTACGACACGATTTCGCATCCCGACCTCGTCAAAAACCAGAACCCAGCGGAGTGGAACCGTGCACGCATCAGCGACGACATTTGCCGGGCATTGGACCGGATCGCACGCGCGGGCACGGCGATGGAACTCAACACTTCAGGACGTAACAAGTCGATCCGTGAGATGAACCCCGGACGCGAAATTCTATCGGAGATGTGCGCGCGGAACATTCCGGTCGTGATCGGCGCGGATGCGCACGAGCCGAGGCGGGTGGGCGACAATTATGTGGAAGCCTTGCGCCTGCTGCGCGAAGTGGGTTACGGGGAGGTCAGCTTCTTTCTGGATCGGAAGCGGCAGTCGGTGAGGATCGAGGAGGCGTTGGCCAGCCTGGGAACAAAGTAACATCGGCAAAAGGATCGGCTTCAAAACCTTCGTCATCCTTCAACTCCGCTCCGCTCCGCCCAGGATGACGGAAGCTTTCGGGACGCGCCGGGTCGCAACCAAAGATCAACTCCCGTTCGCGCGCGGCTTGCCGGTGCTCAGGGCGCGCTCGACACTTTCCATCAACTGATTCAAATCGTACGGCTTCGGGAGGAAGCCTGTCGCTTTGCCCTTGAGCAAGTCTTCCGCGTCCACGTCCAGGCTGTACCCGCTGGAAATCAGAACCCGCAAGTCGGGGTCAATCGCACGCAACCGCTGGAAACATTCCGGTCCGCTCATCTTGGGCATCGTCAGGTCCATGAGCACCAGATCCACCTTGCGGTTTGCCTTCTCAAATTGTTCGAGCGCTTCAATCCCGTTAGCTGCCGTGAGGATTTCCGTCGCCACCTCGCCCAAGGCCGTCACGCAGAAGTTGCGCAGGTCCGGCTCGTCATCGACCACCATGACGACCAGTTCGCGCTGCTTCAATTCCCGCCTGCTTTCGCGGTTAATTTCTTCGTCCTCGCCGCTGCGCTTGGCGGTGACCGGCAGGAAGGCGGAAAACTTCGTCCCCTCGCCCAGAGCGCTCGTCACCTCGATAAACCCGTTGTGCTTCTTGATGATGCCGTACACCATCGCCAGCCCGAGGCCCGTGCCCTTGCCGACCTCCTTGGTCGTGTAAAACGGCTCGAAAATCCGGTGCAGCACATCGCGCGGGATGCCGACGCCATTGTCCTCGACCTCCAGAATCGCGTATTCGACGCCGGAGGTCGGCGTGCCGTTGACCGCCTGGGTGTCGGAGCCGATCCGGGTGGAGATAATGATATGCCCGTTGCCGCCGAGCGCATCTTTCGCGTTGAGGATCAGGTTGATCAAAATCTGCTGAATCTGCGTCGAATCCGCCTCGATGTTCGGCACGCCCTCCGCCGGTTGGAAACGCACGTCGATGGAGGCCGGGACCGTCGAGCGGATCATGTCCATCGTTTCGACCACCAGAGCGTTCAGGTTGAAAACGTGCAGCACCGTGGGGTGGCGACGGCTGAACGCGAGAAGCTGGCCGGTCAGTTCGGCGGCGCGGTTGGAACTCTTCTCGATCTGTAGAAGCTTCATCATTGCGGACTCGCTGCCCTTCAGCTCGCGCTTGAGCAGTTCGGTGTAGCCCAGGATCGTCGTCAGCAGATTGTTGAAGTCGTGCGCCACGCCGCCCGCCAGCGTGCCGATGCTGTCCATCTTCTGCGAGTGGACAAGCTGGCGTTCGACTTCCTTGTCGTAGGTGATGTCGCGGAAGAAGAACATCCGCCCGAAGATGTTGCCGTGGGCATCGCGCGCGGGCGTGGCAAAGCGGTGCAGGTGCGTCGGCGTGGAATCCGGCACCGTGGAAAGCAGGGTAATCTCGTCGATGCGTTCGGCGGTGGGATCGGCCAGCAGATCCTCGATGATGGTGAGTTGCGCCCCCCAATCCGGCAAGATCGGACGCACCAGGTCCATGAATTGCAGGTAGGAGCCTTGCTCGACCTGCGCGTGGTCCAAGCCAAACAATTCGCAGAACGAACGGTTGACCAGCGAGACCACCGCCGGCACGGGCGCGGGCGGCTGTTCGATGACCATCACCGCCACGTCCAGCGAGTTGAGCATGTTGGTAAGGTAGCTGGCGCGTTCGGCGCTCTGCGCGCTGAGCAGATTATTCTCCAGCGCCATCGCCAGGACGGCCGAGGCGTCGTCGAGCAATTCGCGGTCGAAGTCGGTCCACGGGGTTGCCGGGGCCGCCGCCGAGCCGTAGCGTTCCAGCAAGAGCAGCCAACCATGCCCGGGGCGTCCGCGGAGAGTGATCGTCAGATAGCGCGAATAGGCGGTCGGGTCCGGGTCGCCTTCCTTCGGCGCGTTGAACGGCGTGGCGGAGTGCGGCACGGCCCCGTCGGCCTGCAGCGATGGCTCCAAGCACTCCCGCGACCATTCTCCGGTGGGCGTGCACGTCGAATAACCCACGAGCGGATAATACTCCGCCACCGCCTCGGACACGATGGTCTGACGGCTCCAATCGTGCGCATCTTCGGGCTGGGTGGGCAGCATCCACAGGCAGGCGTGGTCGGCCCAGAGCAATTCGCAAAGCTGACAGACAATCGTATCCTCGGTCGAAGTCGTACCGGTGAGCAATTGGTCCCGTAACGAAGCCTCCAGCTGGCGGCGCAACCGGCGTTGCTCGGCCAATACCGCCACCTCGCGATTGGCCAAAGCAGCGGGCGCGGCGGGCGACGGAAGATCGGGCGGCGGGTTCGCCGGGCCTTTGGGGCGTTCACCATGATTGCCGACGGTTGCCGTTACCCCGCCTGACCGGATGGTCTCGCGTCCGCCGCGCACACCGCCGTCAACCGGTGCAATGCCGGGCGGCAAGCGCCGGGTCTGGAACGGCAAGGATGTGGCGATGTCAGACATGGAGAACGCGGCAGGAGATCAATCCTTGCTCAGGAAATAACCGCGATCCCGCTCGGTAATTTCGTGGCCGAGCCGTTCTTTGACCATCAGAAGGTCTTCCCAGACTTTCCGCTTTTCCGAAGGCAGCTGGTTGCGCAGAAGATAAGACGGGTGGTACGTCGCCATCACGGGGATTCCCTTGTAGTCGTGCCAGCGCCCCCGCAAGGCACCCATCGGCTCCTGAAGATCGAGCAGCCCTTTCATCGCGGTAGCCCCGAGCGCGACGATGGCCTTGGGCTGGATGATGTCGATCTGCTCGAACAAGCACGGCCGGCAACTATGCATCTCCGCCGTCGTCGGCGGACGGTTCCCGAACGCCTGACCGGGCATGTCAGGGCGGCACTTGAGCACGTTGGCCAGGTAGATTTCCTCGCGCTGATAGCCCATCGTGTTGATGATCTTGGTGAGAAGTTGGCCCGCGCGTCCGACAAACGGCTCGCCCTTCGCATCTTCGTCCGCGCCGGGGGCCTCGCCGACGAAAATGACCTCCGTGTTCACATTGCCGATGCCGAAAACGACGTGATTGTTGTCCGCCCCCTGCCCGTAGGGACATTTCAGGCAGGGCAGCCGCTCCGGGCAACCGCGCAGTTGGGCCAGACGCTCTTCCTTTGAACGCGACGGGTCGGTGACGGGTTCGTAAACGCCCGGGGTATCTGACCCGGCGGCCTTGGCAGTGGTGCGAGCGGGTTTGGCCGGCATGGGGGCGAGGTCGCCGAAAAGGGAAAGCGCGTCCGGGGCAGCAACTGGCTTCTTGGGCATATCGGGGATCAAGGGTTCCGGGGCGGAGATGGGAGGAGTAGTGAGAGGGTCAGCGGTCACCCGAGACCGGGCCGAGAGCAGACGGTCCACGGAGGCCACGGAAGCACGCCAGTCATCATAGCCGCCCTGCTGGCGGCGGTCCAGTTCCCGGAGCACGAAATCGAGGGCTTGCGTGAATTGGGTCATGGGTCGACGGGGTCAAAACCAAAAGCCAGGAAATCGGCGGGCAACGGAGCGCGAAACTCCAGGGTTTCCCCGGTCCGAGGATGCCGGAAGCCAAGCGTCCACGCGTGAAGCATCTGGCGGTCGGTCGTGCCGGGGCCGCCGTATAGCGTGTCGCCAAGGATCGGATAGCCCAGGTGCTTGAGGTGGACGCGAATCTGGTGGGTGCGTCCGGTATGCAGGCGGCATTCCACGAGTGACACCACTTGCGCAGGCTGCCCGGACGGCAGGCTCTGCCGCAGGCGATAATCCGTGCGGGCGCTGCGACCATGCGGCGGCGCAACCACGGCCATGCGCTTGCGGTGAACCGGGTGCCGGCCAACGGGCTTGTCGATGGTTCCACCTGGCGGCCGTGGGATGCCACGCACCAGTGCGAGGTAACGTTTGACGGTCGTGCGGTCGGCGAACTGCGCGCTGAGACCCTGGTGGGCCAGGTCGTTCTTGGCGACCACGAGGCAGCCGCTGGTGTCCTTGTCCAGCCGGTGCACGATCCCCGGCCGCCGTTCGCCGCCGATGCCGGAAAGCGTCGGACAATGGGCAAGCAGGGCGTTGACCAGCGTGCCCGCGTTGTGGCCAGGGGCTGGATGGGTGACCATTCCAGCCGCCTTGTCGATGACGATCAAATCCTCATCCTCATGCAGAATCGAGAGGTCCAGCGCTTCGGCCACGACGGTGGTGTCGGCCACGGGCGGTTCCTCCCAGGAAACGAGGTCTGCCGCACGGAGGGCTTCGGCGGGTTTGCCCGCCGGACGGCGGTTGAGCTGGACGTGCCCATCGCGGATGAGCGCCTGCACACGTGAACGAGAGAGATGCGCCAACGCGTCGGCCAAGAAGCGGTCAAGGCGATGACCGGCGGCGGTGGGCGGCACGATGAGTTCCAACATGTTCGCAGAGATTATCGCCGCATGGGCAGAAGACTGCCAGCGCAACTTACAGGCGCGAAGCACCCTTTCCCGGGCCATGATGTCCACTAATTCCGACGTTGCAACCCGGCAAAACATGATCTCTCCCAATGATGAAGCAGATGCCAAGCCAACCGCCCCCGGAAGGGGCGGCAAGATTCAAGACCCAAGAACCAAGGTCCAAGGAAGATGCCAGGATCAAGGATCAAGTCAGAAGAGGGATGGCAGCTCTCCCTTGAATCTTGGTTCCTGGTATTTCCTTGAATCTTGGTTCTTGAAACTTGGCGCTTACCGCCGTAAGGCGGTCAGTGATGCCCCCTCCCGGCGAAAGCTGCGTGCAAGCCTGCCCGAATTGCGGAACGCTCGTCGACATTTCCGAGCAGGAACCACTTTCGAAATTCGATTGCCCGACCTGCGGGGCCGCGATGCGCGCCACCCGCAAATACAATCATTTCTCCGTCATCGAACACCTCGGCACCGGCGGCATGGGCGCGGTGTACAAGGCTCTGGATCGCAACCTCAACCGGATGGTTGCGCTCAAACTCCTGCGAAAGGAACTCAGCGCCGACGAATCGTACATCATCAAACTGGAGGATGAGGCGCGCATCACGGCATCGATCAACCATCCCTTTGTGGTCAAAGTATTCTCCTTCGGCAGCGACTCGGGGCAGTATTACATCGCGATGGAGTTGGTCGACAAGGGCAGCCTCGACGACCTGATGCAGCTCCAGGGCCGGATCGCGGAGTTGCAGGTGCTCCAGGTCGGCCTCCAGGTGGCCAGCGGGTTGCAGGCCGCCCACGAGAAGGGCCTCATCCACCGCGACGTGAAACCGGGCAACATTCTTTTCGCCGACGCCCACACGGCCAAGATCACCGATTTCGGCCTTGCCCTCCTCGCCGAGCACGAGGCCGACGCGCGCGGTGAAATCTGGGGGACGCCCTACTACATCGCGCCGGAAAAGCTCAACAACGAGCCGGAGGATTTCCGCAGCGACATTTACAGCCTCGGCGGCACGCTGTTCCACGCCGTCGCAGGTCGTCCGCCCTTCGAGGCGGAAACTGCCTCGATGGTGGCGCTCAAGCACCTGAAAAGCCGCGTGGTCAGCCTCCAGGCGTTCGCACCCGACGTGTCCGGCGAGACCGCCTACGTCATTAATCGGATGCTCCACAAGGACCCGAACCAGCGTTACAATTCCTACGGCGAACTGACGGACCATTTTCGCTACGCCATCGACCAACTCAACGCCAATGCCGGCAAAAGCCGCACCAGCCGCCAGCGTGTGGTCGTCGAAAGCCCGAGCCAGAACCACGTCGCGGGCATCTTGACCCTGGTGCTCCTGATCCTGATCATCGCAGCGGGGGTATCGGCCTACGTGTTCCGCGACCGGCTCTTCGGGGGCAACCCTCATCCCGCCAATACCAACGGCGCCGCGCCGAACGCCAGCACCCAAGCCGCCACGGCGGACGCCAAAGTCACCCCGGCCGCCACCTACGAAGCCGCCCGCCACCAGATCGTCGAAGAAAAGTACACCGACGCCCAGGAAAGCCTCCGACAGGTGTCCCAACAGAAGGGCCTGACCCAGCCGCTGACCAGCTGGGTCCGGGTGCATCAGGGGCTGACCGCGCTGCTCAACCATCAAACCTCGGATGCGCGCGGAATCTTCGAAGCCTTGCAAACGGCCGGTATGTTTTCCACGGAAGCCAGGCAACATGCCCTCGCCAATTTTTTCGTGGAAACCGGTCGGTTTCTAGCCGCCAAGGAAAAGATTCCCGCCAGCGTGGTCCCGAGCTGGGACAAGAACAATTTCGAGGCGATGGCGCTGCTGCTCTTCGGCTTGAAGGATTGGGAGCAAGGGGAATTCAAGGATGCCAACGCCTTGTTCAAAGCCTTTCTCGAAGGCAAACCGGGGGGCGAGTACCGTTGGATCGGTGAGTACAATCCCATCGCGCGCAAAGCGGTGCACGACTTTGCGCTGTACGCGCCGCTGCACGAGCGGTTGAATGCGAACGAAAGCAACCGCGCGGCGTTGCGCGCGGACTTTGTCAAGGCAGGCGGGCAACTCCAGACGACCGGCAAAATGGTCGAGGCTTTTTTTGCTGCCGAGACCGAACTGGGAAACGCCGCCGCTTCCACCGGAGTGTCCAATGGCAGCGAGGCAGCTTCAGCCACCCTCTCTCCCACGGGCAATCCCGCCGTGCAAGCGCCGCCAGCCAGCGCCACGCCCGTACCGGCCCTGGCTGGAACCACCAGGGAGCATGAAGCGGAGACCGTACGCTGGCAGACCGCGCACGAGAGCTACGAACAGATGGTCGCCCTGGGCCGTTTTGACGAAGCGCAGGCAGTCCTCGAACACGTCCAATTGGCGGACCCGAACTATCTCCGTGCCCGGGAACTGACGTTGGGACGCGCGCGACATCTGGTGGCCTTCAAGAAGACGCTGATCAATGACCTCAACGCGCCCGGCGGATATCCGCAGCCCGTGACCAGCCGACGCGGGACGACCTATCCGCGCGGCATCGCGCACGCCGCACCAGACATGCTCCAAGCAAGCACGCCCTACGGCACCATCGGCGTGCCGTGGACGGATTTCGCGCCGGTGGCCCTTCTCAACGTGGCCGCGTATTACACTGACAATACGCGTGATCCCCGGCAGGCCGCCGAGCGGCGCTGGCTGGCGGCGATTTACGCGTTGGAGAACGGCCGCGCCGCCGACGCCAAGGCGCTCGCCGCCCTTGCCGCGCGCGATTTGCCGCAGCACCAGAAGGATCTCGACCAATTCAACGCCCCGGTCGGCACGGGTGTCCGCGCACAGATCCCGCCGTAAACCTTCGACCCCGATGGAAGACAAAACACGTTGGGCGGCAGTGGACGAATACCTGAGCCGCCTGCTTATCCCACCAGACGACGCGTTGCAGGCCGCCTTGGCTGACAGCGAGGCCGCCGGGTTGCCGCCCATCAGTGTCTCGCCCAACCAAGGCAAGCTGCTGGAACTGCTGGCACACACGCAAGGAGCACGCCGCACCCTCGAAATCGGCACCCTGGGCGGCTACAGCACGATCTGGCTCGCCCGGGCACTACCCGCCGACGGACGTCTGACCACGCTGGAACTTTCATCCAAACACGCCGAAGTCGCTCGCGTGAACCTTGAGCGCGCCGGGATCGGCGCACAGGTGGAAATTCTGGTGGGTCCGGCGCTGGAAACGCTGGCGCGGCTCACCGGCCCGTTCGACCTGATTTTCATCGACGCGGATAAAGAGAATTACCCGGGTTACTTCGACCGCGCGGTACGACTTTCGCGGCCCGGCACCCTGATCATCGCGGATAACGTCGTGCGCGGAGGCAACATCGTGGATGCCCAGCACGCAGACCCCCGGGTGCAAGGGGTGAGGAAGTTCCTGGAGCAGTTGGCGAACGACAAACGCGTGAACGCCACTGCCGTACAGACGGTCGGCAGCAAAGGTTACGACGGGTTCGTGCTCGCGCGGGTGCTTTGAGATGTCGGGACGCCAAACGATGCTAGGGTATCGGAGTTCATGTCCACTCACCACGAATCAGTCCCAGGCGGCGAGGGCGATAAACCCTTTCCCAGTCCCGAGGAAATCCAGCGAAAACTTGGCGATTTTCTGAAAAATAATTTCGGTGACAAGGTCTCATTTACGACTTTCACCCAGCCCGACACCGCCGACGGCGCTCCCGCCGAGCCGCCGCCTGCCGCCGAGGAGCCGCCGGACATCTTTCATTTCCGTTACCAGCCGCGCGACATCAAAGCGCATCTGGACCGCTTCGTGATCCGGCAGGACGAGGCCAAGAAGGTGCTCAGCGTCGCGGTGTGCGACCATTACAACCACGTCAACCACGTCCGCCGACTGGCCAAGGAAAACGAGCGCGAAGCCGCCGCGCTCGAATACGCCAAACAGAACGTGATCCTGCTCGGGCCGACCGGGGTGGGCAAAACGTACCTCGTCAAGCACGTCGCGGATTTGATCGGCGTGCCTTTCGTCAAGGCGGACGCCACGAAGTTTAGCGAGACGGGCTACGTCGGCGGTGACGTGGAAGACCTCGTGCGCGACCTCATTGCGCGGGCGGACGGCGACACCAACCTCGCGCAATACGGGATCGTTTACATCGACGAGATCGATAAGATCGCCGCCGCGGGCAACCTCGCCGGAGGCCGCGACGTGAGCGGGCGCGGCGTGCAGACCACCCTCCTCAAACTCATGGAGGAAACCGAGGTGCCCGTCAAAAACCCGATGGACATCCAGTCGCAGTTGGCGGGCGCCTTCGAGTTCCAACGGCGCGGCGGCAAGGGCGGCGCGCGCAAGGAAACGATCAACACGCGGCACATCCTGTTCATCGTCAGCGGGGCGTTCGAGCGGCTGCGGGATCAGGTGGCGCGGCGGTTGCGGCAGAGCAGCATCGGATTCTCGCCGGTCGAAGGCGGCACGGTGCCCGACGCGGCGATCCTGCGGCAGGTGACCACGCGGGACTTCATCGATTACGGGTTCGAGCCGGAATTCATCGGGCGGTTGCCCGTGCGCGTGGTAGCCGAGGAACTAAGTGCAGACGATCTTTACGAAATTTTGCATAAATCGGAGGGCAGCATCGTGCGCCAATACGAGCGGGCCTTCCGCGCTTACGGTATCGAGGCGAATTTTACCGACGAAGCTTTGCGCCGATTGGCGAGCGAGGCTGCCGGGGAGCGGACGGGGGCCCGCGGGCTGGTCACGGTTTTCGAGCGGTTGCTGCGCGAAACAAAGTACGAGTTGCCGGGCGCGGGGGTAAACCGTCTCGTCGTGGACGAGAATTTCGTGTCTGAGCCAGCAGAGGGTTTGGCTCGGCTGTTGGCGGAAGGTGCGGAAAGTCTACGTGAACGGCAGGAGCATACGACCGCCGACGCCGCGGCTGCCTACGCGGAAGATTTCCGCCGTCAGCATGGAGTCATGCTGCGTTTTGACGAGGAGGCGACGCACCGACTTGCCGAGCGCGCCCGGGCAGAGCAGATTTCGGCGCGTGAGTTATGCGAGCGGATGTTCAAGGATTACCAGTTTGGCCTGAAATTGATCCAGAAAAATACGGGGCAATCGGCGTTTGATCTGCCGGCGGCGGCGGTCGATGCTCCAGACAAATTTATTAGCGAGTTGGTCGTGAAGTCGTATCAATAACCCGGGTAGGGAGGAGCGTCCCTGTCCTCCCTGACTTGCGCGGCCGCGCACGAACAGCGGTGCGAATGGCGAACGCCATCTCCTTTGCGTCCATACTGCGGACGCGGCTTTCCCTCCACGCTCGACGCACGCCGGGTAAGTTTGGGAGGAGCAGAGACGCTCCTCTCTACCTTGTTTTATTTTACGCCCGGAACAGCGCGCCCATTTTCTTGCCGAGCAACAGACTCGCCGCGAGGATCGTCACGCCAAGAAACGCCATGGCCCACACGCCGAGCGCGCTGGCGACGGCACGGCCATTACCGAGCAGAGCGAAGAGTTCGTAGATGGCTTTCGTGATGGGATAATACTCCTGCTTTTGCGCGAGGAGCAACGAATCACTCACTTCCAACATCGCGAAAGAGAAAGTCAACAAACCACCGGCAAGAAGATTAGCGGCGATGAGCGGCAGCGTCACCCGCCAGAGTGAGCGCCACGGCGGGCAGCCAAGATTCTGCGCGGCCTCTTCCAAGGTCACGCTCGTTTGCTGATATCCGGCGGCGGCGCTTCGCACCATGTACGGCAGGCGTCGCACCGCGTACGCGATGACCAGCAGCGGCACCGGGTTCTTGACGGGATTGAGGAACGCGAAAAATTTCGTTTCCTGCGTCATCGCCAGATAGCCGAACGCCAGGACCAGCCCCGGCACGGCCAGCGGCAGCATGGCCAGCGCGTCGAGCAGATGACGCAGGGGCAACGTTGTGCGGACCACCACGTAGGCTATCCCCACCCCCAACAGCGCGTCGAAAACCGTGGAGATGGCGGCATAGCACAGGCTGTTCCCGATGGATGGCACCGTGAGGCTGTGACTGAGCGCGGTCTCGAAATTAGCCGTTGTCCAGGTATGCGGGAGGATCGTGCCGTACCAATCCCGCGAGAAGGCCACCAGAACGACCCCGACGTGGGGGACGAGCGCGAGAAAGATCACCAAGCCGAACGCCGCCGCGCAGGCAATCCCTGCCCCATGGCTCAGCGGGCGCGCCCCGCCGCGACTGGTGGCCTTGGCCATCATCGTGAGGTCGCTCGCGCGGCGCCCGACCGTCAATCGGCTCACCGCGTAGAGGAGCACCGTGGAAACCAGCATGACCGCTACCAGGGCGTACGGGAACGGGCTGGAACCGATGTCCTTGATGCCGTAGTAAATCTGGACCGGCGTCACGCGCGAATAATCGAAAATCAGCGGCACGCCGAGTTCGGTGAACGCCCAGATGAAAACAATCGTGCCGCCCGCGAACACGCCCGGCGTGATGAGCGGCAGCGTGATCTTGAAAAACTTCCTGAACCCCGTGCAGCCGAGGTTTTCGGCGGCTTCCTCCATCGCGGGGTCGATGTTCGCCAACGCCGCCGCCACATTGAGGTACAAAATTGGGTAAAGATGCACGGCATTGAGCGCGACCACTCCCCAGAACCGATGCTGCCCGAGCCAGTCGATGGCGTGGTTTTGCGAAAGCATGCCCAGGTCGTGCAACAAGGCATTGAACGCTCCATCCTGGCCGAAAATTTTCTTGATGCCGATGGCTCCGACGAACGGCGGCAAGACCATCGGCGCGAGCAACAGCGCGGTGAGCAATTTTTTGCCGGCAAACTCGAAGCGGTCGCTCAGCCAGGCCAGCGGCATCGAGAGCGCGAACGCCGCCGCCGTGCTGGTCACCGCCAGGGCGAACGCGTTGCGCAAGCCTTCGAGGTAAATCGGGTTTTTGAAGACTTCCTTGACGTATGCGAAGGTGAAATGCCCGTCCACGTCGAGGAACGCCCCTCCGAGGGTTTGCGTGGTCGGATAAAGGAAAAACACCGCGAAGAATGCGGCTGTCAGCACGTAAACCAGGATCGCGGCGACACGGGACATAAAAAGTATTTATTTACCTTCCCGCGCGAGTTCCCCCGCCCACTTGTACTGATCACGAAAATGCGTGGTCATCGCGGCCCCTAGACGGGTGGCGGTCAGCCGGTCGGAACTTCGCAGGGCGTCGCCGATGCGGCCTCTCGCCTGCTCGTAGGAAACGGCGGACACGTCTCCAAACGTCCGGGTCGCCTCCGCCGGAAAATGAGCCTGGATCAGTTCCCGCCAGGCCGCCTGCGCCTCTTCGTGGGGCTCCACACACATCACGCGCACGATGAAACGCAACGGACCGAAAAGGGCTGCCGTCCACTCGGGATGATAGGTAAAATCTTTTGCCTCGTCGTAGGGATTCACCAGAGGGTCAGCCCGAAACTCGGTGAATTCCGGAGCATAGATTTCACGCCTGATTGCGGAACGCCGCAGCACGTATTTTCCCGGGCCGCCGGGAGTGCCAAGTTTGAAGTCCCACAACTTTTGCCCCTCGACGCTCATCACGTAGTCGATGAATGCCAGCGCGAGTTCCGGGTGTGGCGCGCCGCGCAGCATCCCGATGGGATCGACTCCCATGCTTGTGCCTCCCGGCGGGTTGAAATAGTGCATGCGCTCCTCGCCCGTGCGCGGGTTGCGGTCGTATCCAGCCTGGAACCGCCCGTAGAAGTCGATGGACATGCCCACGGCAGCGTTGCCATCGGAAACGTCGATGGGCATCTTGGCCGACAGGTCGGTAAAATACCGGGTATTGGCACCCATTTTCTGAATGAGGCGCATCCCATTTTCCCAACCGGTCGCGACGCCTTGAGCGGGCGGTTGATCCGCCGTATTCTTCGTCACTTCCTGTGCAATTTGCTGTTGGACGATCATCTCGAAGGTCTTGGCGACGACTCCAGACATATTCGGGTCAGCAACGGCGACTTCGCCGAGAAACGCCGGGTCGCCAAGATCGGCCCAATTTTGCGGCTTGCTTACTCCCAGCCGCTTGAGCGAATCGTCGTTATAACAGATCCCGAAGGATGAGAGCACCGCCCCCATCCATTTGCCGTCTTTGTCCCAGTAGGGTTCGCCGCTGAAACTTTGGGGGATCTGCTGCGGCCCGTCGCCGAAGAGTTCGGGATGCGCGCGAATGAAGCCGCTGTCTACCAGCCGGCCCGCCGCCGCCTGTTGCACAAAATCGAACGAGCCGCCGCCGAAGAAAAGGTCGATCCCGATCCCGGCGTTGGAATCCAGAAAAGCCCGGCGCGCCATCTGCGCTTCCGTGTCCTTCGCAGCGTTCTGGGGCAGTTTGATCTTGGGGTCGTCGAAAGATTTCTGCGCTACGTCGGTGAGGTGCATCCGCTTCTTGAAGCGCCAGACGTTTTCAAACGGAGCCTGGTAGCTGCTGGCCAGATAGCGCGCGATTTCCGTGGTCCCGCCGAGCACACGCCAGTCGATGCGGACCACCTTGCCGGTTCTGGCCTTGTACCAATCGCGGAACCCCCGCGCGAACTCGTAGCGGATTGCCTCGATGTGCGGAGTGACGATGACGAGGGTCTCGTCCGCGTGGGCCAGGAGGTTGTCTTTCGGACGCAGCAGAAAAGGCAGGCCGACGATGGCGGCAAGCAACAGGCAGATGAAAACATTGCGCGCCATGGGGATCGTTTTCGCAGGAAATCAGATCAGGGATGCAGCAGGATCACGTCGTCCGGCGAAACCCGGGCGCTGATTTCGGCGTTGTCGGCGATTTCTACGAAACGCGGATTCAACTCCAGGATTTTCAACGTGGGCACGCTCGCCGGGTCCCGCCCGATGCTGGGTTGAAAATCGTATTCGGCCACTTCGCCCAGGTAGATACTGCGGCCAATCCTGCCGCGCAGGGTATTTTTTGTTTCCGTGCCGTCGGCGGACGCCGCTTCGCGCAATTTCCAGCTTTCGGGCCGCACCGACAGCACCACGGGGTCACCCACGTGCAGGTCCCACGCTTCGTCGGGCTTGAGGCCAGTGAACTCGCCCAGCGCCGTCGACACGCGCCAATGTTCTGTTCCCTGGACCGGTTCCAGCGCGCGGCCCTCGATAAAGTTGCTCTCGCCGATAAAATCCGCCACGGCTTTGGTGCGCGGACGGCGGTAGACCTCGCGCGGCGTGCCGACTTGCATCAGGTGGCCTCTGTCGAGCACGGCCAGGCGGTCCGCGATGCTGAGCGCTTCTTTCTGGTCGTGAGTGACGTAGATCGCCGTGAGGCCGTGGCCCTTGCACACGCGTCGGATTTCCCCACGCATCTGGAGGCGCATCTTGGCATCCAGATTGGAGAGCGGCTCGTCGAGCAACAGGCAACGCGGACGAATCACCAGCGCTCTTGCCAGGGCGACCCGCTGCTGCTGGCCGCCGGAAAGCATGTTGATCTTGCGGTCGGCCATCGCCGTCATGCCCACGGATGCCAGAGCCTCGTCCACGCGTTTGGTGATTTCCGGACGCGGCGTCCGGCGTTCCTCCAATCCGAACGCCACGTTGCCCGCCACGGTCATATGCGGCCACAGCGCGTACGACTGGAACATCATGCCCGTGCCGCGCTTGTGTGGCGGGACGCGGCTGACATCCTGTTCGTCGAACAGGATCTGGCCGCTGTCCGGATAATAGAATCCGGCGATGTGCCGCAAAAGCGTCGTTTTTCCGCATCCGCTGGGGCCGAGCAGGAAGAACAACTCGCCCGGCTCGATGCGCAGGTTGATGTGGTCGAGCACGAGGTGTTCGCCGAAATGTTTGCTGAGGTCGCGGATGTTGACGGCAATCATTGGCTCGCAGAAAACCTGTTCTTACTCGCTGCACGGCGGTTTGTCACGGTCCAACGCACGTCACGTTTTCGGCACGCGCCGACTTGCCCTCACCGCAGAGTGAGGCAGTGTGGTACTTCCATGCCGTCCCCTGCATCCGATCCCTTCCCCAAACACGCTCCGCCTGCCGCGCCCGACGCGCAGGAAAACCGGTTCGCACCGTTGCTCGTGCAGCGGACCAGCCCGGTAAACTGGTTTCTGATCATTGGCAGCGTGGCGTTGTTCCTGTGGTCAAATCTTGGCCAGGACCAGGAGCGCTTTTATCCGTGGTTCATCAGCTTGCTGGACGCGCGGCAGGCACCCTTGTTCGAAGTGCGCCACGGCGAGATCTGGCGTCTGGTTACTCCGGCGTTCATTCATTTCAATCCGGTGCACATCGGGTTCAACATGCTCAATCTGGTCGGACTCGGCAACGTTCTCGAACGGCGGTTAAACTCGTGGAACTACGGCCTGCTGGTACTAGGTCTGGCGGTGGCCAGCAATCTCACCCAGTATTTCGTCACCGGCAGCCCGACTTTCGGCGGGATGTCCGGTGTCGTGTACGGATTGATCGGTTACATCTGGCTGCGGGGAAAATTTGACCTGACGTTCGGCTTGGGCATCCCGCAGCAGATGATCGTCATCGCGCTGATTTGGTTCGTTGTGTGTTTTACCGGGAAGGTGGGACCGATTGCCAACGCCGCCCACGGTGCCGGGCTGGTGCTTGGCGCGCTGTGGGGTGTCGCCGACGGCCGCAAGGCCATGGAACGCGCGCGTCTCCAACGGCACGGCTGAACTTCCGTCGTCAGATGTCGAACATCGCCACCTCGCGACTCGGCACGGGTGGTTGCAGCTCACCTATCAAAAACGCGGCGAGTTGCTGCGCTTGCTGACGCAGTTCCGGCACGGCGGTCGATTCGTAAAGCTGCCCGCGGCGCGGGCTGCCCAGCGTGTAAAACACCTTGGAATAGTCTCCACGCCCGCTGACCAGCGCTCCGTTTGGCGCGATCTCCAGCCCGAGAAAAAGAGGATCGGGATGGATGAGCCCCCGCGCCAATAAATTCAAAACGAGCGGGTCGTTGAGCTTGCGATAATTGGACTCCGGCCCGGTGCAATTCACGACCAGATCCACCACGATTTCGCGCGGTTCGCCGGTCGGTTCTATGTAACGGACGCTCGCGCGACCCGCGTCCGTCACGTTCATTCGCTCGATCCGGCCCCGGTGCCGGGCGAGCGTGCCAGTTTCCTCCAGCCGGGTGACCTCTTCCAGCAATTCCGCCGGGAGTCGGTGGCGATGGGCCTCCCAGATCACGCGCAGATGCCGCAAAAACTGCCGCTTTTCCGGCATGGGCAGACTCTGCCAAAGCTTCTGGGTTTGCGGCCGCAACGCGTCGAGTACCGGACGCCAGTCGACCCCTTGCGCAAACGCATGGCGAATCTCGTTCCGCACCCGACAAAAGAGTTCCCGGATCGACCCCGGGCGGTATCCATCCGGCAGAAAAGCCGGGTAAGGCGGCAAACCGATCCGGTGCGCTTCGGGCAGCCGCCGGTGGCGCGAGAGGAGATGGATTCGCTCCGCGGTACCTTCCTCTCGCAACGTCAGCACGAGATCGACCGCTGTCAGTCCCGTGCCTAGCACGAGGATTTCCTTTGCGCGGCGCACACGTTCGAGATTTTTCTCCGCCCAGGGTGTGCCGAGATAACAACTGGAACGGTAGAATTTGCGGTCCTTGAGCGGCGGATCACCCGGCGGAAAATTGCCGGGCGCCAGTACGATCCGGCGTGCGGTGATACTCTCGTGCTCGTCGAGCCAGACGCGCCCGCCGCCGGGACATTCCTGCATGTCCTGGACGTCGGCCACGATTTTCTTGAGCACCACGCCGGGTCCGGCAGCATCAATTTTTTTCTCCAGCAGTTCGCCGACGTATTGCCCGAAAAGCGCCCGCGGGATGAATTGGTCGCGCCGCGCCGCCGCCACCCCGAACGCGCTACACAGGGGGCGATGCGCTTCGAGCCAACGATGGAAGTCGTCCGGATCGTCGACGAACGCGCTCATCCTCGCCGCCGGAACGTTGAGCAGGTGGGACGGACAGCGCGTTCCGTAGGCGATGCCCCGGCCAAAGTCGGCGCTCTTGTTGATGAGCGCTACTTTGAGCGGTCCGCGCGCGGCGGCCAGCGCGTGAATGGCCACCATCGAGCCACTGAACCCCGCGCCCACGATGGCAAGGTCGTATTCCGGGTCAGGTCGATAATGATTCATGGTCGTTGACACCTCCGCGCTAGGCGAGTTTCGCGTCTTGCCGATGGAATTGCCATTCCAGAAAAGTCTTGGCTACCAGCGTTACCAGCGCCAGCAACGCCAGCAATGAAGCCACCGCGAAAGCGCCTACAAAGTTATAGTCGTTATACAAAATCTCGACGTGCAGGGGCATCGTGTTGGTCATGCCGCGGATGTGCCCACTGACGACCGATACCGCGCCGAATTCGCCCATCGCCCGCGCGTTGCAAAGGATCACCCCGTAGAGCAGCCCCCACCGGATATTGGGCAGCGTCACGCGCCAGAACGTCTGCCAACCGCTTGCCCCGAGGGAAATTGCCGCCTGCTCCTCATCGCTGCCCTGCGCCTGCATGAGCGGAATCAGTTCCCGCGCGATGAACGGGAACGTCACGAACACCGTCGCCAGCACGATCCCCGGTGTGGCGAAGATAATTTTGACGCCTTGCTGATGTACCCACTCGATACCCTGGAACGTGGGCCAGGGATAATGGAAATCAAGGCCGCGCAGCCACGGACCCAGCCAGCCTTGTGCGCCGAAGACGAGCACATAAATCAACCCGCTGATGATCGGCGAAACGGCAAAAGGCAGATCGATCAGCGTGATCAAGAGGCTCTTGCCACGGAAGTGAAACTTGGCAATACACCACGAAGCGGCCAGTCCAAACGCCAGGTTGAGCGGTACGGCGATTCCTGCCGCGAGCAAAGTGAGCCGAATGGCGGAAAGCGCGTCCGGCTCCCGGAACGAGGCGAAGTAAGCCGCCGCGCCTTTGCGAAATGCTTCCGTGAAGACCGCTGCCAGCGGCAACACCAGAAACACGCCCAAGAAGACCAGTGCGATGGTGATCAACAGCCAAGCGGTCCCGCTTTTTGCCGCGCCGGTCGGTGCCGCGCCCTCCGCACCGATGCGCGGACGCACGAGCGAGGTGTGAATCGTCAATGCCATGGAAAAACTTGTTCAAGGCTCGCGGTAGGCCGACGCCCACCGTTGCAGCACATTAATCAGCAATAAGAGCACGAAGGAAGCGACCAGCATGACCACGGCTATCGCGGTTGCTCCCTGGTAATCGTATTGTTCCAATTTCGTGATGATGAGGAGGGGCACGATCTCCGTTCTGAAAGGCATGTTGCCGGAGATGAAGACGACCGACCCGTACTCGCCCAGCGCGCGCGCAAACGCCAGGGCGAAACCGGTCAGCAGCGCGGGCCGCATTTCCGGCAGGATCACCCGCCAGAACGTCTGCCAGGCATTCGCGCCCAAGCTGCGCGACGCCTCCTCGAACTGCACGTCAAAGTCTTCCAAAACCGGCTGTACGGTGCGAACGACGAATGGAATTCCGATGAACGTCATAGCGATCAAAACGCCCAGCTGAGAGTACGCTGAACGGATGCCCAGCTCCGCCAGCGGCCTACCCAGCCATCCGTTTGGCGCGTAGATTTGCGTCAGGGCGATGCCCGCCACTGCGGTCGGCAAGGCAAACGGCAAATCCACGATGGCGTCCACCAACTTCTTGCCGGGAAACCGGTATCTCACCAGCACCCAGGCAACCAGCCAGCCAAACACCACGTTGATCGCCGCCGCCGCCAACGACAAACCAAAACTGACCTTGTAAGATGCTAAAACGCGCGCCCCTGTCACCACGGTCCAGAACCGTTCCCATCCCATGCCCGCCGTTTTGAAAAACGCAGCGGAAAGGGGAATGAGTACGATCAGCGTCAGGTAAAGCAGCGTTAGCCCCAGGCTGAGACCGAAACCAGGGAGGACATGGCGTCGGCTGCGCCTGCCCATCCTGGTCCCGGTCGGAAGCGTCTGCGTAGCGGCTGCCATCGCCATACCTGACTAGACCAGTAAATTATTTCAACTGATTAATCTGGTCAAAGATTCCGCCGTCGTCGAAGTGCTTCGGCTGCGCCTTAGACCAGCCTCCGAAAAGCTCGTCGATGGTGAATAAATTGAGCTTCGCGAACTTGCTCGCATATTTGTCGGCCACTTCCTTCAAACGGGGACGGTAGAAATTCCGCGCCGCGATTTCCTGACCCTCCGGTGTATAGAGATACTTCAGGTAGGCCTCCGCCACTGCCTGCGTGCCATGCCGGGCGGCGACTTTGTCCACCACCGCGACGGGCGGTTCGGCCAGGATGCTCAAGCTCGGCGTGACGATCTCAAACTTGTCCGCGCCGAATTCCTTGATGCTGAGGTAAGCCTCGTTTTCCCAAGCCAGCAAAACGTCGCCGAGACCACGCTGCACGAAGTTGTTCGTGGCGTCGCGCGCCCCGGCTCCCAGCGGCAGGTTCTGCTTGAGGATGTTCTGGTAAAGTTTGCCGACGAAGTCCTTCGCCTTTCCCTCGTCACCATTGTTTTTCTTCAGGGCGTACCCCCACGCGGCGAGGTAGTTCCAGCGTGCGCCGCCGCTCGTCTTCGGGCTGGGCGTGATAACTCCCACGCTCGCTTTGACGACGTCGTCCCAATCCTTGATCCCCTTCGGATTTCCTTTGCGCACGAGAAACACGATGGTGGAAGTGTAAGGGCTGCTGTTGTCGGGCAGCCGCTTCTGCCAATCCTTCGACACCAGATCGCCATTTTTGCTGAGCGCGTCGATGTCTGCCGCCAGCGCCAGCGTCACGACGTCGGCTTCCAGCCCGTCGATCACTGACCTCGCTTGCTTGCCCGACCCCCCGTGCGACTGTTTTATCGAGACATCTTTGCCGGTTTCGGCTTTGTAATGCTTCGCAAAAGCCGTGTTGTAATCCACGTATAGCTCCCGGGTGGGGTCATACGAAACGTTCAACAAATCGACTGCTTTGGAAGCATTCGCAGTGAATACCGTGACCAGCAGCAAGGCTGCCCACGATAAGGTGGAGGAGGATATTTTTTTCATGTTTGCAAAGGTCCTGACGCCCCAATCCTTGGACGCGAAAAGCACGAAGTCAAACTTAAAGTTTACCAAAATGGTAAACTTTGTCGTGCGGCAGTGGCAACCCCGCCCCAAACCCGCAGTTTTTACCCTTTGGCGAACAAACCAGCGCCGACCTGTTTGACGCCTTTCAGCCTGTAGATACGCGCTGCAAGGTTTTTTTTCGGCTCAGGCGTGTTGAAGATGTATTCGTCAGCCAGGAGCTGGGCGAGGATGTCGCTTACACTCATCGGTTTCCTTTTCCGACCAAGGATCTTTACGACGGCCGGCGCCAGCGGACCGCTGGGCGATGCCGCGCGTTTACGGCCAGCGAGCGACGACCGGCGCGGCGTTTTCGTCTCCCCCGCTGCCCTCGACTCTGCGACGGTCTTTTTCTCTCCCTTGCCTCGCGTGTCAGGCTTGCGCTTCGGCAAGGTTGCGCGGTTGGCACGCGGTGGGAATGTGATGGTCTCCCCCGCGTCTTCCGAAACCAACTCCGTATGTGCCTGAGCGAGCAACTTTGCGACCTGTCGGCGTAAGGTTTCTATCTTTTCTTGGAGTTCGGCTGCACGGTGTAGAGTGGAGGAAGTAGACATCACAACGATGTTAGGAGCCGCGTTTTATATTGCAAGGCCTATCACCCTTCAGTGTACGACATCTCGCGCGAGAAAAAAGTCAACGTCCGTACCGGGATCATTGCGGCGAAGGAATTTTGCGGTCCGCCGTTCGGGCCGAGATCCGGATCATCCTGTCATTCTCTCCTTTGCTGAGAAATCCGTCTTGGGGTACAGGAAGACTATGAACCGTCTTTCCTCCCGTGGGCCGGGCCGCGTTGAACTCCTCGGCAACCACACCGATTACAACGAGGGCGTCGTGCTTTCGGCGGCGATCAACTATGCCGTCACCACCGAGGGCGAGCGGCGGGACGACGATGCCGCTACCTTACGGTCAACGTTCTCCCCAAGCCCGCTCACGGTTCCGCTCGACAATCTCATCAAGCAAGTAGGGGATGCTGCTTGGGCGAATTACCCACTGGGCGTCATCCATTTTCTGCGCGCTGCCGGTTATTTCATCGGGGGGTTCGAGATGAGCGTCGCCAGCGACCTGCCCGTCGGCGCCGGACTCTCCAGTTCCGCCGCGCTGGAAGTTGCTACCGCCAAGCTGTTGATGAAACTTTTCTCTCTGGAGATAGAGCCGATGGCGCTGGCAAAACTTTGCCGCCGCGCCGAAAACGATTTCGTCGGTGTGAACTCGGGATTGCTCGATCAGGTCTCGTCGATTTTCGGACGCAAAGGTCAGGCCATCTATCTGGATTGCCGCTCCGAGGCGGTCGAAAATATCCCGCTGCCCGCTGGCACCGCGCTGCTGGTATTTCATTGCGGCATTGAGCACCAGCTTGTCGGCGGTGAATACAACGAACGCCGCGACCAATGTTTTGCGGCTGCCCGCGCGATGAACGTTCCGGCATTGCGCGACGTGAACCACGCGCAACTGGAGGCCGCGCGTGCAAACCTCGATCCGCTCGTGTACCGCCGCGCCGCGCACGTCGTGGGGGAAAACGAACGGGTGTTTACCGGTATCGACGATCTCCGCCGTGGGGACAGCGCAGCCTTTGGCGCGCTCATGTTTGCCTCTCACGAAAGCTCGCGTGTGAATTTTGAAAACAGCACGCCCGAACTCGACGCCCTCGTCGAGCTTGCCCGCGAGGAAAAAGGAGTGCTGGGTTCCCGGCTGACGGGTGGCGGTTTTGGCGGCGCGACGATCTCGCTGGTCGCGCATGACCGTGCCGAGGCGATTGCCCACGCGCTGGAGGAGAAATACACCGCGCGCACCGGCAATCATGGACGCGCCTACCTGTGCGAAAGCGCGGACGGCGCTTCCTGAAGCCGCCCCTTGCCTGCACATGAGGTTGCTCCAGGCCAAAACTGACGGAGAGTAGCCCGTTTCAGCCACTATGGACCAGTCCCTCTCCCGCGTGACCGCGCGGCTGCTCACCTCCTATCGCCACGTCGGGGGAATCAACAACATTGAGGTTGTCAACGTCCCGTCCAAGCAGGCGGTCGGGACGATCTGCGAGGGGCTGCTGCGGCTTGTCTTTCCAGGCTTTCACGACGAGGAGCCCATCCTTTCCAGCGAATTGCCGGTGATCACGGCGCGACGGGTCGAATCGCTGACGGCGAAACTCGGCGAGGAAATCTGCAAGAGCTTGCGCACGCGCATCCCTGGCGGCTGCCCTATCGAGTTGGCCCACGAGATCGTCTTTGCTTTTCTGGACGAGTTGCCCGCGGTCCGCGAACTCCTGCGCACCGATGTCGAGGCGGCCTACGAGGGCGACCCCGCCGCGCACAGCTACGAGGAAATCATCGTCGCCTATCCCTCGGTGGAAACGGTCGCCATTCAGCGTATGGCGCACATTCTTTATCTGAAGGATCTGCCGTTGCTGCCGAGAATGATGACCGAATGGGCGCACTCGCGCACCGGCATCGATATCCACCCCGGCGCGCGGATTGGCAGCCACTTCTTCATTGATCACGGCACCGGCGTGGTCATCGGAGAGACCACGGTGATCGGCACGCACGTCAAGCTTTACCAGGGCGTTTCGCTTGGCGCGAAGAGTTTTCAAAAGGACGCGGCGGGCCGCTTGGTCAAGGGCGGTAAACGCCACCCAGACCTGGGTGACCACGTCACGATCTACGCCAACACGACGATCCTCGGCGCGGATACCTCCATCGGCGCGGGCAGCACGGTTGGCGGCAACGTGTTTCTGGTGCAAAGCGTCCCGCCCAATTCGCTCGTGATCTACGAACAAACCCAACTCAAGATCGTTCCGAAAAGGAACGGGAGCAGTCCCGAAACGCCCGCGGACATTGCCTGGTCCTTTGACATCTAAGCCTCCCCTCCTATCCACTTCCGCATGTCTTTGTCCCATTCTCGCTTCTGCTGGCGGCTGACGATTGTCGCCATCGCGACTGCCAGCTTGACGGCCTGCGGCCTGTTCCGGGGCGGCAGCGGCACCCGGCAACGCCTCGACGCGCCTCGTGTCGTGCCGCATCATCCGACCAACGTCAGGCCTCGCAAGATGCTCATCGAAATCGTCACCGATGGCAGCGGCGCGGTTGCCGCCGTGTCTTTCAAACAAAGTAGCGGTTCCGACGCCGTGGATGATTACGCCGCCGATAATATCCGGCACACCTGGCCGTCCGTTCCTTCGACGCGCTTCCTGGTGGAGGAAACGTACTCGGCGGAGAAAGGCTTCACGGACCCGAAGCTGGTCTCCTCAACTCCGGTGCCTTGATCAAAGTTCCCCGCGCTGCCGGTAGAAATACACCCGGTTTTGAACCGTGTCGACATAGTGCCGGGTACTGGGAATGCTGATCTTGTCCCGCAGCTCCCGGCCACTGCCCGCGGCTCCCGGCTGGCCCGTTTCGCCGTCTTCGGTCTCGTTCGCCCATTTGGCGGCGCGGCGGCGGCCCGCGTTGTATTCCGCGAGCGCAAACGGCAGCGGGTCATCCCGGTTTTGGTAACGATGCAGCGCACGGGCGAGCAGCCAGGTGCCTGCTTCCAGATTCACCTTCGGATTAAAAAGGTCCCCCGGAACGAAGTTCGCGATCTTTTCGCTCTTCACCCATTCGAGGGCGGCGGCATCCGTGATTTGCATCAGCCCGCGTTCGCCATCCAGCCCCACCTTGCCTGGACGGAACCGGCTTTCCCGCCAGACTACCGCCTTGACCACCATCGGATCGAGCCCGCGCCGCCGCGACACCTCTTTGATGAGGGTGTCATACTGGTGGAAGCTCGTGTGAAAAGCCAACTCGTAAGCAGCGTAGCGCGGGTCGGGCGAACGCAGCACGATCCAGGCGGTCGCCATCCCGGCCAACACGCAAACCACCAGCGCCATCTTGAACGCGATCCAGAACGCCCGCCTCATAAAAACTTAGCCTAGCATGGCCCGAGGAAACAAGGAAGCCAGCTCACGCAAAAATACCAGGGAACGCACGGCCGATCCGCAGAAACACAAGGGCTGGTACTTTCACACGCTATACCGATCTGGTAGGATAGCACTCGCACCCGCCTTTCTTTCCACCCAGCATGCAGCCTTCTCCACGTTTCGCCCGCGTCATCGTGGACCGCTCCGCCGACCGGGAATTTGACTACCTCATTCCCCCCACCCTCGCTGGCCGCGTGCAGGTCGGCAGTCGGGTGCGCTTACCCTTTCGCAACCGCGCCGCGCTCGGCACGGTCGTCGACCTGCCGCCGGAATCTCCGCTGCCCGAAGCGAGCTTGCGGCCGCTTACCTCCGTCATCGGCGACAAGCCGGTCATTAGCCCGACGCTCATCGACCTGGCCCGCTGGATGGCTGACTACTACTGCTGCCCGGTGGAGACCGCCATGCGCAGCGTCCTTCCGCAGGTCATCCGCGACGCCGCGGTCACGCACAAGACCCAGCTCTTCGCCCGCCTCGTCCGTCCGCCCACGCCCGACGAACTCGCCGCCATCACGAAGAAAGCCCCCCGCCAGGCCGAAATCCTTGCCGCGCTCGCCGAGGCCGCTACTCCCCTGCCCGTTGCCGCGCTCGCCAGGTCCTGCGGCGCGACCCATCAGACCATCCAATCCCTCGTCAGAACTGGCTTCCTCGAAACCACCACGACCGCCGTGGGCCGCGACCCCTACGAAAAGGAAACCTTCGTCGGCGACACCGCGCAAACGCTCTCCGACGAGCAGGCCGACTCCCTCCGCCTGGTGCGGGCCGCCATGGACGCCCCCGCCCCCGAAAAACGTCCTGTCCTCCTCTTTGGCGTCACGGGCAGCGGCAAGACCGAGGTCTACCTCCAGGCCATCGCACTTGCCCT
>CAXUHC010000022.1:19659-24878 GCA_964250705.1 uncultured Chthoniobacterales bacterium | reverse complement strand
GCGGCGAAAACCGCAAAGCTGACGTCACGCTACGTTTCGCAGACGCCGATGGTTGTAGGAAACGGCGCCCCCAAAGAGAAATACCAGAGTGCATCCCGATTGGGTAAGCCGCGCACTTTCTGCTACGCTCAGGATGACAGAAAGAGACGCGCAACCGCTTACCCAATTGGGATAGGCTCTATCGCCCCAGCAGCACCCCGATCGCCGGGAGGATGGAGATAGAGGTAAAATCGCCAGGAAGTTACCGTCCCATTTCCGGGCTGGAATCACATCCGGCGTTTCATTTTTGTGCAACTTATTCACAAGCGCCCGTGCGCCAGTTTACGGTCGATTGTAAAATCTTGTTCACCGTGGCAGCGAAGCAGCCTATTTTCGCAGCAACGTTTACGATTGTAACGATTTGAAGCAAGTCGCCTGTCAGCTTCTGATACACGTCGAACATTTTAGGGTTAAAGCATCCGCATTTTTCGCGCAAGCAAGTTCTCGGCCAACTTTGTTTTCGCCTCGGTTTAAGGCCGCCATTTTCCCTCCTCTGAACTCCCTAGGGGAGTGGACTTATCCAAAAAAAGTTCACAGCGTTTTTCGCCCCGGAAATTTCTGTTTTTCTCCACTTTTTCCTTGTCCGATTCTGACGCTGCTTCTAGGTTTTTTGCATCACCACGACCGCCCTCCGGCGAAACGATTTTCAACCTATGACACCCCCTCCGGCTTTTCCACGTTTCGTCAGGTCAGAGGGCTTGCGAGGGCGTGGGCAGCGGATGGCTTGAAGGGCCGAAAATCGGTTTCAGAACGGCGCTTTCCGTCCACCCGCGATCAGTGACCACGAAGCATCGATTGTCCGCGCGGACGCGCGGATTGGCGTTACTGTTCTCGACGGGAGCCTAGCGTTGCGGCGGCGGGTGAGCTGGTTCATTATTTTCAGGGAGGATCGCCGTTAAATTCCATGCAAGACAGCTACCGTCAGATTTGGGAGAGCATCGCCGCCGCGCTCAAGCCGGAGGTCAATGCCGACACGTACCAGCGGTGGTTTGCGGCCATTGCGCTCCTGCGCGCCGACGAGCAGACGATGACTTTGCGCGTCCCGAACAATATCTATCAGCTTTGGATCGAGAGTAACTACATGCCGCAGTTGCAAAGCGCGGTGATGAGCGTGCTCGGCGCGCCGCGCCAGGTGAAATTTGTCTTCGGCGAAGACGAAACCGCCGCGGCCGCACCCGCAAGCGGGTACCACCCCGCCAATGGCTCCTCCGACCCTAAATTGGTTGCCCCCGCCGTTTCCGCGCTGCCGCTGGAGATCCGCGCGTTCACCACGGAGATGACCGGCAACCCTGCCGACGCGCTGCTCGAAGCCGCGCCGACGCACGGCATGAACCCGCGTTACACGTTTGAGTCGTTCGTCGTCGGCCAGAACAACCACTACGGCGCCGCGGCCAGCAAGGCGGTGGCCGACGCACCCGCCAAGACGTACAACCCGCTCTTTCTCTACGGTGGCGTCGGCTTGGGCAAGACGCATCTGATGCAGGCCATCGGCCAGGCGATGATCGCGAAGAAGAAAAACCTCAAGGTCATCTACATTTCCAGCGAGCGTTTCACCAACGAGTTTATCGACGCCATCCAGAACTCCTCGCTCGTCAAGTTTCGCAAGAAATACCGCCTCGCCGACGTGCTGCTCATCGACGACATCCAGTTCCTCGCGGGCAAGGAGCGCAGCCAGGAGGAGTTTTTCCACACTTTCAACGCGCTCTTCGACGGCCATAAGCAGATCGTCCTTTCCAGCGACCGTCCTCCGAGCGAGATCGCCAACCTGGAGCACCGGTTGGTGTCGCGTTTCGAGTGGGGCCTCACGGCGGAACTCCAGCCGCCGGACATCGAGACCCGCATGGCCATTCTTCACAAGAAGGCCGAGGCGATGTCGATCAAGCTTGCACCCGAGATTTACGAGTTCCTGGCGAAGCGCATCCGCACCAACGTGCGCCGGCTCGAAGGCGCGCTCATGCGCGTGGCGAGTTTCGCGTCGCTCAGCGGCAAGGCGCTCACGCAGGACAACGTCGAGCATCTGCTCAAGGACATCTTGCAGGAAGAGGCCCGCCGCAGCGTGACCGTCGATCAGATTCAGCGCAAGGTGGCTGAGCATTACGACATTCGTCTGGCTGACATGACCAGCAAGCGCCGCCCGGCCAACATCGCCTTTCCCCGGCAGGTCGCCATGTACCTCGCTCGCGAACTGACCAAAAGCTCGCTCAACGAGATCGGCGACGCTTTTGGTGGCCGCGACCACGGCACGGTCCTGCACGCGCACCGGTTGGTGAAGAAGCGCGTCAAGGACGATGACAAAACGCGCCAGGTGGTCTCGATGCTCGACAGCGAGCTCCAACGCTAAACCGACCCATTTTTGAGCCATCCTGCTCCAGGGTGCTCAAAAAACTCGCGGAAGCCTGCGAACTAGAGCGCATCCCGATTGGGTAAGCCTGCGGGCTGTGGCCACGGCGCTCCGTCGCCGTGTCTGGTCCCGTGCGGACACGGCGACAGATCGCCGTCCCTACAGCCGGAATTCGCCGCTCATTCGTTCGGTACGCGCTCCAAGTTCGTCCTCTCGTTCGCAAGCCTTAACCTGGGAGCGCACTTGCTCGGGAGAGCTCCGTTTCCTGAAAGCCTCGCCGGATCAACCCCGGGGAAATAGCGTGAAATCCCAACTTCCGGTTTGAAATCCCCGGCAATCGCGGCCAGCGTGCGCCGATGAAGTCCACGGAAATTTTTGCGCACCTCTCCTCCGGCTTGACCGAGCAGGTGCTCGGCTGGCTGCACAGCGCGGAAAAGCCCACCTATAAAGTGGCGGTCCAGACCCTCGCCGCCCAGCGCAAGCTGCGGCCGGTTTTCGTCGAGCGGAAGCCCCGCGCCGAGCGTCACGAGTGGATGAAGACCGCGCTGAGCCGTCCGGCGGGCGAACCCATCGCCGCGAACCTGATCCAGATGTGGCTGATGGGCTCGCAGGCTCCGGTGCTGTGCGATTTTCTCGACGCGTTGGGTATCGAACACGATGAACACGGCGGCATCGACAGCCTGCCCGAGACCCCGGACCCCGAAAAACTGCGCGCCGCCGTGGAAACCCTGCTGGCCAAGTACCCCGCCGAGATCGTCGCGGTGTATTTGCAAAGTTTCCAGACGATGGATATCGCCGGTTGGCCCGTGCTGGGGGAAATCCTCACCCGGGACGCGCGCCTGCACCTGCCCAACGCCACGCCTGCCCCCGCTCCTACCGAAACTCCCGCGCACGGTTGACGCTCGGGCGGAACCCCGGCGGTTTGCGACGAATCCATTCGACGAACCGCTGCACCTCCGGTTCCGCGCGCAGGCTGTCCAGATAGTGCAGCCGACGCTCCAACTCCTTTTCGCTGAACAGCGCGTGAAGCTGTTTGTGGCACCCCGCGCAGAGTAACAGCAGGTCGGTTTTTACTTGCCGCCGGTCGAAGTGCTTCTTGTTCCACTTGTTCGCGTGCCGGCACTGGGGAACCAGATGGTGCCGGGTCAACGACGTTTCGCGTTCGCAGAGCTGGCAGCGACCGATCATCCTGCCAGAAATATACCACGCAACGCCGCCAATGCCCGCTAGGGGTTTGACTTCGTTCGGGAAAAGAGAATGATGCACCGCAAATGAAAGTGGTCATCCTCTGCGGCGGACTGGGAACGCGCTTGCGCGAAGAAACGGAATACCGGCCTAAACCGATGGTCCCCGTGGGCGGCCAGCCCATTCTCTGGCACATCATGAAGATTTACGCCGCCCAGGGTCACAAGGATTTCATCCTGTGCCTGGGGTACAAAGGCGAGGTCATCAAGGAGTATTTCCGTAATTACCATTGGAACACCAGCGACGTGACCATCAAGCTCGGCGCGCACCCGGAAATCGAGTACCACAACAACCACGACGAGGAAGACTGGACCGTCACCCTGCTCGACACCGGCGCGACTACCCAGACCGGCGGACGCCTCAAGCGCGCGCTCCCTTATATTAAGGACGACACCTTTTTGCTCACCTACGGCGACGGCCTCGCCAACAGCGACATCAACGCCACCATCGCCTTTCACGAGCAGCACAAGCCGATTGTCACCGTCACCGCCGTGCAGCCCGCCGGGCGCTTCGGCGACCTGACGCTTGAAGGGGAAAAGATCACCGCGTTCCAGGAAAAACCCGAGCAGCAGGCCGCTTTCATCAACGGCGGCTACTTCGTAGTGGACAAGCGTATCGGCGACTACATCGAAGGGGACAAGACCGTGCTGGAAAACGTTCCGATGATGCGGCTCTCCGAGGAAGGCAAAATTTGCGCGTACCAGCACCCCGGCTTCTGGCAGTGCATGGATACCTACCGGGAACAGCAACTGCTCACAGGCCTGTGGGAATCGGGCAATGCTCCCTGGAAACGGTGGTAGCCCCGCGCCCCTTGGTTCTAGCTCGTGATGGATTCTTCATTCGCCGGTTTTTATAAGGGAAAGCGCGTCCTCGTCACCGGGCACACCGGTTTTAAGGGAGCGTGGCTTGCGCTCTGGCTGCGGGAACTCGGCGCGAGCGTGGCGGGGCTTTCCCTCGATCCGCCCACCGACCCGAACCTCTACGCGACCGTCCGGGATCATGTTTTCACCCCCGGCAGCAGCGACGATGCGCGCGGCGACATCCGCGATCTGGCGGTGGTCGAGCGTGCGCTG
This sequence comes from uncultured Chthoniobacterales bacterium, assembly GCA_964250705.1. Taxonomy (GTDB): domain Bacteria; phylum Verrucomicrobiota; class Verrucomicrobiia; order Chthoniobacterales; family SZAS-18; genus CAHJWO01. Next base: position 20,180 of record CAXUHC010000022.1, on the reverse strand, counting down.
GAAAAAGCCGCGCCGGAGATCGTTTTTCACCTCGCCGCACAGCCGCTGGTGCGGTTGTCCTACGAGCAGCCGCTCGAAACGCTGGCGAGCAACGTCATGGGCACGGCGCACGTCCTCGAAGCCATCCGCCGCCGGGGCGCGGCGTGCACGGTGGTCGTCGTCACCAGTGACAAGTGCTACGAAAACCGCGAATGGGAGTTTGCCTACCGGGAGAACGATGCGCTCGGCGGGCACGACATTTATTCCATGAGCAAGGCCGCGTCGGAACTCGTCGCTGGAGCCTGGCGCCGGTCGTTTTTCCAGGCGGCTGGCGGCGCGGGCAACGTCCGCATGGTCACCGCCCGCGCGGGCAACGTGATCGGCGGTGGCGATTTCGCTAAAGATCGAATCGTGCCTGATGCCGTGAACGCCCTGGGCGCGGGCAAGCCGGTGCCCGTGCGCAACCCCGGCGCGACCCGTCCGTGGCAGCACGTTCTGGAATGTCTGGGTGGCTACCTCTGGCTGGGTGCGCGGCTGGCGTT
>CAXUHC010000022.1:19124-19649 GCA_964250705.1 uncultured Chthoniobacterales bacterium | reverse complement strand
GGGGACGCTGACGAACGCCACCGGCTGGAAACCGCCTTCAATTTCGGCCCCGGCCCCGCCGCGAACCGGCCCGTGTCCGCGCTGGTCACGGAGTTTCTGTGTCACTGGCCCGGCGGCCAATGGGAGGATCTCAGCGGTAAACAGGGCAAGCAGCCGCACGAGGCGGCCCGGCTCAATCTGGCCATCGACAAGGCGGACGCCGTCCTGAACTGGTCGCCCGTCTGGCCGTTCGAGGAAACGGTGCGCCGCACCGCCGCGTGGTACCACGAGCGCCACGCCCTCGCCCCCAAGAACGATCCCGCCGCGCTGCTTCCGCTCACCTTGCAACAACTCCACGATTATGCCGCCGCCGCCGCGGCCAAACGCGTCGCGTGGGCAGTCTGACCTCTTAATGTGATGAGCCTTCTTCCATCCGTCTCTTCCAACGTGCCCTTCGTCTTCTGCTGCCGTTCCTGCGGCGGCACGGACGGCGAACTCGTCCTTGACCTGGGCCTGCAACCGCTCGCCAACAATCTGCCCCGCGCC
>CAXUHC010000022.1:15220-19114 GCA_964250705.1 uncultured Chthoniobacterales bacterium | reverse complement strand
CTCGCAAAACCCGAGCCGCGCTTCCCGTTGCGCATGGCCGTCTGCCACCGTTGCTGGCTATTGCAAATCGTGGACCTGGTGCCGCCGGTCGAACTCTTCTCCGAGTACCTTTACTTTTCGTCGTTCTCCGACGCCATGCTCCGCCACGCCAAAACGGCGGTGGACCGTTACGTCAAGGATTTCGCCCTTGGGCCGCAGAGCCTGGCCATCGAGATCGCCAGCAACGACGGCTACCTCCTCAAGAACTTCGTCGAACAAGGCGTTCCTTGCCTCGGGATCGAGCCCGCGGCCAACATCGCCAAAGTCGCCCGGGAACGCGGCATCGACACCCGCGTCGAGTTCTTCGGCAAAACGGTCGCCGAAACCCTCGTCGCCGAGGGCAAGGCCGCCGACCTGATCCTCGGCAACAACGTCTTCGCCCACGCGCCGGACACCAACGATTTCGTGGCCGGACTCGGCACGCTGCTCAAGCCCGGCGGGCGCATCGTCCTTGAGTTTCCCTACGCGGGCGACTTTATCGAAAACTGCGAGTTCGACACGATCTACCACGAGCACGTTTTCTACTTTTTCCTGATCCCGCTCCTCCAACTCTTCGGGCGGCACAACCTGGAGATTTTCCACGTCGAGCGCGTCCCCATTCACGGCGGTTCGCTGCGCCTTTTCGCGGGCCGCCTGGGCGAGCAAACGGTGCAGCCTTCCGTGGCGGCGCTCAGCGAAGAGGAAGCGGCCCACGGCGTCAACACGGCGGAATATTACCGCGATTATTCCACCCGCGCCGACACGATCCGTTCCCACGTCTACGCCCGGCTGGAGGAATTGCACAAACAGGGCAAGCGCGTCGCCGCCTACGGCGCGTCGGCCAAAGGCAGCACGCTGCTCAATTACGTTTCGCCCGACCCGAAGTGGCTGGAATTCGTCTCCGACCGCTCGACGTACAAGCAGGGCCGCTTCAGCCCCGGCCTGCATCTGCCCATCGTCGCCGCCGAGGAACTCCTTGCCCGCCAGCCGGATTATTGCCTCTTGTTGACGTGGAACTTCGCCGACGAAATCCTCGCGCAACAGGCCGAATACCGGGCGCGCGGCGGCAAGTTCATCGTCCCGATCCCGAAGGTGGAGGAACGGTGACAGCCTGACCGAAACAGAAGCTGTCCGCAGATTACGCAGATTTTCGCAGATTGGAAGAAGGTGAGGGGAGGAAAATTTCCTCTTCTTCCAATCTGCGAAAATCTGCGTAATCTGCGGACGATTTCCGGCCCTGATCGAAGGTTCCATGAAATTTCACCCCACCACCCTCGCCGGGCTATTCCTCATCGAACTGGAGCCGCGCGGCGACGAGCGCGGTTTCCTGGCCCGGACCTACTGCGACCGCGAGTTCGCCCAGGCCGGTCTCAACACCCGCTGGCCACAGTGCAACCTGACGCTCACCCGCCAGCGCGGGGCCGTGCGCGGGATGCACTTCCAGGCCGAGCCTCAGCCCGAGATCAAACTCATCCGCTGCGCCGCCGGGGCGATCTTCGATTGCCTCGTGGACGTGCGCCCCGACTCGCCGACCTTTGGCCGGTGGGAAGGTTTTGAACTCACCGCGCGCAATCACCGTCAACTTTACGTCCCCGGCGGTTTCGCCCACGGTTTCCAGTGTCAGACGGAGGACTGCGAGGTATTTTACCAGATGTCGTCGGAATACGTTCCCACCCTCGCGCGCGGCTTGCGCCACGACGACCCGGAGGTCGGCGTCCGCTGGCCGCTGCCCGTCGCGCAGGTTTCCGAACGAGACGCCGCGTTGCCCGGCCTGCGCGAACTCTCGCTGACATGAACCTGCTCGTCACCGGCGCGACCGGCTTCATCGGCGCGGCGGTCGTCCGGCTCGCCCGCGCGCGCGGACACCGGGTCGCCGCCCTGACCCGCCAACCCCGCCCGGACGCAGACGACGGCCTGCTCCGCTGGCTGCCCGGCACCCTGGAAACCCCGCCCTGGGAGCAGATCGAACGATTCGCGCCCGACTCCTGCCTGCATTCCGCCTGGATCGCCGAACCGGGCGTCTACCTCGACTCCCCCCTCAACGAGGATCATCTCCGCTGGAGCGTGGAGCTTTTCCGCCGTCTCGCCGCGTTGGGCGTCCCCCATGCGCTCGGCCTGGGCACCTGCATCGAGTACCGCATCACCGGCGAACCGCTCCGCGAGGACTCCACCCCGCTCGCACCCACCTTTCTCTACGCTCGCTGCAAGGACGCCCTGCGCCGCACGGTCGAGACCGAAATCGCCGGCGACGCCTTCCGCTTCGCCTGGGGCCGGGTGTTCTATCCCTACGGCCCCGGCGAACACCCCGCCCGGCTCTGCACCTCCCTGGCGCGCAAAGTCTTGGCCGGGGAGCCGGTCCTGCTCAAGACCCCCGACAGCACCAAGGACTACATCTTCATTGACGATCTCGCCGCCGCGATTCTGGACGTGCTGGAACGCCGACTCCCCGGCACGATCAACCTGGGCACCGGCGACGGCACGCCCGTGCGCGACATCGCCCGCACGCTCGGGCGGCTGCTGGGGCGGGAGGAATTGATCGGCGAGAGCGCTACCCCCTCGCCCGACCCGCTCCACCACGTCGTGGCCGACGCCCGGAAACTGCGCACGCAGACCGGCTGGACGCCTGCCCACGACCTGGCCGCCGGCCTCCGCACGCTGGTGGATACCCTCGCGCCGGGTGCCGCCGTATGAACGACGGGGGCACCGTTTCGCACCCGGGCCGGGGAAAAAACTGGCCAGTCCGGTCGAGTGCTGGCATGTTTTCTGCCTTTCTGCACGCCGGTAGCTCCCGTTTTTGACCGCCCTATGACCGAACCCGTGATCCGTGTCGAGCATGTCGCCAAGCGTTACACGCTTGGAGCGGCATCCTCCGGGCGCAACCAGACTTTCCGGGAAACCATCACCGAAGCGTTGCGCGGGGGGTTGGACCGCTTGCGCCGCCGTCCCGGAGCCGCTTCCGCCGGGTCCGCCGGAGAGGAATTCTGGGCGTTGCACGACATCTCCGCCGAGATTCACCAGGGCGAGGTCGTCGGCATCATCGGCCGCAACGGCGCGGGTAAATCAACGCTGCTCAAGGTGCTCAGCCGCATCACCGACCCCACGCGGGGGAGCATCCGTATCCGGGGACGCGTGGCGAGCCTGCTCGAAGTCGGCACGGGCTTTCACCCGGAGCTGACGGGCCGCGAAAACATCTTCCTCAACGGCGCGATCCTCGGCATGAGCCGGGTGGAGATCAAAGCAAAGTTCGACGAGATCGTGGCCTTTTCCGAGGTGGAAAAGTTCCTCGACACGCCGGTCAAACGCTACAGCAGCGGCATGTACGTGCGCCTCGCCTTCGCGGTGGCGGCGCACCTGGAGCCGGAAATCCTGATCGTGGACGAGGTCCTCGCCGTGGGCGACGCCAACTTCCAGAAGAAATGCCTCAACAAGATGCAGGATGTGGGCAAAGGCGGGCGGACCGTGCTTTTCGTTTCCCACAACATGTCTGCCGTCACGCGGTTGTGCCAGCGGGCGATCATGCTGAGCGACGGTCGGGTCGTGGGTGATGGCCCGGCGCAGAAGATGGTGGGCGTCTACCTCAACAGCGGCCTGGGCACCACGGCGGTGCGCGAGTGGCCCGATGCCGCCAAGGCGCCCGGCAACGAGATTGCGCGGCTGCGGACGGCCCGCGTGGTCGACGAAAACGGCCACACGGCAGAAGCCGTGGATATCCGCCGTCCGGTGGGCATCGAAATCGAATTCGACGTGCTCCAGCCGGGGCACGTGCTGGTGTTCAATTTCGTGGTGAGCAACGAGGAAGGGATTTGCGTGTGCCATCCGCACGACTGGCAGGACGACTGGCGGGGCAAGCCACCGGCAGCCCTTTCAGACAAGACC
>CAXUHC010000022.1:0-15210 GCA_964250705.1 uncultured Chthoniobacterales bacterium | reverse complement strand
TAAGCCGCGCGAGACCGGGCGGCACCGGCGCACCGGTTGGATTCCGGGGAACTTGCTGGCGGAGGGCTCGTTTCTCGTGGGCGTGGCGCTCAGTTCGTATAACCCGACCAGCGCGCATTTCTACGAACGTGACGCCGTCGCGTTTCAGGTGTTGGACGAACAAAAGGGCGACACCGCGCGTGGTGAATTCGCCGGGACGCTGCCGGGCGTCGTGCGGCCAATTTTAAGCTGGACGAACGACGCGGTTTATCGCGCGAGCGATCCATCGGTTTCATCACGCGAAACCATCCGCAACGGTCTTCCCTGAAATCTATGAAGGCCGCCGTTTGCACATTTTGCCAGAATGCGGCTCCGCGTCTATTTCGCGCGAAGGATTTGAACCGGCGGATCAGCGAAGATGTATTTACCTACTATCGCTGTCCAGAATGCCGATTGGTCTTTTTGTCACCTCATCCGGTAGACCTTGGCAAGTACTATCCCGATAATTTTCATACCATTCCAACTTCGATCAGAGAAGCGGAGGAAGCGAGCAGGGTCGAGGCGTACAAAATCCCGATTGTGCAGGACCATGTGAAGTCGGGGCGGGTGCTGGAAATCGGCAGTTCATACGGCGGCTTTGCCTATCTCGCCAAGCAAGCCGGATTTGAAGTCGATGTGATCGAGATGGATGCGCGCTGCTGTCAGTTCCTGACTGACATCGTCGGAGTACGCGCCATCAATGAGACAGACCCGGTAAAAGCTTTGGAGCAACTGGGCACCTACGATGTGATCGCGCTTTGGCAGGTGATTGAGCATTTGCCCGAGCCATGGACAACGCTGCGCGCGTTGGCACAACATCTGAATCCAAAGGGGATTTTGATCCTCGCGGCTCCCAATCCCGACTCTCTTCAATTCCAATTGCTTGGCAGGCGGTGGCCTCATTTGGACGCTCCAAGGCATCTATCTATTATTCCGGTTTCACTCCTGCGTACCTTGGGTGATCAACTCCGAATCAAATTGATATCGGAGTCAACCAACGATGGAGGTTGTCTCCATTGGAACAACTTTGGCTGGCAAGTGTTTCTAAGCAAACTGGTCCCCGGCCACCGGGCTAAGCTTTGGATGCGTAGACTTGGAGACATCGTCACTCGATTAGTCTCGCCGTACGAGACGCAACCCCTACGGGGTAGTACTTACACGCTAGTGTTCCAACGTATCGAAGAATAGTTTTCGACGCACGCACGCAACATGGAATCCACGAAATTAATCGTTCTCATCCCCACGAGAAACCGTGCGGAACTGGCGGTTAACGCAATCAATTCAGTGCTCTCGCAGGCAAGCCCGGACATTCGAATCATTGTCTCCGACAATTCCACTTCGGAATCCGAGCTAACCGAACTCGAAAAATTCTGTGCCGCACTGGCCAACGAGTACGTTCAATACGTCCGTCCACCCGAGCCGCTGTCGATGACGAAGCACTACGATTGGGCCGTCCGGCAGGCCCTTCGGCAAGAGGGCGCGACCCATGTGCTTCTGCTGACGGATCGCATGATCTTTCTGGAAGGGCGGTTTGCCGATCTCGTGAAAGTCTGGCGGGGTCACACGGACAAGATTTTCACTTACGGGCACAACCGTCTGGTGGACCATCATGAACCGGTACGACTGGAACAAAGCGCCTGGACGGGGCAGGTCATCGAATTGAATTCGTCCCATCTGCTCTATCTTTCGTCGCAGATGGCCATGCACGTCAGTTTGCCGAGAATGATGAACTGCATCGTGCCGCGTTACGTCTTCGAGGCTTTGGATCGGCGCTACGGCAATCTGTTCGATTCCATCGCACCGGATTTCAATTTTTGCTACCGCTCGCTGGAGATGAGCGAAAGCATCAGGTACTACGATTCCTATCCCTTGCTCCACTATGCGTTGGGTCGCAGCAACGGGGAAAGTCAGGCGCGCGGCATCGCCACCAAGGATCATCTCGACTTTATCGCCAACCTCGGCGGGAAAGCATTCAACTTCGCCGCCCCCGTTCCCGCCATCATGACGGTAGGCAACGCGATCATCCACGAATATTGCTTCGTACGGCAGGAAATTCCCGAAACGCCCAAGCTCCCGCCGGTGGACCGGGAAAAGTATCTTCAGTACATGGCCGCCGACGTGGAGGCTTTGGAAAACCCGGTTCTGCGCGACGAAATGCGGAAGCTTCTGGCGTCCGAAGGCTGGCGCGGCGCACCTTCCCGTCCTCCCTGGCATAAACGCCTCCAAGGCAAATCAGTGGGGGCGCTCCTTCGGAAAGCGGTCGTCAAGCTAAAGGCGCGCTTGTGGACCACCCTCATCGCGCGCCCGACCCACCGGGGGTGGAAACTGCTGGCTCGCTACTTTGGAATCTATCCGCCTCACGATTTCATCGCGTTCGATTTTGCTGACCGGGCAGAGGCCATCGACTTCGCGAATCGTTTTCCGCGTCCCAAACGCAAGGATGATCGCTTCCTGCGCTTCCTGCTTAGCGGTCACTGACCGAAACTCTCTTGTCCTAGCATGCAACTCCGACCTTGAAAATCGCGGTCTGGCATAACCTCCCCAACGGCGGGGCCAAGCGCGTCCTGCACTATCATGTCGCCGGGCTGGTCGCGCGCGGGCACCACGTCGAGTCCTGGTGCCCGGACGCCGCCGACTCCACCTATCTGCCGCTCGGCGAATTGGTCCAGGAACACGTCCGCCCGCTGCCCGGCTGGCCCGGCACGGGGAAGCGTCTCGGCGAGGGTTTGCGCCGTTTTTTCGGCGCGACCGACCCCCAGGCCGATGGCATGATCGCGCATTCGCGGCAATGCGCGGAAGAAATCCGGCGCGGCGGTTTCGACGTCGTGTTTGCCAACACCTGCCAGCATTACGCGTCGCCGTTCATCGGACGTTTCGTCGATTCGCCCAAGCTGCTCTACTTGCAGGAACCCTCGCGCCATCTCTTCGAGGCGATGCCGGTGCCGCCCTGGATCGCGCTACCCGAAGACGGGTTGCCCTCGTGGCATCCCCGCCATCTCCGGCGTCAACAGCAGGACCTGCTGCGCAACGTCGTCCTGCGGCAGCGTGCCCGGGAGGAACTCACCAACGCCGCCGCTTTCGACACGATCCTGGTCAACTCGTATTACAGCCGGGAAAGCGTGCTCAAGGCTTACGGACTGGATTCGCGCGTGTGTTACCTGGGCATCGACACCGGGTTGTTCCGCCCCCAGGAGCGCGCACGGCGGCGCATGGTCGTCGGCCTGGCGGCGTTTCATCGCACCAAGGGCATCGAGACCGCCGTCGAAGCGGTGGGCTGCCTGCCCGGGCCGCGCCCGCCGCTGGTGTGGATCGCCAATTCCTCCAGCCGCGCCTACATCGAGGAGATGGAGCGTCTGGCGCGCGACCGGGCCGTGGACCTGCAAATCAAACTGCTGCTGCCCGACCACGAGGTCGTCGGACTGCTCAACGAAGCGGCGGTGATGCTCTACACCTCGCGCCTGGAACCTTTCGGCCTCGCCCCGTTGGAGGCGAACGCCTGCGGCACGCCGGTCGTGGCGGTAGCCGAGGGCGGCGTGCGCGAAACGATCCTGGATGGCGTCAACGGCCTCGTCGCGGACCGGGACCCCTCCCGTCTCGCGCACGCGTTGACCCGGCTGCTGGACCATCCCGCCGAGGCCCGCGAGATGGGCCGACGCGCCGCCGCGCACGTCGCCGAACGCTGGGGCGTCGAGCCGAGCGTGGACCGGCTGGAGGAGGAGTTGCAGCGTTGCGTCGGTCTGCGCCGCCGCGACGGGAAACCGGTGCCGCGATGAGCGAGCCCTCCGTCACCACGGCTGCCGATGTCTGCGTGGTCCATCTGGTCTGGGCGCCGCTGGGGCCGGGTCCCTTCCAGGCTTTCCTAGATTCCTATCGTCGGCATCCTGCCGGGACCGCGCACCGCTTGTTGATCGTTTTCAACGGGTTCGCGTCCCAACCGGAAACGGAGCCTCATTTACGGTTGCTCGCAGGGCTGGAACATTCCACGCTCTGGCTGCCGGAGCCGGTGCAAGACATCGCGGCTTACCTGCGGGCCGCCGAATCCTGCGCCGAGCGTTGGCTCTGCTTTTTGAATTCCTACAGCGTCATCCTGGGTGCGGACTGGTTGCGGAAAATGTCCGCGCAGGTGCAGTCCGGGAACGTGCGTCTGGTCGGCGCGACCGGCAGTTGGGAGGGACACCACACGTTTCTCCGACGGTGGCATCGGCTCAACCCGCTGCCGCGCTGGTGGACCCCGCACGGCATCCGCACGCAACTCCGGCGCTGGTGGAGTGAGGGGTTGGCGCTCCGGCATTTCCCGGTCTTTCCGAACCCCCACGTGCGCACCAACGCCTTTCTGGTCGAGGCTGCCTTCCTGCGCTCGCTGCGGCCCGGCCGCATCCGCACGAAAGACCAGGCCCTCCGCTTCGAAAGCGGCCGGCGCGGATTGACGACCCACGCCGTGCGGGCAGGTTTCCAGCCGTGCCTCGTGGACCGCGAAGGACGCGCCTGGCAGTGGGGGGATTGGCCCGTCAGCCGGATTTATCGCAGCGGCAACCAGGAAAACCTGCTGGTCGCGGACAACCGCACCCGCCATTATGCGGACGGCTCTCCGGCGGAACGCCGCGCGTTGGCGCGCTACGCCTGGGGCGTGGAAGAACCCGTCTGAAAACTCGCCGTGGAACCGCGTCGCAAACCTTTCACTATCGCGCTGCCGGTCCGCAACGGCGGGCGCTACCTGCGCCTGTGCGTGGAGAGCATCCTCGCCCAGACCTGCGGCGACTTCGATCTGGCCATCCTCGACAACGCCAGCGACGACGAGGGCGCGGCATGGCTCCGGACCGTGCGCGACCCCCGCGTCACCGTTTACCGCAGCGAACGCCTGCTTCCCATCGAGGAAAATTGGGCGCGCATCCTGACCATCCCCAAAAACGAATTCCTCACCACCATCGGTCACGACGACCTGCTCGACCCCGGGTTCCTGGAGGTGATCGCCGCCCTGATCCGCGAGCATCCCGACGCCGGGCTTTACATGACGCACTTCCGTCTCATCGACGCCGACGGCGCGTTCTACCGCCATTGCCGACCCATGCCGGCGCGCGAAACCGCCGCGGATTTTCTGGCCGTCCGGTTGTGCGCCCTGCGCGATTCCTTCGGCACCGGCCACGTGTTGCGTTCCGCCGCTTACGATGCGTTGGGAGGGTTGCCGCCGTACCGGAAGCTGCTCTTTGCCGACGACGCCCTTTTTCTCCAGGCTATCGGCGCTTCCTACCGGGCGACGGCGCCGGACGAAGTCTTCTCCTATCGCTGGCACGTTTCCAGCGCCTCGACGGGGTGCACGATGGAGGAATTTTTTCACGGGCTGGAGCAATACGGCGAGTTGCTGGCGGGTCTGGGTGACCGTGATCCGGCGCTGGCGGCGGTCCTGCGGCGGTGGTTTGCGTCCTGTGCGATCCACTGGGGACGCCGTTGGCGACGCGAGGCCATGCTGGCGGCGTACCGCGCTGGCAAGCCGTTCGACGCCGGGGTGGACCGGCGGATCGAGAGCCTGGTCACCCGCTTCGACGCCCGGCCCGCCCTGCCGCCGGAGCAGGAGCCGTTCGAGTTCCGGCTGCTGCAGCGGGCGGGTCGTTCCAGGGTGGCCCGCGCCGTTTACGCCGGTTGGCATGCGCTGAGGCAAGGCCGCGCCGTGGCCGCCCGCTGGTCGTCGAGGGGGGCGGCGCGCCGCAAAACGTGATGTCACCCGCGCCCCGTCTCCGCATCGCTTATGTCAGCCAGTCGTTGCCCGCGCGCAACGTCCACGGCGGCAACGTGTATTGTCACGAGATTCTCCGGTTCCTCATCGACGAGGGGCACGAAGTGCATTTTCTGTGGTTGAAGGCCAACCTCGGCCCGGCCAACCCCTGGATCATCCTGTCGAGCAAGTTCGGGTTCCGCTGTCCGGTGTGGAGTCCCGGGGGCTCGCGCGTCGGTCCGCTGATGCTCGCGGATAACCTGCGGCGGCGTCCGTGGCAAATCGTCGCCGCCACCTGGCGCAAGCTCACCCGGCGGTGGCGTCCCGCGCCGCCCCCGGCGGACGAGAGCGACCCCGCCGACGGCGGCATCCCGTACCCGGCGGACCCGGAGATTCGCTGGGCGGGCGACACGCTGGCGCGGCTCAAGCCCGACGTGACCATCGCGGACTACAATTTCAACGCGCGGTTGTTTCAACGTCTCCGCCCGGGCTGGCCCGGCGGGCGGCGGGTCATCGTTTCCATCGACCTGATGCACCTGCGCGGCAAGGCGTTGCGGGGTCTGGGCGGCCAGGTCAGCCGCGAGGCGGAAACCGCCCTGCTCGACGCGGCGGACGCGGTGGTTTCGATCCAGAAGGAAGAGACCGCGGAAATCCTTCGCATGCTGCCCCACAAGGAAGTGCTGACGACCCCCTGCCCGATCACGGTCGGCAGCCCCGTCACCTCGGAAGGCGAACCCGGCCATTGTCTGCTCGTCGGCGGGGGTCAACTCCCGAACGTGTGGGGGTTGGAATGGCTGCTGGCCGAGGTGTGGCCGCTCGTGTTGGAAGAAATTCCCACCGCCCGGTTGACGGTGTGCGGCGAGGTCTGCCAAAAGGTCTCTCCTCCGCCTCCGGAGAGGCGCTGCCGTTTCATGGGCCGGGTGCGGCAACTGCGGCCATTTTACGAGGCAGCCGCGCTGTGTTTGATTCCCATTCTGTCCGGCACGGGTCTGAAGATCAAGCTCGTGGAAGCCCTCGGCTACCAACGCCCGATGGTGACGACTTCCACGGGCGTCCAGGGTTTTACCGAGCTGGCGGCCACGGGGATCGTGCCGGTGGCCGACGACGCGGCAGGTTTCGCCGCTCACGTCGTCGCCCTCCTAAACTCGCCCGACCTCCGCCGCGCTGATCGAGACAAACAGGCCGCCTGGGCGCAGAAACATCTGTCGGCGGAAGCCGTGTTCGCGCCGCTGCGTGAATTTCTCGCCCGGGTCGCCGCACGTTAAACTTTTTCATTTTCCGACCTATGGCCGAGCCTTCCCTTTCCGTCGTCATCTGCACCCACAACCCACGCCGCCCCGTCCTCCAGCGCGTCGTGGATTCCCTGCACGCGCAAACCACCCCCGCGACCGAATGGGATTTGCTGATCGTGGACAACGGCAGCGAGCCGCCGGTTTCCTCGTTTCTGGACCTCGGCTGGCATCCCCGGAGCCGCTTCCTGGTCGAATCCGAACTCGGCGTCAGCGCAGCCCGGCGGCGGGCCGTGCGCGACACGGAGACGGCGCTGATCCTCTTCGTCGACGACGACAACGTGCTGGCAACCGACTTCATCGAGAAAAGTCTGGAGCTTACCCGCGAATTCCCGCACCTCGGCGTGTTCGGACCGGCGCGCATCAAGGCGGAGTTCGAGCAGCCCCCCGAGCCCGACCTGCTTGCCCGGACGGAACTGCTCGTGCATTACGAATTGCCCCACGATGTCTGGTCCAACTTCCGTCACGGCAACCGCAGTGTGCCCCCGACGGCGGGCATGACGGTCCGCCGCGCCGTCGCCCAACAATGGATGCGGAACACCGACGCCACCCCCTTGCGGCGCACCCTGGGCCGGCGCGGAAACACGGCTTTGATCGGCGGAGAAGACGTCGATCTGTCGTTGACCGCCTGTGATCTCGGCCTGGGCACCGGGGTGTTCGTCCGGCTCGGGATGACCCATGTGTTCGCGGCCAAAAGGGTGGAGCGGGCTTACCTGCTGCGCCTCTGGGAAGGCAACATGTTCTCCGAGTGGGTGCTCAACCATGTCCGGGGAACTCCCCAGGCCACGCGCTCGCGCCAATGGGTGCAGAACCTTAAGGACGTGCTCAAGCTGCCGCTGCTCGGGCGCACGGAGCGGCAGTTTCACCTCGCCATCATGCGTGGGCGGCGCAAGGCCCGGGCGTTTTTGAAGAAAAATCTCGCCTCCGGCGTCTCCGATGTGAAATTCTGACGGCCTTTACAAGTGGCCAAGATTCCCGAACCGTACTCGACGAAACTCCTGCGGCTGCTCTGGCAGGCGAGCGGGCGGCGCCACGGCGTCGACGCCATGCTCTCGCGGCGGCTGAAGTACCGCCAGAGCCTGCCCGTGTTGGACCCCCCGGCGGCGATTCCGCGTTACCACGAGACCGAGGTGCGCATCGCCCGCAGCCCCGCCGGGGGTTGGTCCACGCCGCTGGCGGACGTGTTCACGCTGCTCAAGGCGGCGCTGGGTTTCGAGAGCCGCCGCATTCTGGAACTCGGCAGCTACCGTGGCGAAACCGCCCGGCTGCTGGCCGAGAACACCGGCCCCGACACCCGCATCTGCGCGGTGGACATCGACCCGCGTCACGGTGCCGCCTACGAAGGGCTGCCGTGCGCGGCCAAAATCTCGAAGGTCACCGGGGCCATCGCGCCGGGGCTATTCACGCCGGGCGACCGTTTCGACCTGATTTTCGTGGACGCATTGCACGATTACGAGTCGGTCCTTCACGACACGGAAACCGCTTTCGGTCTGCTGAGCGAGACGGGCGTGATCCTCTGGCATGACTGCCGGGTCGGCAATTACTTCGGCGGCGGCGACAACGTGGCCGACGCGTTGCGGACTTTTTCCGACCGGCAGCCCATCGCCACGCTCTCAAAGACCACCCTGGCCATGCATTCCCGATACCCTGGCTGGGAAACGGCGCGCCTTGCCCGGCAGACGGAGCAGCCATCCGCCGTGGACAACATTTGGTTGGACCAAGGCACGCGCGGTTGAAGCGTTGAGCCGGCCCCTGTCCGCCCTGGCCATCATCCGGTCCGGCGATACGCCTCCAGCATCAGCGTCCCGATTTCCGCCCAACTCCATTGCCGAACGTCCGGTGCGGGGGCCGTTCCCGCTGTTTCGTGGAAACGGCGCAGGACGACGGCATCTGCGGCGGGTTCGCCGGTGAAGTAGGTGGCCTGGTCGCCGAAGCGCTCGTGCGCCCAGGGCAGCGGACGCAACAACACGGGCAGCCCGCAGGCGGCGGCTTCGTGCGCCGACAGACACCAGTTCTCGATGTCCGAGAAGATGACGAACCCCCGCGCCGCCCGGTAGAGGGCGATCATCTCCGCCTCGCCGTCGACGTGCCCCTGGTGCTGGACGTACTTTCCATCCACGAGGGATTGGAACTCCAGAAAATACGGATCGTCGGGGCGGTAACCCTTGCCCACGAAAAGGATCGGGGTTTCCGCGCGGTGGGCCAGCCGGGCGAGATCGTTCGTGCGCTTGCGGGCGGTGATGGTGCCCGTGCAGACCAGCCAACGCGCCCCGGAGCGGTCCGGCACGGGGGGAGGCTGGTGGAGATAAGCGTCGGGCAGGCCGAGGGGAACCACGGCAATTTTTTCGGGCGGCACATGGTACACCTCGCGCAGCACGCGCGCCTCGATCTCCAGCCCGACGATGTTCAACTCGACGAGGTCGAACACCTTCCACGGCAGGGTCGCGTTGACGCCGCCGAAGCCCGGCAGCCGGTCGAGCAACGCGAGTTTGGCGCGCTTGGCCCGCCAGCGGGACGGCGGCTGGTTGCACTCGGCGGTCAGCAGCGAGGTCATGACGACCTTGCGCCCCTGGTCGCGGGCGGCGCGCAGGTACGAAATTTCCGAGGGCGCGAAGACGTGCAACACGTCCGCGGCCTGGGAAGGGTCCCACCAACGCAGCCAGTCGACCCCGGCGCCCGCTGCCTCCAGGCCCAGGCGGGTTTGCTCGATCTGGGTGCGATGGCCGCCGTGTGCGAAGGCGAAGGGCAGGCCGTGGTCGACGAGTACGCGCATCATGCCGCAGTTAACGGTGCCCGCCCGGCCATCGCAAGCCGGATCGTCTTTCGCGGCGCGCTTGCATTGCGGCACGTTTGCCGCTATGAGGTACCGTCCAGCGTCGCGCGTTATGGCCTCTCACTCTTCCGCTCTCGATCTCCCCTCCGGTGGCTCAAAACTCGGGTTGTTCACCAACCAGATCGTCAAGTTCATCATCCTGGGCCTGGGTTGCATTTTTTCGGTGATGATCGGCGTGCAGGTCACGGATTCGGATGCGAACGGCATCTCCATCCTGATGCGTTACGTGGCCGCCGCCACGTTCATCACCGCGATGATCTCGCCCAAGGTAGGCATCTACCTGGTGCTGTGCATGTGTCCGATTCTCGATCTGGTCAAGCGCACGCTCATCCTTTTCGACGCCGTCAACATGTTCGACGTGGCCAGCGTGCTCGCCGTCGCTCCTGTGACGATGGCCGGCGCGGTGCTCGGCACCTTCGGCAGCCGACTCGTCTTTCGCCGCAAGGCCGCCATTCCCGGCGAGCGGACGCTTTTCATCATCATGATGGCGATCTGCTCGCTCATCGTGCTCAGCGGTATCCTGCACAACGAGGAATCCCGGCTCGGCCTGCTGCGTAACCTTTCCGAGGCCTGCATCTACCTGTGTCTGATCCTGCTCATCCCGGTGTATTTCCCCGCGACCGAGGATATTGCCACCCTGCTGCGCGCGTGCGTCCTGGTTTTTGCGCCGGTGGCGATCTACGGCTTCTGGCAGTTGGCGTTCGGGCTTTCCAACTTCGAGGAGCGTTATCTCCTGAGCGGCCTGACGATCACCTCGGGCGATTACCTGGAAAGCGGGCGCGTCTTTTCCACGCTCAATTCCAACCACAGTTTCTCGGTCACGATGGCGTGTTGCGCGATCATTAGTCTGTTGCAAAGTCAACTGCCTTACCGGGGCACCTGGCAAAAAATTCTCAAAAATCGCTCCCGGATTCTCTTCATCCTGTTTTGCGGGGCTACGATCATCAGTCTGCGGCGCACGGGTTGGCTGGTCGTTGGCTTTTCCTTTCTCGGGGCGTTCGCGTTCCGCTCGGTGACGCGCACCGTCGTTTTCTATGCCCTGTGCCTGCTCGGCGGCTTGCTCCTGATCTTCAACGCCGAGACGATCTACACCAAGCTGCCCGAATGGGAAGCCTCCCTCCAGGCCGCCATGCCCGGCGCCAGTGATCGCGCGCTCGTGTTGCAGACTTTCAACGACCGTCTCTACAGCTTCGAGAACCTGCGCGACAACCGGGCGATCTGGTCGTTTTTCGGGCTGACGACCGAGGAGAAAATGTCGATGCCCGCGCACGATGCCATCACCCAATCCATCATCTCCTACGGCTTCGTCGGCCTGACCGCCTTCGTCACGGTGATCGTGGTCGTGCTGACCATGAGCCACCGGCTGGTTTGGCGCGCCACGGACAAAAAAGATCGACGGTATGCCTCGCTGCTGCTTGCCTTCATCTTTTCCAACCTGTTCGTGGGTGCGTTGATGCAGAGTCACATCGACATCTTCCCGGTCAATTTTATCTTTTGGATCTGCGCGGGAGCCTTGTTGAAGATCACCTTCCACCAGCAGCCCATCGTGCTGATCAAGCCCAAGCTCGACCTCGCGGCTCTGGCGGCGGCTCTACAGGTCAAGCGACCCGTGACCACGACTGCCCTGGGGGGCTACACCCTGCCCGACCGCTAGGGCCCGGCATCCGGGTTGCCCGTTTATGGCGCGGACTGCGATCATCATCCCGGTGCACAACCGGCGCGCGGTGACGCTGCGCTGTCTGGCCGGACTCGAAGGCGCGGGAGTCCTGGCCTGGGCGCAGGTCTTCGTGGTGGACGATGGCTCGACCGACGGCACCGGCGAGGCGGTCTCCCGGGCCTTCCCGTCCGTGCGGATGCTTCCGGGCGACGGCAACCTGTGGTGGGGAGGGGCCATCCGTCTGGGGATGGCCGCCGCCATGCAGGAGGGGGCCGACTTTCTGGCCTGGCTCAACGACGACTGTTCGCCGGACCCCGGCACGATCCGTCTACTGGTCGATCACGCCGCCCGGACCAGCGGAATCGCGGCTGGCTGGGCGATGACTCCCAGCGGCGGCAGGTACGGCGCTTACCGCAAAACGTGGCGGGGGTTCCGACCGGTGCCGATCCCCGAACCGGGCGGCGTGGCGGCCTGCGACGCGGCGGCGGGCAACTGCGTGGTCTTTGCCCGGCAGGTCGTGGCGGCCATCGGCCTGCCCGACGCCGCGCGGCTGCCCCATGCCCTGCTCGACGTGGACTACACTTTGACCGCGACCCGGCGCGGCTTCGGTCTTGATCTGCTGGGTTCCGCGGTTTGCCGCAACGACGACAACCTGCAACCGGCGGCGGTTTCGTGGCTGCTCGACGAACAGTCGCCGATGGAGCAGTGGAAGCTTTTGCTCCGGCCTCACAGCACTTACAACTACCGCGCGAGCTTCCGGCTGCATTGGCGGCACTGGGGCGTCTGGGGTTTGTGGCTGTACGCACGCAGCTACCTGAAGCTGGCGTTGGTCTGCGGCCTGCGCGCCGTGGTCCCCTTGCGGTGGCTGCGGGCGCTGTACGCGGCACGGTCGAGCGCCTGGCGGCGGCGGCGGTTCTACCAGCGCGGGGAAGTGGTACCCGCCCCGGCGTCACCCCCGGGTAAATAACGTTTCCACCGTGACCCCCGAACGCAACCCGAGCCGGACCTACTTCGGCGTGCAAGCCCTGCGCGCGGTCGCTGCCCTCCTGGTGGTGGTGCATCATGCCGAGAGCAGTTGGCGGGACCGTATCCTGGGGACCCCGCACGCGCCGTTGCCCTGGCCCAACGGACAGGCCGGGGTGGATATCTTCTTCGTGATCAGCGGATTCGTGATGGCGATCGCGCTGCCGGGCCTGGCGGGCCGCGCCAACCCCGGCGGGGCGTTTCTCTGGCGGCGGTTCATCCGCATCATTCCGCTTTACTGGATTTTCACGACCCTCAAGCTCCTGCGCTACCATTTCGGCCCCCAGACGGCGGACCAGAGCCCGGGCAGCACCTGGCACGTGCTCGCATCCTACCTGTTCATCCCGGCAGCCGACGACGGCGGCGCGCCCATCCCGCTGCTGGCCGTCGGCTGGACGCTCAACTTCGAGATGGTATTTTATCTCCTGTTCGCCCTGGCGCTCTTTCTGGAAGTGACGCCGGTGGCTTTTCTGGTCCCGACGCTGGGGACCATCGCCGCCGTCGGCTGGTTCGATCATCCCTCCTGGCCAGCCTGGACGAGCCTCGCGTCGCCCCTCGTGCTGGAATTCCTGTACGGGGTTCTGCTCGCCCAATTTGCCTGCAAACGCCGCCTGCCCGGCCCGCTCGCCGGTGCCGCGTTGTTCATCGGCGGCTTCGCGCTCATCTTGACCCTGCAACTGCCGCTGTACGCCGCGCGGGCGTTCACCTGGGGACTGCCGGCCGCCGCGATTGTGGCTGGAGCCGTGGCGCTCGAAGAATCCCTGGGCCGGAAACTGCCGAAATTCCTGCTCGAAATCGGCAACGCCTCCTACTCCATTTACCTGGTGCATCTATTTGTCGTTTCGATTGTTTGGGTAGCATTCCGGCGCTTCGGCCTGACCGGCGCACCGGCCCTGGCCGGGATGATCGTCGTTTCGCTCGGGCTCAACATCGTGGCCGGCGAGATCGTTCACCGCTGCGTCGAACTTCCCCTGATGAACCTTCTGCGCGGCAAGCGGGCGCGCGGGGTCAGCGTGTTGCCGGCCTGAACGCTACCGCGCCACGCGCAGGATAAATTCCGCCCAGTGCCGCGCCAACACGTCGTTGGTGTAATTCGCGCGCAGCCGCTGCCCCTGCTGCCGCACGGTCGCCTCGCGGAGCGACGCATCGAAACAGTACGCGCGCAGCATTTCGGCCAGGCGCGCGATGTCGCCTTCCGGGAAAATCTGCGCCGGATCGCCGAGCACCGTGGGGATCGACCCGCACGACGAACCCAGCACCGGCACCCCGCACCCCATCGCCTCGATGAGCACGTGTCCGAACTGTTCCCGCCACTGGTGGCCGTGGCGGTTCCACTCCCGGCTCGGCAGGACGAAAAGGTCGAGCGCCTGGATGAAGTGCGCCATCTCGGCGTGCGGGACCGCCGGGTGGACGGACAGCCAATCCGGCTGCGCCGTCCGCCCGCCGAGCAGCGGGCCGATCTCGCCGGGGCCCAGCAGCGCGAGCCGCGCCGTTTCCCCGCCGGGCTGCGCACGCAGACGCTCCACGGCTGCGATCAGGTCCGCGACCCCCTTCATTTCGAGCAGCCGCCCGCTGAAACCGATGATAAACGCCTGGTCCGGCAGCCCGAAGTCGGCCCGGCGCTTGGCCTTCAGGGCGGCGTCGGCCGGACGAAACACCGTTTCGTCCACGCCGAGCTGCGGCGCGACCAGCAAGCGTTCGGGCGGCACCCCTGCCTCCAGGAAAAACCCGCCCGCGTCGTCGTTGCCTGCGATGACGAAATCCGCCGTCCACGCGGCCAGCCGATACACGGCGGAAAGCAACCATCCCTTCAACCCGGGCCGCCGGACGTTTTCCCAGGAAAACTCGCCGAAGCGCACCTTGTACCCCAGCCGCCGCGCGCTCCACCACGTTTGCCAGCGCAACCACGCCCAGGGCTCAGTTTCGACCAGCACGATCTCGGGCCGGGCACGTTTCAGCGCCTCGCTCAGTCCTTTGAGCAGATAGCGCGTCGTGCTGTCCGGCTCCCCCACGGCGGGCAATCCCACGAGTGCGTAAGTGGTCGGCTTTGGCTGGTCCGCCAGGCGATTGACCAGACCGTAGCCGGTGTAGCTGCTGGAGGTCAGGCACGTCAGGGCGAAATGTTGGGCGAGATGGTCGATTTTCTTGCGCGGCTCCTCGGTGGCATAGGTGGCGCCCACGATGGCGAGTCGCCGTTTGTGCGGCGGGTGAAGGGTGGGCGTCGGTGCGGTCATCGAGCGGGATCGTATGAGCTTAAATCATGCGCACCCTCCGGCGCAAGGTGACGGTGAACGGGGTTGGCCGCGCAGAAAGGAGCCTTGCCATTGCTCTCCCGCGTTGCTAGGTGTCTTGCGCGGTTGCCAGGCGATGTATCCATGATTTCCACCTCGAAGATTCCGGTTTTGCTTGCCCCTGCCCTCGCCGTGGACCGCGCGCTGAGCATTTATGGCGCGCTGGCAGACCGTTCCGAGATGAAAGGCGCACGCGAGCGTCTTTCGAAGCACTTGATGCAGCTTTATATCGACGGTGAAAAGAACCAGCACCGCCTGACGGTTCATGGGCTTTCATACCTTCTAGAGCTCGATCGCAAAAGCGACCTCAGGAACTGAGGCCGGAACGAATCTTAGCCTTTTTGCGCCTGCCGCTGCATACGCAGCGAGTTGCGCCGGGTGATTCGCGC
>CAXUHC010000021.1:13357-25817 GCA_964250705.1 uncultured Chthoniobacterales bacterium | reverse complement strand
TCTTGATGCGCGCCAGATTGGCGAGCGTGCCGGGATTATCGCTGCCGTACCAGGAGAGGATCTCTTTGACGCGGTCGGTTGCTTGCATGGGAGAAGGTGGCCGAAGCGGAGGGCTTCCGCAAACGATGGCCGATCAATCCCGACCAGGCGTCGAGCCGGGCACCGGGTTGGAGCCGGGAGGCCCTGCCCCGACGTTGACCGCGCGCGTGCCCTGGTCGCGGCCACGGTCGGTCCGCCCGACGACCGGCTCGGTCGGGTAGAGCGACGGAGCATCGCGGGAAACGCTTTCGGCGGGAGCCGTCGCGGCGGTCGGGCTGACGGTCAGTTGGCCGGGTTGGATCGGGACGTTGGAGCCGACAACGGTCTGGCGTTTGGCAAAATAGTCAGGCCGTGATGCGTTGTTGGCACCCCGGGTGCCGCACCCTGCGAGGAGGACGGTGACGATCAACAGGAAGGATAGAGCCAGTTTCATGTGGTGTTGATCTGATACGTCGCGGCACGAACCAGCGGACTTCAACGGGAGACCAGAAATCACCTCGACGGATCGTTTCCGCTGCCCAAGATGAACTTTTCGATGGCGTTGGCAAACCCCTCGTCTTCGGAAGAAGTGGTAACCTCCACAGCCGATCTTTTGACCTCGTCTCCGGATTGGCCCATCGCGATGGATAGGCCGCCTTTTTCAAACATGGGCACGTCGTTGGCCATGTCGCCAATCGTGGCAATTTCCTCCGGTTGGAGGTTGAGCATTTTCGCCAGCGTCGCGACCACGCCGCCCTTGTTGGCCTCGGGATGGGTCACGTCGAGATAGTACGGCTGAGAGCGGGCAGCGCTGACGGTCGGGTGTGCGCCAGAGTCGCGGTGAGGCGTCGATTGCTGCGTGCCGATCTGCGGACCGTAGGCCGCGCGGACGGCTTGCTCGCATTTCGCCACGGCGTCGAAATCGTCACCGACGCCGACGATCTTGGCTACCTTGTCCATTTTGTCCTCGTAGCTGCTGACGACCTGCGGCGCGAATTTGACGGTCCATTCCTCGCGGTCCACGTGCGCGCCGTGGCGTTCGTGAACGAACCAGTCGTTGCCACGGTAAATCCACACGGCGAGTTGGTGGTCTTCGATGATCTTGATGATCGGCGCGACCACGTCGCGGCCGAGCACGTGTTCCGCGATGATGGAGAGGTCGGACTTGACGAAGAGGCCGCCGTTGAAGGCGGCGATGGGCGTCGTAATGGCGAGGGGTTCGATCAGCATCTGCATGCCGCGCGGGGGACGGCCGCTGGTGATGGCGAATTCGATGCCCGCCGCGCGCATTTTTTTGACGGCGGCAACCGCGCGGTCGGTCAGCTTTTTTTCCTTGGTGACGAGCGTGCCGTCCACGTCGGCGAGCAGCAGTCTGGGGCGGACGGGGAATTTTTCGTTGGCCATGGTCCCTTGAGAATCGGCGGACCGGACGGCGACGGTTGTCCGGCGGATCGGAGGGCTTATTGGCCCGGCTTATCGGGAGGGCGGGCAAATTCGATGTGGTTCGATCCGCGCAATTCCTGGGTCCAGAGGGGGCCGCTCCACGGGCGGCTGACGTAATCGGTCATCGTGATCACCAGCAGGATGACCAGCCAGAGAAAGGCGGCGCTGGCAAATAGCCAGACGATGGGATGGCTGTAACGCACCTCCATGAAAAACAGGATGATGAGCGCGCCCTTGGCAACCGAAATCGCCAGCGCCACGAGGATGTTGAACGGACCGAGATTCACGAAGTTCGCGCCGACGGTCAGAAGCAACAGGCCGAAGAGAGCGGCGAACGTTTTGAAGTACGTTTTGGCAGAGACGCTTTCGGTAGGCATGGGACCAGGCGGGAGTTGTCAGCGTGGCGCGATCAGGTAAAATAACGGGAAGAGGAAAACCCAGACCAGATCGACGAAGTGCCAATACAGGCCGGAAACTTCGACCGGCGTGTAGTAGTCAGGCGAGAATTTCTTCCGCCAAGCTTGGAAGGCCATGACCAGGAGGATGCCGACGCCGATCATGACGTGCAGGCTGTGCAGTCCGGTCATCAGAAAATACAGGGCAAAGAAAAGCTGGACCTTGTTGCCGGGGGCCTTGCCTTCCCAGAGGAAGCGGCCACCGGGAACGTGGTGTTCGGAGAAATCGCGGTAGTATTCGTAGCCGTGGAGGACCAGAAACGCCCCGCCCAGGCCCGCGCCCGCCAGGAGGAGCAGCGTGAGCAGCCAGCGGCGGCCACCGGTTTGCGCGGTGTGCACCGCCATCGCCACGCAGAAACTGCTGACGATGAGGATGGCGGTATCCGCCGCGCCCGCCCACATCATCAACTCGCGGCTGGCCTCGGCGAAAACGTGCGGATAGGTAAAACGGTAGACGGTGTAAGCGGCGAAGAGCGCGCCGAAAAACAGGAGTTCCGTCCCGAGGAAAAGCCACATGCCCAGGTGGGCAACCTCGGTCTGTTGATCGAGATCGTCGAACTGCTCCGCGCGCGCCGGGAGCGGCGTCGGACGCAGGGGCGGGCGCGGCAGGGCGGCGGAATCAGACATGAGCGGCGGGTTGGCGGCGCGGGTGCGTTTCCTCCACCGAGGCCAGCAACGGGTAAGCGTACGGCTCCTCGGTCACGACGGGGGTCTGGTCGAAATTATGCTCGGGCGGCGGGGAAGCCGTCTGCCATTCGAGGCCGGTCGCGCCCCAGGGGTTGTTGCCCGCCGGTTTGCCTTTTTTGAGGGACCAGACCAGGTAGCCGAAGGGCATGAGATAGCCTGCGGCGAGGATCGTGGCACCGGCGGACGAGAGAACGTTCCAGACCTGGAATTCCGGGGGATAAGCGTGGTAGCGGCGCGGCATGCCGAGATAGCCGAGGATGAACTGCGGAAAGAACGTCAGGTTGAAGCCGATGAACGTCGTGACCGCGGCAAGCTGCCCCAGGTGTTCGGGGTACATGCGACCGGTAATTTTCGGCCACCAGAAGTGCAGCCCGCCCATGAAGGCGAGCACCATGCCGCCGACCATGATGTAATGAAAATGGGCGATCACGAAATACGTGTCGTGCAGATGGACGTCGGTCGCCAGAGCGGCGACGAATAGCCCGGACATGCCGCCAATCGTGAAAAGTCCGATGAAGCCTAGCGCGTAGAGCATCGGGGTCTCGAAGGTGATGGAGCCTTTGTAAAGAGTGGCGGTCCAGTTGAAAACCTTGATCGCGGAAGGCACGGCGATCACGAAACTCAGGAAAGAAAACACCATCCCGCTGTAAAGCGACTGGCCGCTCAGGAACATGTGGTGCCCCCAGACGAGGAAGCCCAGCACCGCGATGGCCATGCTGGCGAAGGCGATAAAGCGGTAACCGAAAATCTGCTTGCGCGAGAAACAGGTGATGAGTTCGCTGATGACCCCGAACCCCGGCAGGATCATGATGTAAACCGCCGGATGCGAGTAGAACCAGAAGAGGTGCTGGAAGAGGATGGGGTCGCCGCCGAGCGCGGGATCAAAAATCCCGACGCCCCAGAGGCGTTCGACGACGATCAGGCCCATCGCCGTGGCGAGCACGGGGGTCGCCAGAACCATGATCAGACTCGTCGCGTAGATCGACCAGACAAAGAGCGGCAGCCGCAGCCACGTCATCCCCGGGGCGCGCATCCGGTGGATGGTGATGATGAAATTCAGCCCGGTGAGGATGGACGAGAAGCCGGAAACGAACACGCCCAGCGCCATGACCATGACATGCTCGTTGGAGTATTTCGTGCTCAGCGGGGTGTAAAAAGTCCAGCCGGTGTCCACGCCGCCCGCGGCGACCGCGTACAGCGCCAACGCGCCGGCCGTGATGAAGATGTACCAGCTCAGCAGATTGAGCTTGGGGAACGCGAGGTCCCGCGCGCCGACCATCATCGGAATCAGGAAATTCCCCAGCACCGTGGGAATCGACGGAATCAGGAAAAACCACACCATCAGCACGCCATGAATCGTGAACAATTTATTGTACGTCTCGGAAAGCACGAGGTCGCCGCGTGGAGTGAGCAACTCGGCGCGCATCATCCCGGCAGCGGCCGCGGCAATGACGAAGAAAAAGATGATCGTGAACAGGTAGAGCATCGCGATGCGCTTATGATCCGTCGCCAGCAACCACGAACGGATCGAGGTTTCCTTGTTCAGGTAGTGGGTGGAATGTGCGCCGAAGGGCTGGCGGACGGTGGCCTGAGCTTGCATGAAAGGAAGGGTGCTGGGTCTAGGAAGACGTGGGTTGCGGCTGGAACGGCGGGGTCGGCGCAGGCACGGGCGTGGCCCCCGGCGGGGCGCCGGGCGGGAGCTGCTGCGGACGCGGCGCGGGCTTCTGGGTCTGGCCGGGGGCGTCCTCGTTACGGCGGAGATATTCGTCGGGCGTGTCTTTCGCCATGCTCTTGATGTACTGGACCAACTGGAAAACTTCCTCCTCGCCGATCTGGCCCTCGTAGCTTGGCATGACCGGCGCGTAACCGGCGACGATCTGCTTTTGCGGCAGGAGGATCGAATCGTGAATGTAGTGGTCGTCCGCCGTGACGATCTCGCCGGTGTCTAACGGGACGGGGTGCCCGTACAACCCGGCCAGACTCGGGGCGCGCACGAGCGCGTTTTCGCCGTGGCAGCCGCTGCAACCCAGGGAACGGTAGAGCCGTTCGCCCCGCGCCACGAGCGAGGCCTGCGCACCGCCCGCGTTGAGCCATTGCTGGTAATCGGTCGGCGTCATCACCGTCACCCAACCGACCATTTCCGAATGGCCCATGCCGCAAAGCTGGCTGCAAAAGAGGTGGAAGCTGCCGAGCTTGGTCGCTTTGAACCACTGTTCCGAATAACGGCCAGGCACGACATCCTGCTTGGTGCGGAAGGCGGGCACGAAGAAATTATGGATCACATCCTGCGAGGTCATCACGAGCCGCATGGTCCGGCCCAGCGGAACGTGGAGTTCGTTGAGTTCGCGCTTGCCCTCGGGGTGCTGGACGTTCCACATCCACTGTTTACCGATGACGTTGACTTCCAGCGAATCGCCGTCGGGAGGCGGGGATTTGAGCCGGTAGAAAATCGCCGCCGACCAGACGAAGAAGCCCACGGCGATCATCAGCGGGATCGCGCTCCAGGTCAGTTCGATTTTCCACGTCTGGAAGTTGCGCGGGGTGCGGTCCGCGTCGCTGCCTTTCCGGTAGGTGTACAGGAAATATCCCATGGGGATAAACACCACGGCCATGATCACCAGCGTCAGGAGAACCAACGCGTAGAAGAGCAAATCCTGCTGCCCCGCCATCGAGGAGGCGCGTTCGGGGGCAAAGGGTAAGTCCATGGCGGGAGAACGGGAAGCGGAGGGCCGTGAAACGGTTCAACAAACGACTTTGAACGGATGGAGGCTGGCGGCAACAAGCTCGCTGCCCCGGTCATCGATGAGCAGGAGAAGATGCACCCCCCTGGCCTGTGCGACCGCACGGACGGCGTCCAACCCGCCGCCATGTTTTTCGATGGACGCCAGTTTTCGCCGGCTCATGGGATTCGAGCCGTCGGCGACCGTCCCGAGCCAGTCGGCAGCCCACTGTTCGGCGGAATTTGCAGTGGTCGTGCTCATGACAGGGAGGGAGGGCCGGATTTCAAAGGAACGCGACGGACGAGGTAGGTCATTCCGCCAGCCATCGCCAGCAGGGTCAGCACCCCACCGACACGCACGGCAGTGATGACCAGCGCGCCATACTTGCCGTTGATCGGGTTGTAGTGAAAACAGGTGAGCAGCAAGTCCTGAATGCGCGAACCGACCTTGCGCTGACCCGCCGCCGCCAGCGCCGTTTGCAGTTCGGCCGGATCAAAGTTCACGCCGAAAAAATAACGCGCCACTTTGCCCTCGGGGGTGAGGATCATCACGCCGCTGGGATGCGCGAATTGCTTGGTCGTAGGGTCGTACGCGTAGTGGAACCCGACCGCCTCGGCGAGGCGGCGAACCGTCGCCGGATCGGGACTTGTAAGGAAGTGCCAGCCGAGGTCCGCGCCGTGCCGGGCGTAACGCTTGAAGTAGACGCGCTTCTGCCGCGCCGCCTGGGCGGGGGTGTCGGTGGGGTTGATACTGACATCAATCAGATCGAAATCCTGGCCGGAGTTGAGACGCAAATCCGTCATGGATTCCACCAGACCGCCGAGCACCAGCGAACAAAGCATCGGACATTCGTGATATCCCAGCACGAGGATCGCCGGACGCGGTCCGAGGACGCCGCGCAACGCCACAGGCTGCCCGGACTCATCGCGGAACACCGCGTCGAGCGGCACCTGCGAGCCGAGGTTTTGCTCGAAGCGGCCCCGTTGCAGCAGCGCGTTGGCGGCGTTGGTGTCCAGCGCGCGAGCCGCTGGCTTGAAGCAACCCAAGGCAGCCAGCGCGATAACGAGGTAAAAGAAAAATCGTTTCATGGTCTCAGGCTCTGGCCGTACACCTGGGGTCGGGCGCGCTCGCGCTGGAGGCCCTCCAGCGTTTTGCCGGGCGAGACCGGCGGGAGCCCACGCTCGGCGAGAAGCTCCATCGCGCGGTCCACCGGGAGGCGCACCACCCCGGCCGGCCGATCAATCCAGGCGTAGGATTGTAGATCGGCCGCGTTTTGTGCGCGCATGCCGCGTAAATCTTCCTCCGGTTTCACCTGGAGGAGCAGCCCCTGGTAATCTGGAGCAATTTTGACCAGAGATGCCGCGCCTTGCTCCTGCTTGGGTCGGTATGTATTGACCTTCCGGTTGAGCAGGCCAAACCCGCCAGCCACCGCCACCAGCCCGACCAGGATCACGGCCACGGAAAATACCAGCGCGAAGGCGAAGATGAACAGACCCTTGACGTTGACGTCCGAAGTCTCGTGCCCGGAGTCAACTGCTTCGAGCAAAGCGGGATCGTCCACGGGCGGCTTGCCCGCGTCCTGCGGGATGGCTTTGGGTTCAGTGTCCATGAACGAGTGCGAGTTCCATACGCGGATCGTTTTGCGGCAGGGTGAGACGCGTTTTCAAACGCGCCAGGAAGACCGCCAGCCACACCCCGCCGATGCCCGCCAGGGTCGCGAGGTCCAACCAGGAAACATGCATCCCGGCGCGGTGGAGCGAGGGCATCACCTGCCAGTACCTCTCGACGGCGTGGACGCCGCAGATTCCAGCCGCCAGCACGGTGAGAAAACGGACGTTTTTCTTGTTCTCGCGCGAGAGCAGCAGGCAGAACGGCAGCCCAAAATTAAACACTCCTAGAAAGATCGCCACATACCGCCAAGCACCGGCCGTCCGATGGAGATACCAAGTGATCTCGCGCGGCTCGTTGCCCGACCAGATCACGATCAATTGCGAGACGGTGAGATAGGCCCACATCATCACGAAAGCCAGAATGAAATTGCCCAGCGTGTGAAAATGCTCTACGCGGACCACACCGCTGATCGGATTGGCCTTCCGGTCGAACGGGGCCGGGCCAACCACCCACGCGAGCATCACGGCGCAGAACGCAAACGTCAGCAGAATTTGCCCGATGATGAGCAAGGGCGGGAAAACCGTCGAGTACCAGTTTTGTTCCAGCACCATGATCCAGTCGACCGTGGCCAGCGATACCGTCAGGGTGAAGACCAGCAGTCCCGGACCGCAGAAAGCACGGATACGCCGGGTCAGTGATGGGTCGGGGGTTTCGTCCTGCCGTGCCGACCAGCGGTTGAGCAGCCAAGCGCCCGTGATCCACAAGCCGAAGAAAACCACGGTCCGCGCGGTGTAAGCGGGCAGATTGAGATAAACGTGAATCTTCTGGAGCGCGTCGCTCTGTGCGACGACTTCCGGTCTAGCCCAAGGATACAGGTGCTTTAACCCGAAAAAGAACGGTACGAAAAGCACGGCCATCAGGGGCAGCGTAGAGATGCTGGCTTCCAGGAATCGGCGGATCGTGTACCCCCAACCGCCGCCGGTGAGGTAGTGCAGCATCAGCACACACAAGCTGCCCAGCGGCAAGCCGATCCAGAACAGAAAGGCAAACAGGTAGGAAAAGAAAGCCTGGCGTGGGTCGGGTCCGACGAACGCCCCGAACGCCGCCAACACCAGGCCGATGATGCCGACCATCAGCGAGATGGTTTGCACACGATCAAACTGGGCGCGCAGGTTCGTCATGGCTCTGGCGCGGCCTCCAGTCCGGCGCGTTGATCGGCGGGCACGTCTTCGAGGCGTCCATTGCGCGCAAGTTGCAGCGCACGGATGTAGGCGGCGATGGCCCAGCGGTCGGCAGGCTCGACGCGCGACGCGTACGAGTACATCACGCCGTAGCCGTTAGTGATGACGTTGTAAAAATAGCCGGGCGGCGCTTGGCGCAGACGGTCGATGTGGTAGGAATTCGGCGGCGGAAATCCGCGCTGGACGATCATCCCGTTGCCGTCGCCCTCGTTGCCGTGGCAAACGGAGCAGTAAATATTGAACCGCTCTTGCCCGCGTTTGAGCAGGTCGCGCGTGATCGGCAGCGGGATGCTGGCGGCGAGGGTACCGTCGTCGGTCTTGCCGGTGAAGAAAACCACGTCCTCGTTGAGGTGGCCACGCGCGACCGTATGCGGCGGCAAGGGGCGGGCCGACGTGCCGTCGGCAAAGAATTCGCTGGCCGCCAGTGGCTTGTACTTCGGCTGGTTATACATGTCTTGTCGACAGGCCACGCTGCCAAAGGCAAGCAAACCGGCCAGGATAGAGACGATGAATTGCCGTCTCATTGCTTGACCTCCACCACGCCGGTGGCTTGAAGTTCGTCCTCCAGAAAACGGCGCGTTGCCTCGCGTTCCCAGCGGGGATCGGCAGATTCCAGACACAGGAAAAAACGATCCAGCGTCGCGCGCTCGATTCCGGGAGCTTGAAAAATCGGGTGATGCAGCCGGGGCAGACCGTTGAGAAAAAGCATTCCGAGCGTCCCGCTTACCGCCGCGAAAAGCACCGTCAATTCAAAGATGATCGGGATGAACATCGGCCAACTGTTAAATGGGCGCCCACCCACGTTGAACGGGTAATCAATCGTCGCCGAAAACCACTGCATGAACCAGCCGGTAAACCCACCCACGACGCCGCCTACGAGCACGATCAACGGCATGGCGGTGCTTCGCCGCCCCATGACTTCAGCCAACCCTTCCACGGGCACAGGGCTGTAGGCGTCCATGCGGCGATAGCCTGCCTCGTGGGCTTTGCGGGCCGCTTCCACCAGGGCCGCGCCCGACGAAAACGCGCCCACCAGCCCGTGCAGGTTTTCCTGCCGGAGACCGGCGTGGGTTGGGGTGACGGGCAAGACAGTCATGGCCGGTTGGACAAACGTGCGAACACAGGCGGCAGTTCCGGGCCGCTGACCGGCAGGCTCTCACCCTCGGCGACGAGCTCGCGCACCTCGGTCATCGAGATCATCGGCAGGAAGCGGATGAAGAGGAACAGCAGGGTAAAAAACAAGCCGATGGTGCCGGCGAACGTCGCGTAGTCCCAGAACGTCGGAGAATACATGCCCCATTTCGAAGGCGAAAAGTCGCGGTGCAGGCTGATGACGACGATGGTGAATCGCTCCAGCCACATGCCGACGTTGATAAACAGCGCGACGACAAACAACAGCACCGGGTTCATCCGCACCCGCCGCGACCAGAGCGCCTGCGGCACGACGACGTTGCAAAGCATCAGCGCCCAGTACGACCACGCGTAGGGACCGAACGCGCGGTTGTAGATCGAATAACGTTCGTAGATATCACCGCTGAACCAACCCATGAACGCTTCGGTCGCGTAGCCGTAGCATACGATCAATCCGACGACCAGCATGACGTTGGCCATGTTGTTGAGCGTCCGCTCGGTGATAAACGCGTGCAGCTTATACAAATGCCGCACCGGGATGATGATGTTGAGCACCATCGCGAAGCCGGAGTAAAGCGCGCCCGCCACGAAGAACGGAGGAAAGATCGTCGAATGCCAGCCGGGGGTCAGGGCCACCGAGAAGTCAAAACTCACGACGCTGTGCACCGACAACACCAGCGGCGCGGCCAGCCCCGCCAGGAGCAAGTAGGTAATTTTATAGCGCTGCCAGTGAATGGCCGACCCACGCCAACCCAGGGCGCCGATGCCAAACAGGATTTGCTTCCAGCGTTGTTGCGAGCGGTCGCGCAACGTGGCGAGGTCGGGGATCAATCCCACGTACCAGAACAACAGCGAGACGGTGAGATAAGTCGAGACCGCGAACAGATCCCAGACCAGCGGGCTGCGGAACTGCGGCCAGAGTCCCATCGTGTTCGGATACGGCACGATCCAGTAAAACACCCACGGCCGCCCCAGGTGCAACAGCGGGAACATGCCCGCGCACGCCACGGCAAAAAGCGTCATCGCCTCGGTGAAGCGGTTGATCGAATTACGCCACTTCTGAAACACGAGCAGCAGGATCGCCGAGATGAAAGTCCCCGCGTGACCGATCCCGATCCACCAGACGAAATTGATGATCGCAAAGCCCCACGCCACCGGAATGTTGATGCCCCAGATGCCGACGCCTTTGTACAG
This sequence comes from uncultured Chthoniobacterales bacterium, assembly GCA_964250705.1. Classification (GTDB taxonomy): domain Bacteria; phylum Verrucomicrobiota; class Verrucomicrobiia; order Chthoniobacterales; family SZAS-18; genus CAHJWO01. The sequence continues at coordinate 15,317 of CAXUHC010000021.1, read as the reverse complement.
GAGCCAGGTCACCGACATCAGAAACACCATCAACAGCGCGAAGGCGAGGCTGAACCCCAGCCACCAGCTTTTCGGGTGCTGTCCCTCGATGACGATGTCACCGATCTTGGCGACGACACTGCCCAGCGTTTGCCCCGGTCCGACGAGTTCGTCCGGGTAACCCAGCGGTGACATCGGCACGGGAGCGCCGCTGCCGTCGTGCTTGCGTGGAACGTCCGGCATCAGGCCTTCGCCTCCGGGTTGGGGTTGGTGATGCGCGCGAGGTAAGTAGTGCGCGGGCGGGTGCCGAGTTCGGCGAGCATCCCGTAGTTGCGCGTCCGCTTTTTGAGACGCGAAACCCGGCTGCCGGGATCGTTAATGTCGCCGAAGACGATGGCCTCGGTCGGGCACGTCTGCTGGCAGGCGGTCTGGATTTCGTAGTCACGCACGCGCCGGTCTTCCTTTTCGGCGTTGATCTTGACCTCGTTGATCCGCTGCACGCAGAACGTGCACTTTTCCATGACCCCGCGCGAGCGCACGGACACGTCCGGATTCCGCTGCATCTTGATGGTCAGATGCGTGTTGTCCGCCCATTGCAGGAAGTTGAACCGGCGCACCTTGTACGGGCAATTGTTCGAGCAGTAGCGCGTGCCGATGCAGCGATTGTAAACCTGCTCGTTGAGACCCTCCGGACTATGGACGGTAGCCTCGACCGGGCAGACCACCTCGCACGGCGCGTTTTCGCAGTGCATGCACGGCACCGGCTGGTGGTAAAACTCGGGGTGGTCGAGATCGCTGCCGCCAAAATAGCCGTCCACCCGAATCCAGTGCATCTCGCGGCCGTTGATCACCTCGCCCTTGCCCACGATGGGAATGTTGTTTTCCGACTGGCAGGCGACGACGCAAGCGTTGCAACCGATGCAGGTATTCAGGTCGATGCTCATTCCCCATGCGTAGCCCGGATAGGTGTGGTCGGGCGGATAGAGCGTGTCGTCGGTTTTCGGCTCCTCGGATTTCTCCGGCGCGAACTCCGGTTTCTGACGAAACTCCGCCAGCGTGCCGATGCGGTAAACATCGCGTCCGGCGAGACTCTGGTGCGACTGCGTGGTGGCGAGCTGCCATTTCACCTTTTCGATTTTACGCACTTCCAGCCCGCTGCCGAAACTCATGGTATCGCTGGTGCGTAACGCATAGGCATTGACCCCCTGCCCCGTGCCCACGCCCCCCGCCGCCGTGCGGCCGTAACCGAGGGTCAGCGTGACGGAATTTTCCGCCTGGCCAGGGACGATCCAGACCGGCGCGTGGACGCTCCGTCCACGGAACGCCAGTTCGATCACGTCCTCGTTGGCGAGGTGCAGCCGCTCGGCGAGTTTCGGGCTGACGAGGGCGGCGTTATCCCAGGTCAGTTTCGTGATAGGTTTGGGAAGTTCCTGCAACCAACCGTTGTTAGCAAAGCGACCGTCCCAGACCGCCGGATCGGGTCGGAAAACCAGTTCCAGCGTGCCCGGCGCAGCTGGCCCGTCAAAGGCGCGGCTGGGATACGTACCCACCGGGGTATACGCCGTTGTGTCGGCCAGCCGCGCCTGGAGCAGGGTTCGCATCGGCAGGGGCACGGGAAGCTGCCGTTTGGCTTGCAGGCCGTCGTGAATCGTCTTGCGCCATGCCTTCTCGAAGTCGTCGGCCCCGTAGCTCGCCTGCCAATGAGCACGCACGATGTCGTAGGAACCCCGCGTGGTCTGTTCCAGCGCCAGCGCGTCGAGCAACTCGTGTGGGGTCCGCCCTTGATAGAGCGGTTCGATGAGCGGCTGCACGACGGACGCCGTGCCGTCAAACGCCCGCGCGTCGCTCCAGGATTCCAGAAAATGCGCCTGCGGGATGTGCCAGTGGCAAAGCTGCGAGGTTTCGTTGTACGCCAGCGCCAGTTGCACGCAACGCTTCGCCCGTCGCATCGCGCCGGAAAAATCGAGGTCGGCGGGCGCGT
>CAXUHC010000021.1:7468-13347 GCA_964250705.1 uncultured Chthoniobacterales bacterium | reverse complement strand
ACGATCAGCAACTCGACGGCGCCCGCGTGCAGGTCAGCCGCCAGTTGTTTGAGCGAATCCGTTTGCCGGATCGGACGGGCCTCGGCGCACGGACGGTAGTTCACCGTTTGGCCGACGTTGCCGAGCAGGTCGTTGATCGCTGCCGCAAGGTCATGGACCACGCCGGGCTGCCCCTCGCCCGCCACCACCAGGCCCGTGCCGCGGTTTGCGGCGAGGTCACGCGCCGCTCCCGTCAGCCAAGCTTCCGCGCCCGCCGCCGGTGCCGGGGAACTTTCACCCGCGACCAGACTCGCCAGACGTTTCGCCAGCCGCGCGATTTCACCCGCCGGGCACGCCAGCCGTTCGTCGGCCATTGACCCGGTGATCGTCGGCGTAGGCTCCGCCACGTAAAGACGGCGCGCGGCGGCTCCCGGCGCGTTGGGTTCCTCGGCCACTTCCCGGCGCGCCCGGGAAAACTGCCGCGCGTGGCGCAAATTGGCCGGATGGCTGAAAAGGAAATCGCTGTCCAGCGCGACGACCACCCGAGCCTTTTCAAAATCGTAATCCGCTTCGACCTGCAACGGATCGTCCTGCGTGTGCCGCAGCGCGTCCCGGTTCCATGGCTCGTACTGGTGCCATTTTGCCTGCGGATACTGTTTGAGGAGGGCGTCCAACTGCGCCGCCAGCGTGGGCGAGGTCACCGTTTCCGTCAGGATGCGCAGGCCCGCGCCCCGTTTCGGCCCCTGTTCCGCCAGCGCGGGCACGAGGTCGGCCAGAAACTCTTCCCACGCGCTGATTTCCCCGCCCCGCCGCACGGCGCGCGCGCGGTCGGGATCATAAAGCTCCAGGATGGATGCCTGATGGAACACGCTGGCCGCGCCCAGGCTCATGGGGTGATCCGGGTTGCCTTCGATCTTCGTGGGCCGGCCCTCGTGGCTTTCGACCAACAGTCCCGTCGCGTAGCCACCCAGCGTCATCGCCGTGGCGTATCGCAGCGGGATGCCGGGAATCAGTTCTTCCGGCTGTTTGACGTAAGGCAGAATCTTCTCGACCGGCTGGCGCGTGCAGGCCGTCACCCCGGCCAGCGCGAACGACGCCGCCATGACCTTGAGAAACTGACGCCGGTTCGGCGCGTCGGTCCATTCGGCCGCTCCCCGTGGAAATTCCCGGTGCAGCCACTGGTTGAACTCCGGCGTGGCGGACACCTCCTCCAGCCCGCGCCAGAACTGCGGCCCCTCCGCCGAAGCCAGCCGAGCGCGCACCGCCGCGAGGTCGAGCCGGGCGGGCGTGGCGAGGACGGGAATGGCGGCGGGTTCGTTCATCGGTGGCAAGTGGCACAATCCGTCAGCACACCCGAGGACTGGACGTGGTAATCCTTCACGAGTTGCTTGGCCCGGTCGAGTTTGCCCTCATCTTTCAGCGCGACCCGCTGCGGATTGAACACCTCCTTGCGGTCCGCGATGTAATTCTCCGGGTGCCGGTGGCATTGCAGGCACCACGCCATGTAAAGCGTCTGGTCCTGCCAGACGAGCTGCATCTGGTTTTCCCGCCCGTGGCAGGAGGTGCAGCCGATGCCTTTATTGACGTGGATCGAGTGGTTGAAATAGACGAAGTCCGGCAGGTCGTGGACCTTGGTCCAGGCAATCGGCTTGTTCTCGACGAAACTCTGGCGCACGGGCGCGAGCATCCCCTGGTCGGTGTATAGCTGGCTGTGGCAGGTCATGCACGTCTCCGTCGGCGGAATCCCGGCGTAGGCGCTTTTCTCGACTCCCGCGTGGCAGTACCGGCAGTCGATACCCAATTGCCCGACGTGATGTTTATGGCTAAACGGCACCGGCTGGGCAATCGGCACCCACATGCGCGTCGCCCACGGGGACCATTCCACGGCGTAAAGCGCGCCCACCAGCAACCCGACGCACAACGGCACGCCCACGATCACCGCGCGCACCACCGAATTGCTCCCGGCTGGAAAGATCTGCGCCATCTCGCGTCAGACCTTACGATGTCCGCCGTCGCAGCACGATAAAATTTGGGACTTTTCTGTCACGGCTCAAGAAAATGAGGGCCATCTGTCCCCGTACGGAGACCCGGCGAACGGCGGAAGCGGAAAGCGGCGCAATGTTTTCCCGATTTTCGGGCGGCCGCGGGATGAGCTATGTTGTCTCCCATGCCGATCATGCCTCCCACGCCCGACGACGTGCTAGTCCTCGGCGCGGGCGCTGCCGGGTTGATGTGTGCGGCGGTCGCCGGGCAGCGTGGCCGGAGCGTGCGCGTCCTGGAGCGAGCCGAGCGCCCCGGCAAGAAAATCCTCGTTTCCGGTGGCGGTCGCTGCAATTTCACGAACCTGCACGCCGGACCCGAAAACTACCTCTCCGGACAGCCGGGGTTTTGCCGGTCGGCGCTGGCCCGTTACCAACCGCAGGATTTCGTCGATCTCGTCGAACGGCACGGCATCGCTTACCACGAGAAAAAGCTGGGCCAGCTTTTCTGCGACGGATCGTCGCGCGAAATCGTCAATCTGCTGGCTGCCGAATGCGCCGACGCGGGCGTCCACCTCGAAACCGGCGCGGACGTGCGGCGGGTCGAGCGCGGCGCAGACGGCCTCTTCGTGGTGAGCGTCGGCGCGCGCGAACTCCGCGCGCGGGCCCTGGTCGTGGCGGCAGGTGGATTGTCCTGGCCGAAGCTGGGGGGCAGTGACCTGGCGCACCGTCTAGCCCGGCAGTTCGGGCTGCGGATCGTCGCGCCGCGTCCCGGCCTGGTGCCGCTGACCTTTTCTGCCGAAGCCGGGCGTCTTTGCGAGGAATTGAGCGGCGTTTCTCTCCCCTGCCGGACGGAGCCACGCACTCGTGGGAGCCGGGCCTTCCACGAGAACCTGCTTTTCACCCATCGCGGTCTGAGCGGCCCCGCCGTGCTGCAAGTTTCGTCGTATTTACCGGAAGGCGAAGCAGTCACGTTCGACCTGTTGCCGGACCGGCCGACCTCGGACGATTGGCTCGTGGCCCGACACGCGCAGGGAGAGGCCACGCAACTCGCCAACGTGCTGGCCGAGCGTCTGCCGACCCGGCTCGCGCAGGCGTTCTGCGGGCAACTGGACCCGGCGCGGCCTTTGCGCCAACATTCGCCCAGAGCGTTGGCCGCACTGGAGCGCACCTTGCGGTGCTGGACCTTGCGCCCGAGCGGCACGGAGGGCTACCCGAAGGCGGAAGTGACGCTCGGCGGCGTGGACACGCGCGACCTGAGCAGCAAGACGATGGCCGCGCGGACGGTGCCCGGTCTGTATTTCATCGGCGAGGCCGTCGATGTGACGGGGCAATTGGGCGGGTTCAATTTCCAGTGGGCCTGGGCCACTGGCCACGCCGCGGGCCAGGCAGTCTGAGCAACCATCACCCGGGTCGGGAAAATATTATTCAAAACCGACTGACATCTCCGCGTCCATCGGGTAAGCTCGGGCAAGTGGACGCGATCACCCGAGACATCATTCTGAAATTGACCACCCGGCTTGCCGATCTGGAGGCCGGGGCCGAGGTGGATCGAACCATGTTGAAAGAACTGGCCCAGGAGCTTGCCGCCACGACGGGCAAAACCTTCGACGGGGCGGTTTTCGATTTGCAGCGGGCAGAAGCTTTCAACCAGCAACGGGAGAAAAAGGCCGTCGGCGCGGAAGAAACAGCCGCGGTTCCCGTGGCTCCGTTTGTCCTCGACCTCCCGGAGGTCGAACCGCTTTAGTGCCCATCCGAATAACCTCTGGCTACAGCAGAAGCAATCTAATCCGACCAGGCGTTCAATGCTCCGCAGGCGGAAACGTCACCACCGCGAACGCCGAGTGGTTATGGATGCTCTCCAGATTAACGGCTCGCACCTCGAAGGACGCGATGCGTTCGTCCTCCCGTAACCGGCTCGCCACGTTGCGCACCACGTCCTCGACGAACACCGGGTTGTCGTACGCCTGCATCGTGACGTGTCGCTCATCCACCCGCTTCAACAACGGGTAAATCGGGGCGGACGCGGACTTCTCGGCCACGTCGATCAACTCCTCGATCCACACCATCTGCCATCCACCCTCTGGATTGGGACGCGGACGAATCGACATCGTCACGTAGCCGCGCTGGTTGTGCGCGCCGTAATCGCTGATCACCTTGGAACACGGGCAGAGCGTGCTCACCGGCACCTTTACCTTCATCAAAAAATCGTCTCCGGCCTGCCCGGTTTCCCCGATGAACGTGCAGCGGTAATCCATCGGCGCGGCCAGCCCGCTGACCGGGGCGGTCCGCTGTAGAAAATAGGTAAATTCCACTTCCAGCCGGGCGGCCTCGGCGTTGAGCCGCTTTTTCAATTCGTGCAGAATCACCGGCAGCGTGTGCATGGTGATCTCGCCCTGGTGCTGCGCCAGCACTTCGAGGAAACGGCTCATGTGCGTTCCTTTGAAATGGTGCGGCAGACTGACCGACACCGCGATGGTCGCCGTCGCCTGCTGGCGTTGGTTGTCGCGGTCGAGCACCACGATGGGGTACGTCAGGTCGCAGATGCCGACATGATCGATCTGGACGCCCCGCGTGTCCGGCGTCTTCTGCATGTCGGGCAATTGTAAGTGCGTGGCGTAATTCATCGGGAAGGCGCGAGGGCTGGTTCGTATTCCGCCCAGGAGCTGCTCGTCTCCCAAACACGCACTTTTGCCACCCTCACCCCGTCGGCAATCGCGTATTTGATCCTGCCTCCGACACCCTCGTCGAGCCGGGCCTGGAGATGATCGTACACCACCTTGGCCAGCACTTCGGTCGTGGGGTCGATCTGCTCGAATCCGACGATCCGCTCCCCGTATTGCTGCTTGAGCTGGACGTACATCGGATCGTCCACGTTCATGCACATCGCGTGGTCGAACCCCTCCAGGAACTCGCCGACGGCTTCCTTGACCGCCTTGAAATCGCACACCATGTCGTTCCGGTCCAGCGCGGCCGCTTCGAGCACGAGTTCGATCTTGCGGGTATGCCCGTGGGGAAACCGGCACTTGTCCGGATGCTTGGAAAGCATGTGGCCGTTCTCGACCTCGAAAGTTTTGCAGATGCGGTAAGGCATGGCGCGGGACCCTACTCGAAAAATCCTCCCGGCGCGACGGCGATTCACGTGCCCTTCGTATTGCCGAAAAGCTGGATGTGCAGCCGGGTGCAGAAACGGTAGCCGTTGGTCTTGCACGCTTCGAGAATGAGGTTTTCCCGTGCGCGCAGGGTCTGGAGGTCGGTTCCCTGGGGCATGAGCAGCACTTTCCAGGGCGGGACCTCGCCGATTTCGGCGAGCATCGCCCGGATTTCGCGTAGATCGTCCTCGTGTTCGACCACGAACTTCAGCTGGAAAGGATAGGCGCTGATCCACTCCCGGATGACCGCTGGCTGAAAGCGCGTCTGCTCGTGGCGCTCGATCCAGCCGGGCGGGATCGTGCCCGGCGCGGGCGTGGAATTGGCGAGCTTGGGGCTGATCGAAGCCAGGTCGCACGCGATACCCCTCGGCGGCAGCGTCCCCGCCGTCTCTATCGTGAGGTGCTTGCCGTGTTCGTGCAGCCGCGCGGCCAGCCGCGGCATTTCCTTGGCGGCCATCGGTTCGCCGCCGGTCAGGACCGCGTGCGCCGCCGGGTATGCCAGCGTCCGGCTGACGACTTCCTCCACCTCCATCGTTTCACCCTCGGGCCGCCACGACGCGTACGGCGTGTCACACCAGGCACACCGCAGGTTGCACCCCGACGTGCGGATGAAAACCGACGGCACCCCCGTCAGTTCCCCTTCGCCCTGGACGGAATGGAAAATCTCGGAAATCAGCACTTACTTTGACGCCGCCGGTCTGGGCGGCAAGGGAGACGTGCTCTCATAAGCAGTCGGATCGGGCACGCCGGACAACAGAAACGCCTCGCG
>CAXUHC010000021.1:0-7458 GCA_964250705.1 uncultured Chthoniobacterales bacterium | reverse complement strand
CCGCATTCGCCGCAATGGATTTCCCCGCCTTCGTAGCACGACCACGTTCGGGCAAAATCGACTCCCAATTCCGCCCCGCGCGCGGCGATCTGCGCCTTGGTCAGGTCGATGAACGGTCGCACCAGCTCGATCTGCGCGTACGTCCCCTGCGCGATGGCCGCCCCCATCGAATGCATGAACGATTCGCGGCAATCGGGGTAAATCGCGTGATCCCCCGCGTGGGCCGCGATGACGAGGCCGTGCGCCCCGCGACTCTCGGCAAAACCGGCGGCGACGGCCAACATGATCCCGTTGCGAAACGGGACCACGGTCTTCTTCATGGAAGCTTCCTCGTAGTGCCCTTTGGGGATAGCTCCCGCACCCGCGAGCAGGTCCGAATCAAAATACTGCCCGATGAAATCGAGCGGGATCACGAGGTGGGGGATGCCGAATTTCGCGGCATGATGCGCGGCGAAGGGGATTTCCTTGCCGTTGTGCTTCGACCCGTAATGGAAACTCAGCGCCGCCGCGACGGGCGCGTGCTCCAGCGTGTCGTAAAGCGCGGACACCGAATCCATGCCGCCGCTCAGCAGGACGACCACCTTGTCCCCGGTTTTCATCTGCCGTGGCCGTTGTGCTTGGCTGAAGTCCGCGCGGCCAAGGCGGTCTCCGGGTGCGCGGCGTCGACCGTCACGCTGATGCCGCCACGCGCGGCAAATTCCCCGTGCACCAGCGCGCGGCGCGGCGCGCAAGCCGTCACCAGGTCTTCGAGGATGCGGTTGGAAATTTCCTCGTTGAAACTGCGGGTGTTGCGAAACGAGGCGAGGTAAAACTTGAGCGATTTCGTCTCGATGCAACGCTCGTCCGGGATGTACTCGATGCGGATTTTGGCGAAATCGGGCTGGCCCGTCACCGGGCAAACGCTCGTGAACTCCGCGCAGTCGAAACGAATCCAGTAATCGCGCTGTGGATAGCGGTTGGGAAAAGTTTCGAGGATGTCGGCGCTCGGTTTGGTGGGATAATGTGTCTCGCTGCGGCCCAGCAGCTTGAGTCCTTTTACCCCGTTGGTTGCTCGGTCGGTTGCCACGCGGCAAACATGCCTCAGAAACCCGGCGTCGGCAACGGCGGACCGGCAGGTTTCGTGCGATTTCCAAACTTCGCGGGCGCGCAAGTCGTCGAAGTGTGCGACGTTACACCTTCATGTTCAGTAAGTTCTTCAAACGCCGCGACTCCGCGGAAACCCCGGCACAGGTAGCGACCGCTCCCACCCCCAAGCCGGCCCATCACAGCAAATCCACCACTTCCGCCCGTCCGCCGCGCCCCGCCCGGCACGAGCGACCCGTGCGTCAGCCTGCCCCGGTCGAAGCCGTCCGCGAGGTCAAGGAAGGCTCCGCCGCTCCTTTCATCGAACTCGGCTTGGCCGAACCCGTTGCCCGTGGCGCGGCGGCTAGCGGTTATTCGGAACCGACCGCCATCCAAAAGGGAGCCATCCCCATCGTGCTGACCGGCAAGGACCTCATGGGTTCGGCGCAGACCGGCACGGGCAAAACGGCAGCCTTCGCGCTGCCCATCCTTTCCCGGCTTGAGAAAGGTCGGCAAGGCAACCCTCGCGTGCTCATCCTCGAACCCACGCGCGAACTGGCCATGCAGGTGGACGAATCGTGCCGCGATTTTGCCCGCTTCACGGACCTGCGCGCCGCCGCGTTCTACGGCGGCGTTGGTTACGGCAAGCAACGCGATGAACTCAAGCGCGGCGTCGATGTGCTCATCGCGACTCCTGGCCGCTTGCTGGACTTCCTGCAACAACGGGAAATCTCCCTCGCGGGCGTCGAAATCCTCGTGCTCGACGAGGTGGACCGGATGCTCGACATGGGCTTCCTGCCCGACGTGAAGCGCATCGTCGAAAAGTGTCCGCCGCGTGACAAGCGCCAGACGCTGTTCTTCAGCGCGACGCTTCCGCCCGAGATCGAACGCCTGACCGAATGGGCGCTCCGGCCCAATCCCCAAATCGTCGAGATCGGCGAGCGGCGCAGCCCGGCGGAAACCGTCACGCACGCGTTTTACCCGGTGGCCAACTCGCAAAAATTCGACCTGCTCACCGCTCTGCTGGAGCGCACGCAGTACAACAGCGTGCTCGTGTTCGCGCGCACCAAACACGGCTCGGACCGCATCGCCAAAAAGCTCAAGACCGATGGTCATTCCGTCGCGGTTCTGCACGGCAACCGCAGCCAGAACCAGCGCATCGAAGCCCTGGCAGGATTCAAGAGCGGTAAATACGAGGTCATGGTCGCCACCGACATCGCCGCGCGCGGCATCGACGTGGCCGGGGTCACGCACGTCATCAATTACGACATCCCGACGAATCCCGAGGATTACGTCCATCGCATCGGCCGCACGGGCCGCGCGCAACGCGAAGGGGATGCCTTCACGCTTATCACCGGCGAGGATTACGACTCTGCCCGCGACGTGGAACGCTACCTCGGCGCGAAGATCGAGCGTTTGCAGATCGAGGGGTTTCCCTACGGTCCCATCCCGGAAGCCAGCGAGCAGCAGCGACCCCAGCAGCAGGGCCGACGCAGCGGTGGCGGTGGCGGTGGCGGCGGTCGCGGAGCCCCCCGGCGCGGATCGAACCGGCGTTCACGTTGAGAGGACTCCCCGGACCGACCGCGATGCGGTCGGTCGTGTCCGAGGTAGTAAGCTCCTGGCAAAGCCTGCGAATCCAAGGGAATATCAGCCGCTGAGCATATCCCGATTGTGTGAGCTGCTCCGCGTCTCTTTCTGTCATCCTGAGCGCAAAATAAAGCGTGCGGCTTATCCAATCAGGATGCGCTTTAAAAGTGGCCGGTTCCAGACTTTTGGAAAGTCAAACGCTCGCGCTGGCCGGTCAGGAATTACCTCGGGGAGGCACTTCCTTTGTCGTCTGAAAGGCAACACCAAATGACAGATGCGGTTCTCCAGAGCAATCTGACGAGTGATTCAGCGAGCCATCTCTACCTCGGCGCAATGCCTGCGGCGGGAGGCCTTGCCTTTTCCATCGCTTTACAAGCGTGCCGCGTTGCACGAAGATGGGCGGCTCTCATGAACTTCCTGATCGATTTACTGCTGACGATCCATATCTTCGTCTCCCTCCTGCTCGTCGGAGTAGTCCTTTTGCAACGCCCCCGCAGCGAAGGGCTGGGCACGGCGTTCGCCTCAGGCATGGTCGAGCAATACATCGGGCCGGCCACGAGCGTCCTGGTGCGTTTTACCACCTGGCTGGCGGGGGCTTTTTTCTTTCTGACCATCGTGCTTGCCGTGCTATACGCCCATCAGAATAACGGGCGTAGCGTGGTCGATGCAAAACTGCGCATCGCCGCCGCCGCCAAGGCCACCCCGAGCGCCGCGCCCGCCGCGTCCGCGACGGTGTCGCCGGTGGTGATCCCCGCCGTGCCCACCCTGGCGGGGGAAGCTTCGCCGATTCCGACCGCCACGCCTGCTCCGTCCACGGCTCTGGCGCCGGTGGTGATCCCCGTCGTGCCGTCCCCGGCGCCGGAAGCCTCGGCGTCGCCTTCCCCCAGCCCCTCGCCGTCAGTTGCGCCGGTCGTTCCCGTTATGCCGGAGCCCACGAGCACGCCTGTCCCGACGCCAACGCCCCTGCCCACGAGCACGCCTGTCCCGACGCCAACGCCCGTTCCCGTGCCGCGGTACGTCGCGCCGACCGCCCCGCCTGAGCCCTTGGCGACGGCCACGCCCACACCGGCACCCGCCGCCGCGACCCCCGCTCCCGTCGTGCCGACGCCGACTCCGGAGCCGACCGTCGTCACGACGCCTCCGGTCTCCGCCCCCGCGATCACGGCTCCCAGCACGATGGCGACGGACGCCGCCGCGCCGACCGCGACGCCGACCCCGGTCTCCACCCCGGCGGACGTTCCCGGCCCGATACCCTCGCCTGCTCCCTGAGTCGGCAACGGCGCTCGGGGTGAAAGGCACGCTGTCAACGGTGCGTCGTCCGTTCCCGGTACCCCCGGCCTCCGGTGCTTGTCTGCGCCGCGCCGGCCGGCTGGCGGTCTCCCTGTTTGCGCTCTTGGCGCCGTGGTTTTTGACGGGCTGCGGCCGCCCCTTCACGCGGGCTGATCTGGTGTTCGCCAACGGTGGCGAGGCCGAAACGCTCGACCCGGCGCTGATGACCGCGCAGCTCGACATGCGCCTCGCTTATGCGTTGTTCGAGGGGTTGACGACCTTCAACGCCAACGGCGAAGCCCGGCCCGGCGTCGCCGAGCGTTGGGAAATTTCGCCCGACGGCACGGTGTACACGTTTCATCTGCGCGCCGATGCGTTTTGGACCGACGGCTCGCCCGTGACCGCCGGGGATTTTGTGAACGCGTGGCGGCGCGCGCTCGCGCCGGAAACCGCCGCGCGTAATTCGTATCAGCTTTATTACCTCAAGAACGGGCAAAAATTCAACGATGCCAGCGCGCGCTTGACGGATTTTTCGCAGGTCGGCGTGCACGCGCTCGACGCCCGTACCCTCCAGGTGGAACTGGAACGGCCCACGCCCTTCTTCCTCGATCTATGCTGCACGAGCGTTTTCCTGCCGGTCCACCTTCCCACCGTCCAGCGTTGGGGCGACGCCTGGACGAAACCCGGGCACATCGTCACCAACGGCGCGTTCACGCTGGCGGAATGGCGGCTCAACGACCGGATGCGGCTGCGCAAAAATCCGCTTTACTGGGACCACGAGCACGTTCGACTCGGCACCGTCGATGCCCTGCCGATTAGCCAGGCCAACGTGGCGCTCAATTTTTTCTCGAACGGCGAGTGCGACCTGCTGATGGACAAGGGACTCGTGCCCGTCATGCTCATCGGCGACCTGCGCCGGAAGCCGTACTTCCATTCGTCGCCGTTCCTGGGAAATTTCTTCATCCGGTTCAACTGCCAGCGCCCGCCGTTCAACGACCCGAGGGTCCGGCAGGCCTTTGCGCTGGTTGTGGACAAGCGCCTGATCGTGGAAAAAATCACCCGGGCAGGGGAGATTCCGGCGGGGTCGTTTGTGCCGCCCGGCACCGCGGGCTACCAGCCGCCGACACCCGGCCTGGGATACGATCCCGAGCGCGCCCGGCGGTTATTGGCCGAAGCCGGTTTTCCCGGCGGTCGGGGGTTCCCGCCGTTCGCGTTCCTCTATAATACCGGCGAGCAGAATCAGTACATCGGCGTGGAGTTGGAAAGCATGTTCAAACGCGAGTTGGGCGTGTCGATGGGGTTGCGTCCGCAGGAAAACAAGGTGTACCAGAACACCATGAGCAACGTGGATTACGACCTCGCCCGCTCCAGTTGGGTCGGTGATTATGATGATCCCAACACGTTCCTCGACATGTGGGTGACCGGCAGCGGCAACAACCGCACGGGCTGGTCGGACGCGCGCTACGATGCGCTCATCGCCGACGCCGGAAAGGAGTTCGATCCGCAAAAACGTTTCGACGTTTTCCGGCGGGCGGAAGAAATGCTTATCAGCGAGGGTACGCCCATTTGCCCCTTGTATTATTATGTCGGCATCCAGCTTTACCACGGCGACCGCCTCGGCGGCGTCCAGGGCAACGTGCTCGACGAGCATCCGATTCGTGAAATGTACCGGAAGAAGTAACGACGCCCGCGGCGCTGGCCGCCGGTAGCCGCACCTGCATGGATTACCTCATTTATCTGGTTTACCGGGGGTTCACCGCCCTGATCGGCGTGTTGCCGCTGGTGGTCGCGTACCGGCTGGGTCAGGCGTTGGGGTGGGTCGGTTACTTGCTCTTTTGGCCTTACCGGCGGCTGGCGGTGGCGAATCTGACCATCGCTTACGGCGGCACCCTGTCCGCCCGGGAGATCGCGCGGCTGGCGCGGACGCATTTCGTCACGCTCGGCGCGAACCTGCTTTCCAGCGTCAAGGCGGCGGGCTTCGGGCCGGAGCGGTTGCACGAAGTCGCCGCCGTCGAGGGCATGGAAATCATCCGGGCGGCGCTGGATCGCGGCAAGGGCGTGGTGCTCATCATCAGCCACATCGGCAACTGGGAGCTTTTCGCGCAGCTTTGCCAGTTCTTGCCGGAGTACCAATGGGGAACGATTTATCAACCGCTGGGCAACCGGTTCATCGAGGCGCACATCCAGCGCATGCGCGGCAAAGTGGCGCTCTTTAGCCGCAAGAGCGGGTTCAACGCGCCGACGGCGTTCCTGCGGGCAGGTGGTGCGTTGGGCGTGTTGGTGGACCAGCACGCGGGCGACGGCGGGGTGTGGGCGCCGTTTTTCGGACGGCTGGCGTCCACGTCGCCGCTGGCGGCGTTGCTCGCCCTGCGCACCGAGGCGGAACTGGTGCCGCTGGCCGTGCATACCGCCGGGATCGCGCGGTGGCGCGTGGTGATCTCGCCGCCGGTGCCGCGTGCGGAAAATACCGAGGCGCTCACGGCTCGCATCAACCAAGTCCTCGAAAAGCAGATCAACCACACCCCCGCCGATTGGTTCTGGGTGCACAACCGCTGGAAGACGCCCCGCCCGAAATTCCTGCTGGCTACCTACCGGCGCGGGGTCGCCCTGCCTCCGGAGGTGCCGTCCGTGCACCTGAAGCCGTTCCGCATCCTGGTGCGTTCGACCAACTGGCTGGGAGATGCCGTGATGACGATTCCCGCGATCCAGGCCATCGCGCGCGGTCGCCCGGATGCCAGGATCACCGTGCTGGTGCCGGAAAAAATCGCCGGGTTGTTTGCCGTGGTGCCCGGCGTGGCGGAAGTGCTGCCGATCCCGCGAAACGCCGGGGTCTTCGGCGTGGCGTCACTCGTCCGACGTGCCGGAACTTTCGACGCCGCCGTGATCCTGCCGAATTCCTTGCGTTCGGCGCTGGAGGCGTTCCTTGCCGGGGTGCCGCGCCGGGTCGGCTACGCCGGGCACCGTCGCCGCTGGTTGCTCAATCAGATAATTTCCGAGCCGCCCGATCCCTTCAAGGCTGCCGGGATCACGCCGGAAACGGTGTTGCGAACCGCGCCGGAAAGACCGCACCAATCGCGACGGTACGCGCACGTTGCCCGGGAGATCGGCGCAGGCGAGGTTGCCAGCGTGGGCGAAGCGCCCCCGCGCGACGCGTCGGCCCACCCGAAACGCGGCGGCTGGCTGCGGCTGGGATTGTGCCCCGGCGCGGAATACGGACCCACCAAACGCTGGCTGCCGGAACGGTTTGCGGAAGCGGCCGGGCTGATTGCGGGGGAGCGAGCCTGCGAGTGGGTGCTCTTCGGCGTCGAGAAAGACCTGCCGCTGGCGAAACCCATCGAAAAAGCATTGGCGGGCCGGTGCGAAAACCTGATCGGCAAAACGACGCTCGCAGAGTTGATCGCCGGATTGCAAACCTGTCACGCGCTGTTGACCAACGACACCGGAACCATGCATCTCGCGGCCTGGCTGGGGGTGCCGACCGTCGCGGTTTTCGGATCAACGGACCCAGTGTTGACCGGTCCGCTCGCCCCGCCGGCGGCG
>CAXUHC010000020.1:20418-26145 GCA_964250705.1 uncultured Chthoniobacterales bacterium | reverse complement strand
GGTTGCTCAGGGCGCGCATGGCGTCGAATCCGGAAATGCCCAGCGCGACGACCGACGCCTCCGAGCCCCCGGCCACAAAAGCGTCGGCATCGCCGAACTTGATGTTGCGCCAGGCCTCGCCGATGGCGTTGTTAGCCGTGGCGCACGCGGTGACGTGGCACATGTTAGGCCCCTGCAAACCCAGGTCGATGCTTAACTGGCCCGTGGCCATGTTGGAAATCATCATCGGAATCATGAACGGCGAAACCCGTTTCGGTCCCTTGGTCATGAGGACGGTATGCTGGGTTTCCAAGGTCGAAAGCCCGCCGATGCCGCTGCCAAGCATACAACCGAAGCGCGTGAGATCGACCTTTTCCAGGTCAACCCCGGAGTCGGTGAACGCCATCTTGCCCGCGCCCATCATCAACTGCGCGTAGCGGTCGCTGCGCCGGATGTCTTTGGCGTTCTTGTAGTAAGGGGTCGGATCATAGTCGCGGACCTCCGCCGCGATCTTGCAGTCGTAGTTGCTCACGTCAAAGGCCGTGATGTGGCGGACGCCGCTGACCCCGGCGAGGAGATTCCGCCAAAAGGTTTTCAAATCGTTGCCCAATGGCGTGACCACACCCAGCCCGGTGACGACTACTCTGCGTTCAGACATAAGAAGAAAGGATGAAGGATGAAGGGTGAAGGGTGAAGGGTGAAGGCGGAAATCAGAACAGAAAAAAGAGGGCGCGGTGATTTGTTAAGCCTGCCTCCATCCTTCGGTCTTCATCCTGTCTGCTCAGCGTGTGCCCATGCCGACGCTCTGCACCGTTTGGAACAGTTTGCCCTCGGTCTTGATCGACGGGGCGATGATGATCTCGGTTTCCTGGAACTCACGGATGCTGGCGGCGCCGACGTTGCCCATGCAGGTCGTGATCGCGCCGACGAGATTTTCGCTGCCGTCGTCCACGCTGGCCGGGCCGAAGAGGATCTGCTTGAGCGGCCCCGTGGTGCCGACCTTGATGCGCGTACCGCGCGGCAGGTTGGCGTGCGGGGTGGCCATGCCCCAGTGGTGGCCGTGGCCGGGGGCTTCCTGCGCCTTGGCGAAGGGGCTGCCGATCATCACCGCGTCTGAGCCGCAGGCCAGCGCCTTGCAGACGTCGCCGCCGGTGCGCATGCCGCCGTCGGTGATGATCGGCACGTAGCGGCCCGTCTTCTTGTGGAAAGCATCACGGGCGGCGGCGCAGTCCACCGTGGCGGTCACCTGCGGCACGCCCAGCCCCAGCACGCCGCGCGAAGTGCAGGCCGCGCCGGGACCGACGCCGACGAGCACGCCCGCGACGCCGCATTCCATGAGCGCAAAGGTCACGTTGTAACCGACGGCGTTGCCGACGATCACGGGGATGGTCAGATCGGAGCAGAACTTGGCGAGGTCGAGCGATTGGTACTCGGTCGAGACGTGCTTCACCGTGCTGACGGTGCTTTGGACCACGAAAACATCCGCTCCGGCTTCTTCGGCGATCTTGCCGTACTGAGCGGCCCTTTGCGGAATGCTGCTGACGGCAGCCAGGACGCCGGCTTCCTTCATCTGGCGCACCCGCATGGCGATCAACTCTTCCTGCACGGGTTCCTGGTAAAGCTTCTGAAGCAGGCTGGTGACCTCGTTCTTGTCGGCTTCGAGCACCTGTTGCAGGATTTCCTGCGGGTACTTGTAGCGGGTTTGGACACCTTCCAAGTTCAACACGGCCAATCCGCCGAGCTTGCCCATCTCGACGGCAAACGGCACGTCCACCACGCCGTCCATCGCGCTCGCGAGAATCGGGATGCGCAGCTCCAGCGGAGCGGCGTCCCGGCGCGGGATCACGAACCGAGTATCCACCTCGTTGGGGTTGATGGTGATTTCGCCGGGCACCAGAGCGATCTCGTCGAAACCGTAGGTGACTCTGGCTTTGCGATTACGACCAATCCACATGCCCATAGGAGAAAAGGGGAAAAATAAAGCGGGGTTTCAGGAGGTTAAAGATCGTCGAAGGGCACGCGCTCGTTGAGCCGGCCGCATCGCGGGCAACTCGGCAGGGTGGCGGGGCTGCCGTCCTCGAATTCAAACCCACATATCGCGCAACGCAACCTAAATTGCAACGCGCGCCGGACCTGCCGCCGCCGCCGCCGCTCGTCGAGCAGCCACACCGCGAAGACCACGGTCAGAAAAGCGAACAGGTAAAGAAAAACGATGACGGTCAGCGGGACGCGGATCATGGGAAAGGGGATAGTACCCCGGCAGCGTTCAGCGGTAAACCTCCCGGCCCCAGTTGAATTCCGCCCAACCCCAGGCCATCGCGTTGTCCGCGCTGCCGGGTGGCTGGAAGCGCAGCCCGGACAGGTAATCCTGGGCGAAGTCGTCGGCCGTGACCTCCCCCGAACTCGCTTCGCGGAAGAGAAACGGTTCGCCCCCGCCGGACCGGACTCCCACGAGAAACACCGTGGCACCCAGCGTCTTTCCGCTGGAAGCAGGCAACGCGTAGGCGATGCCGGGCAGTGGCGCTGGCGCGAGGGGCGCGATGCCGCCGGTGAAAACCACGCGGGTAGGGGGTGAGGGCGTCAGGGTTTTCGCGTTTTCGACCCTTGACGGCACCGGCACCGGTCCGGGCGGACGAGGCCGGGGTGGCGCGGCGGTCCCGGCGGACGGCGGGTCCAACGGCTTGAACGGCGGGGAGGCCCCCTTGTAGGAAGGCACGTAATGCACATAGCCCCCGGGAGGGCGGTCCGCCTCCGAGACCGCCGGTTGGGTGGTCAGGGACGGGTCATTTATCGTGAGCCAGCGCGCCAGTGAGCGGGCCTGGGCGCGGATTTCCGGCGGGTCATCCGGACGCTCCGACCGCAACATCGTCACCTGCACCGGAGGCGGCAACTGCGAGCCGGTCGGGGTATAGGCCACCTGCAGCACGTAAAAGCTGGCGGCGTGAATCAGCAGCGAAAATGCCACCAGTGCGACCAGACGCAGCCGGGCGCGGGGCCGCCCTTCCCACTCGAAGACGAGCGGGGGAGCGTCGTCGGTTCCGGCGGGTGCCCGGGCGGTTTTCACGGCTTGTCCGGGATCGGCACCGTGGCCAGCGCCACGCTGTATTGTTGTTGCAACGCCTGGTTCATCACGGCCACGACCGAGGCGTAGGGCGTCCCGCCATCGGCACGCAGGATGATCGTGCGCGGCGTGCCGTGGAAGGCGGCGAGCTGGCGTCCGAGTTCATCCAGCGTGACCCGCTGATCCTGATAAAAAATCCGCAGCGGAGGTCCCGGTTGCAACGTGACGAGCCGGGCGTTCACCTGGGGTGGCAGGTTGAACGACGCCGCCGGAAGCTGCGTGACCTCGATTCCCGGTTGCAGCACGAACGACGAACCCAACAGGAAAAACAGCAGCAGGAGCAGCACTACGTTGAGCAGCGCGACCAGACCCAGGGGACCAGCCGCGAGCGGGGCGGAACGGACGAGTTTCACGGCTCGGCAAGTCGGCTCCTGGCAGGTGCGCCGGTCAGTCCCGCTTGGTTCGGAAGGGAATGGCCTGCGGCGGCACCTGACCGGGGGTGCTGAGGGTGGTGCCGAACGGAATGACCCCGACGGCGGGCCGATGATCCGTGAGCAGGTTGACGATTTCGATGCCGGCGCGCTCCATGTCGTGCATCAGCGCATTGACGCGGCTCGAGAGGTAGCTGTGCGCCACGTAGGCAGGGATCCCCACCACCAATCCGCCTGCCGTGGTGAGCAAGCTCTGGTAGATGCCGTTGGAAAGCGTGTTCGCGGTGACGAACCCGCCCTGGGTCGAAATCGTGACGAACGCGTGGATCATGCCGGTCACCGTGCCGAGCAACCCGATCAACGGGCACACCTGGGCAATGACCGCCAAGATCGGCAGGTGTACCTCAAGGTTGGGCATTTCCAGCTGACCGGCTTCCTGCACAATTTCCTTGAGGTCCGTGCGTGGAAGATCATGCCGCAGAATGGCAGCGTAAACCACCCGCGCCACGGGACCCGGGGTCAACTTGCACTCGATCTGGGCGTCTTCATAACCGCCTCTCCGCACGAGGTTGCCCAGGCCGCGCAGAAAATCACCCACGTCGATCTGGACGCGGCGCAGAAAGGTCATGCGCTCGAAGAACACCCCCACCGCCACGATGCTCGCCGCCAGCAGGAGCCAGGTCAGGGGGCCGCCCTTTTGGATAAAATCTCTCATTTCCGCGCTCGAAAGCACTACCCGTAGCGTTGGCTACGGCGAGAATCTTCCGGCGATTCTGCGGAACTGTCCAGAAAAAAGATGGCGCACGTCTCCGGACCGGCAGCCTTACAGGCGCTCGGACATGGCCGACGCCGCGATGTCGGCGGCATCGAACCGGAACACGGACTCATGCGGCTTGTCCCGCAACGCGCGCAGCAAGGCCGAGAGGTTTTGGCATGCGCCCGTCGAGTAATGCCGGACCAGACCCACCGTCGTTTCCCTCGTGCCGAACACGGTGATCATGATCGTGTCTTCATCGACCGAGTTCATGAAGATGTGGCTGCCGCTGCCCTGGTGATAAAGCTGCTGGAACTCCACCTCGCCGATGCGCCGTGCCAATTCCTTGGTCGCGGCGAAGCTTCCGGCTGCCAGCGCGGCGATGATCGTGACATCCATCACCTCATGGTCGCCAAACTGCGAGATGACGTTGCCGCCCTTGTCGATGATCACCGCCAGGTCGCTCTCGGATTTCTGGAGGTAGTCCTGCAAGACGGCGTCGATGTTCGCCACGTCCTCAATGGTCAAGATAGGGATAGCATCCATAGGCAGGCGCGAGCGGTTGCGGTAAAATCGTCGGGGAAGCGGCGTAGGATTGGGAAAACGTTGATCAACGGGCCGCAGGCATTCCGGCGGAACTGGAAGCAGCGCGGGTCGGTTCGCTTTCCTTGTTGAATTTATGCAGCAGAAGCTGGGAAACCGCGTTGAGCGCCGCAAAGACGTTTTGGCCCGTGCTGGAAACCACCTCGTAGCTGCCGACCCGCTTTTTGCGGTTGTTCATCAGAAACTCCAGGTAGTTGACTGGCGCAATGTTGGGCAAGTCGCGTTTGTTATACTGGAGGACGTAGGGGATCTCGTCGATGGCAATGTTCTGTTTCGCGAGATTCTCTTCGAGATTCTTGAAGCTCTCGACGTTTTCCTCCATCTTCTCCCACTGCGAATCCGCCACGAACACGAGGCCGTCCACGCTGCGCAACACTAACTGCCGCGTGGCATTGTAGATGACCTGGCCCGGAACCGTGTAGAGCTGAAACTTGGTTTTGAATCCCTTGATGACCACCGCGTTGAGCGGCAGGAAATCGAAGAACAGCGTGCGGTCCGCCGCCGTGGCCAGGGACACGAGATCGCCCCGGTTGTCGGGATTGATGCGCGAATGGATGTAGGCCAGGTTCGTCGTCTTGCCGCACAGGGCCGGCCCGTAGTAGACGATCTTGAACTGGATCTCCTTGCTGGCGTAATTGATGATCGACATAGCTCGTACGGGGAAACAGAGGGGTAGAGACGCGGTTTACAGAGAAGGATGAGCAGGGGTCGGCTTGGTGGCCGAATAGATCCCCGCCAACTCGCGGGTGATGATTTCAAGTTTTTCGCGGACCCCTGGCAGAAAGCCGCGGCCCGCGTGCCGCACGCTGACACAAATGTCGTCGTGCATGAAGAAACTGAGCAAATCCTTGTCCGTGTAAATGGTGAACGCCTTCAGGCCGCCGAGGTTCAGTTCGGAG
>CAXUHC010000020.1:18632-20408 GCA_964250705.1 uncultured Chthoniobacterales bacterium | reverse complement strand
TCTGCGTCCGCTTGTAGAACGGCGGGGCCATCGCGCTGAACCCTTCGGCGTCACCTTCGGGAAAATTGCCCGCCAAACGCAGACCGTCGGCAAACATCACCGCGCAGCCGCTGATTCCCGGTAACTGGCACACGAGCCGGACCACGACCTTCGCATCAATCTCCTCTTCGGTCATGAAGAGCGTCTGTAAGGCGGTGTCGTGGCCCTCGGTCGCCGTGACCAACGGAGCAGCGGCGGGGACAGGCGTCGAAACGGCAGCCGTTTCGTGAACGGAAGCCGGGACGGCAGGCGTCGCTGGTTCCGCATCGGCGGCCAATGCCGGCGCGGTCGATTCCAACAACGCGAGGGCTTCTTCGAGCGGGGACGGTTCGATTTCCGCCGGCGGTTCCACCACCGGCTCCGCCGGCACGTCTTCAACGATGGCCGACGCCTCTGCGACCGACAATTCGTCGGCGACCTGATCGACCTGCGCAGACTCCTGTGCCCTCGGCGATTCCACGGGCACGGGTTCGTCGGGATTGAGAGGGATGTCCCGGTCGAATTCCGTCTCGGCTGCGGGTTCAACAACTGGCGCGGCCAATTCGGTTGAGGGCAGAGATTGATCGATAAACGGCTCTGCCGGTACGTCTTCCAACACCGGTACGACCGGCGGTTCTTCGACGATCGGCGCAGCTTCTGCGGCCGGAGCGGTCGCTGCGGGTGCGGGTTCCGCCTGCGCATCTGGCGCGGGTGCGCTGCCGAACCGTTGAGCGTCCTCGTCCGCCTTCTGGCTGAACGGAGTGGGATAATGCGAACCGGTCTCCTCGGCCAATTGATCGGGGCGAATTGCCAGGGCGCTGGCGGGCAGGTTCTGGAAGATTTCCGGCAGCGGCAGTTGAATTTCCGTCAATCCGCTGTCGGGCTTGAGCACCCCCTTGAAATTTTCCGGCAAGGCCTGGAGAAACGCGTCGACTCCGATGCTTACCCGGCCCGTGCCGAGCTGCTTCTCCACCCCGGCGAAGGGCAGCGAGAAACGTACATCGTCCGCGACCGTCCACGGCTCCACCGTGAGAGCCTCCGAGGGAATGCCACGCAGAACGGCAGCCACGCCGAGGTCGATCTTGCGGTCGTCCGGCGCAGCGGGCGCAACCGGAACCGGCATGGCCGGGACCGCCGCCGCCGCCGGGGTGGCAGCAGGAGGAATCGCGGGAAAGACCGGGGGCGGAAAGCTCGGGCGGGGCGTCGGCGCGAAGCTTGGCGGCGGCAGTTTTGCCGAAGGCGGGGGCGGGGGCGACGAACGGAACGTCACCGGCAAGTCCGTACCCGCGGTCGGGCGAATGCTCACCGGGCTGGGTTGCACCGGCACGGACGCCGGGCCGGGCACCGAACCGGGGCGCGGCGCGGCGCCCGGTCCCCCGGCGCGCAGGGAAATCGGCGGAATCTGGATGCGAGCGGTCTTTTTCGACACCGCCAACGATGGCGAAGATGCCGGGCCATTGACGCCTTGCATCGGCAGTTGGATCCGTTGACTCGCGGTGCTGAGGTTGGGCGGCGCGCCGGCGGGAGGGGGAGGCGTGGCGGACCCTGGCGGGATTGGCTGCACCGGCACCGATGCCATGCGCGTGACGGCGCTCGGGCCACTGAGGCGGATTTTTCCCCCCGCCACGGAGGCTCGTACCGTCGAAGGTGGGCGTTTGCCGGGATTGATCGGCCCGGTCGCCGGAGTGCCTACGGAAGGGATAACCGGCGAGGGCGGCGGGTCGATGGCTCAAGGGGCGTCGCTTCTCTGGCTCGTCG
>CAXUHC010000020.1:17076-18622 GCA_964250705.1 uncultured Chthoniobacterales bacterium | reverse complement strand
CGAAATCTGGCCCGTGCGATGGGTCGGCCGCACCGGAAAGCTTGGCACGGTTTCCTCTAGCGAGGGCATGGAAAACTGGGGCGCTGGGAGAGGGGGTGTCGACGGACGGATGGCACCCGCCACGGTGCCGACGGCGGTCGGCAGGCGTTCACTGTCTTCCTTTGCCACCTGCAAAAACGGCGTCTCGATTTCGCCGACGTTTTCCTCCGCCACCTGGTCGGCCCGGGTCTGGAACGCCGCGCTGAGCTGTTCGACGAGCTTTTGCAGGGGCAGCGAAATTTCGACGTCCTCGGTGTCCGTCACCGGGCGCGCAAAAATCGCCGGGATCTTGGCGTAAATGGTAGACGCGGGCACGCTGGCCCGCCCCTTGGTCAGATCCGAATACAGTTCGGAAGCGCGGAACTCGATGGTCTGCTGCCGGTTTACCGGACCGGGCTTGAGAAAATTGGGCGGCAGGCGGTCGATGAAATCGCCGATCTCCAGCGTCACGGTGGCATCCGGCGCTTCCGGCATCGGCGGCGCAACGGGGGTAGGAATGGCCGCGTGGCTCGGCGCGGGAACCGGGGCTGAAACGACCATTGGCCGGGAGCCCGATGGCACCGGGAACGTGATCTTGCGCGCCAGTGGCCGCACGGACGTCGGCTGGCTTGTGGCCACGGGTTGGGGGACTCGATTGGTCCTGACGGGCTGGGTCACCGCGCTCGTCAACGACACGGGCTGGCGCATGCTGGGATCGCGCAGGCTGACCGGTTGCGCCGATTTGGGCATCACTGTCCGCACCGAAGCGGGCGGGACTGCGGGTGGCGCGGCAGGTGCGGGAACCCCGGCGGGCGCGTCCTGTGTGGGGGCGCCGTTTGGCGCGGGATCACCCGCCTGATCGGTTGGCTTGCCTTTGAACAGTCGGGAGAGAGAGAAGGCCATAGGGTTGCGGTGGACTGAAGCTTCAATTAAATCGCTGATTGCAAACGGGTTACACGTCCGCAGCCGTCAGCCTCCAAACCTCTTCTAAAGTTGTCACGCCTTCATGGGCTTTGTCAATTCCAGCCAGGCGCAAAGTTTTCATGCCTTCACTGAGCGCCTGGCTCTTGAGCACGGCGGCGGAAGCCCGCTTGATGATCAGCCGCCGGATAGCTTCCGAGACCGGCAAAACCTCCATGATTGCCGCCCGGCCCAGGTAGCCGCGCTGCTTGCAACGGTCGCACCCGCCGCCCTGGAAAAATGTGTCCGTCTCGCTCTGCTCCATGTCCAGACGGCTGAACATTTCGGGCTCGGGGCTGAATTCCTCGCGGCAGTTCGGGCAGATGCGCCGCACGAGACGTTGCGCGCAGGTCAGCAAAACCGACGAGGCGATCAGGAACGGCTCGATGCCCATGTCGTCGAGCCGCGTGATGGCGCCGGCGGCGTCGTTCGTGTGGAGCGTGCTCAACACCTGATGGCCCGTGAGCGCCGCCTTGACGGCGATGTCCGCCGTCTCGTTATCGCGGATTTCCCCGATCATCACGATGTCCGGGTCCTGACGCCAAATCGAGCGCAGCGCGCTGGAGAA
>CAXUHC010000020.1:10088-17066 GCA_964250705.1 uncultured Chthoniobacterales bacterium | reverse complement strand
TGATTCCCTGGAGTTGGTATTCGACCGGGTCTTCGACCGTGACGATGTTGTATTCCGGCTTGTTGAGTTCGCTGAGCACCGAGTAGAGCGTGGTCGTCTTGCCCGAGCCGGTCGGCCCGGTGACGAGGATCATGCCGTGCGGTGCGTCGATGGCCTTTCTGAAGGTGGTGAGCGTCGTTTCGTCGAGGCCCAGGCCGTCGATGGAACCGGTGAGCGCGCCTTTGTCGAGGATGCGGATCACGATCTTTTCCCCGTAAACTGTCGGCAGGAACGAGATACGCAGATCGACTTCCTTGCCCGAGACCCGGATGCGGAAGCGGCCGTCCTGCGGGACGCGGCGTTCGGCGATGTTGAGTCCCGCGAGAATCTTGATGCGCGAGGCGATGGCGAGTTGCAGGCTCTTGGGCGGGCCGCTGGCTTCGATGAGGTTGCCGTCCATGCGGTAGCGCAGGCGGACACTCTTCTCGGCGGGTTCGATGTGAATGTCGCTCGCGCGGTCCTTGAGCGCCTGGACCAGGATCAGATTGACGATGCGGATGACGGGGCCGTCCTCGCTGTCGGCGGCGAGCCGGTCGAGGTCGATGTCCTCCCGCTGCTTGCCCTGCACTTCCACCCCGTCGGCGTCTGCCTCGGCGGCGGCGTCGGCGGCGGCTTTCTTCATCACCTCGTCGATGGCCCCGGTCGCGCTGTGGACACCGCTGAGCGCCTCGTTGACCGCGCGCTCGGTGGCGATCATCGGAATGATGTCCATCTTCGTGCGGGTGCGCAGGTCGTCCAGCGCGAGCACGTTCATGGGATCGGTCATGGCCACGAACAGCTTGTTCCCGAGGACGGCCACGGGTACGAGCTTGTAGCTCTTGGCCATGTCCTTGGGCACGAGGTTCATGATCGGCTCGGGTACGCGGACCTTGGCCAGGTTGATCGGCGGCTTGTCCAGGCACCGGCCCATGGAAATGGCCATGTCCTGCTCGGTGACGTACTGGTTGTCCGTCAACAGCTTGAGCAATCTGCCGCCCTGTTTTTTCTGCAATTCCTGAGCCTCTTCCAGCTGGCTGGGGAGGAGCAGGCCGTCCTCGATGAGAATGTCCGCGATGCGTTCGCCGAAGGATTTTGCGCTCATAATAAGAAAAGGATGAAGGATGAAGGATGAAGGATGAAGGCGACGGGGAGAGGCGTGGTCTTTGGAGTTTTGAGTGGCCCGAAATCAGTTTCGTCTGCCTTATCCCTCGTCCTTTCCGCTCAATCGCGGGCGTCCAGTCGGTACACGTCGCGCAGGATGCGGGTCACGGCGGCGGGTTTGGCGAGGTACCACTGGATGTGGTAATCCAGCGAACTCTGGACGGCCTGCTTGGCCGCGGCGTCGAAGGGATTGCAGAGCGCGACCATCATCGTGCGGCTGACGATGTCGAATGGCACGATCAGGCGGGCCAGCGTCAGGCTCTCGGGCAGCATCCGCACGACCGAGCGATCCACATCGTAGTATTCGAGCGGCACGTAGCCGAACTTCGTGGCGTCGATGAGCCCGCTGAGCAGCGTGTCGATGTCGTGGGTGCCCGTGCGGGTCAATTCTTCGAGGAGCGAGGAGGCCAGACCCTGGCTCTGGAGCTTGCCGTTGACCTGCTGGACGCGGTTCAGCGCGGGCGAAACTTCCGACTCCGTC
Source organism: uncultured Chthoniobacterales bacterium (assembly GCA_964250705.1). Lineage (GTDB taxonomy): Bacteria > Verrucomicrobiota > Verrucomicrobiia > Chthoniobacterales > SZAS-18 > CAHJWO01. The sequence goes on along the minus strand of CAXUHC010000020.1, from coordinate 15,406 downwards.
GCGATCCGGTGGAAGGTCAAAAACTTGGCGAAATGTTCGTTGCCGTCGTCGGTGCCTTCGACCGTGGGAGCCTCGGCGGGGGTGCTGGAACCGTTGGCAGAGCCGTTGCGTCCGCCGCCGGGCGGCTTGGCGCGGGAGGGAGACAGCGCGATCAATGACGCGGGCTGTTCCGAGATTTCGTCGATGAGGCCGAAACCGGCTCCGTGCCCGTTGACGCTGGTGCCGCCCCGGCCGCTGGCGGGGGCGGTGCGGCTCTCGATCTCGCCCATGAGCGCGACGATATCGGGGGAATTGGGCTGCAACTGGAGGATGCCCTCGCATTCCAGCAAGGCCGAGGAATACAGCCCCATGTTGAGATAGGCCTCGGCGAGCTTGCGCGAAACTTGTAACGCGGCCTCGATCTGGCCGATTTTGAGGTAGGCTTCCTTCAGGATGTCGTAGCTCTGACAGTCACCGGGTTCCGCCTGGCTGATGACCTCAAACATCTCAATCGTTTGAAGAATCTGGGCGTATTCCTCACTGGTGAGCTTGGCATCCATGTCGTGTAAGAGGATTTAGCTAGAAGTGTGCCCGAAAGAGCGGGTCGACCCGGTCCGTTGGGAAATTCAGGCTGCCGTCCGAGGGCGGCATTTCACCGGCGCGACAGAGTGCGGACGCGTGTCGTCGCTTGATGCCCGACGAAAAGCGCGTTAGTGAAGAAACTCCTTCTTTAGTACCCCAATGGATTCGTCCCCTGATTTAAGCGGTTTGCGATTCAACGTCGACGGCCTCATCCCGGCCATCATCCAAGACGCCGACTCCCAGGACGCCGGCGGCACGCCGGCGGGACGCGTGCTGATGATGGCCTGGCTGAATCGCACGGCCCTGGAATCCACGCTCGCCACCGGGTTCATGCATTACTGGAGCCGTTCGCGCGGCAAGCTGTGGTTCAAAGGCGAATCCAGCGGGCACCGCCAGGAAGTGGTGGGTTGGTACCGCGATTGCGACGGCGACACCCTCCTCTTCACGGTGCGGCAGCAGGGCGGGGCTTGCCACACCGGTTACGAAAGCTGTTTTTTTCAGCGTCTCGAACGCGATGGAAGCCCCGCACCCATCGAGGAAAAGCCGCTTTTCGATCCCGAGACGGTCTACCACACGGCGGGCAAACCTTGATTTTCCGATGAACGACCTGCCTCTGAGCATGTCGCGCGAGCGGTTCGTCGAACTGGCGCGCGGGGCAAACCTGATTCCGTTATCGGTCGAACTCATGGCGGATTGCGAGACGCCCGTCGCCGCTTTCCAGAAACTGCTCGACGAGGATACTGAAGGCAACGGCTGCTCTTTCCTGCTCGAATCCGCCGAAAACAGCGAACAGATCGGCCGATATTCATTTCTGGGCAGCCGGCCCGCCTACATTTTCGAGAGCCGGGGAAACCAGGTCACCATCACCGCGCAGGACGGCAGTCGAAAGGAGATCGCGGCCGCCCACGATCCCTTCGCCGAACTGCAACGCTTCCTGTCGCGCTACCGTCCGACGCCTGAACTGCCCGACGAAGCCCCGTTTTACGGGGGAGCGGTGGGCTACCTCGGCTACGACGCGGTACGCTTCTTCGAACCGACCGTCCCCGCGCACGGCAAGGACGAACTCGATCTGCCGGAAATCGTTTTCCTCGTCACGGATACGATGCTCATTTTTGATCACCGCTTTCGGAAGCTGCGGGTCCTGGCGAGCGTGTTCACCGAGGAACGCGATCCCGGCGAAGCCTACGACGAAGCCCGGCGCAAGCTGGGACGCCTCGTGCGGCGGCTGCGCGCGCCGAGCCACCTGCGGCCAGGCCTGGTGTATCCCGAGCTGCCGCCCGCACCGCTGCCCACCGGCAACACGACGCGCGCCGAGTACGAGGGCGCGGTCTCGCGCGGGCAGGAATACATCCGGGCCGGTGATATTTTCCAGTTCGTGCCGTCGCAACGGTTCGAGACGCCCTACCAGGGGGACGCCTTGTCGGTCTACCGCGCGCTGAGATTCATCAATCCTTCCCCCTACATGTTCCTGCTGCGCTTCGGGAACCGCTTTTCCCTCGTGGGCAGTTCGCCGGAGGTCCACGTTCGTATGCTTGACGGGAACGTGGAGATTCGCCCCATTGCCGGGACCCGCCGCCGGGGCGAAACGCCACAGGAGGATGAAGCCCTGGCGGAATCGCTGCTGGGCGATCCCAAGGAGCGCGCCGAGCACCTGATGCTCGTTGATCTGGCACGCAACGACGTGGGCCGCGTCGCCGAGTACGGCAGCGTGCGGGTGACGGACTTCATGACCATCGAGCGCTATAGCCATGTCATGCACATCGTGTCCAACGTGGTCGGGCGGCTCCGGCCGGACCGCAACGCGTTCGACGTGATGCGCGCCACCTTCCCGGCGGGCACGGTCAGCGGGTCGCCCAAGGTGCGCGCCATGCAGATCATCAACGAACTCGAAAATTCCAAACGTGGCTGTTACGCCGGGGCGGTGGGTTACTTTTGTTTCGGCGGCAACATGGACAGTTGCATTACCTTGCGTTCGACGGTCTTGAAGGAGGGGCGCGCTTACGTCCAGGCCGGTGCGGGGGTGGTGGCCGACTCGACGCCGGCCCCGGCGAGGAGATTGCCGTGGGCAGGTTCGCTGGCGTCGACGCCGGCGGGTGAATACGAGGAGACCGTCAACAAGGCGATGGGAATGCTGCGCGCCATCGAACTGGCGCGGCACATCGGGGAGACGTAAACGCAACACCGGGCGCACGGCATGATTTTCATCCTCGATAACTACGATTCCTTCACTTACAACCTCGTCCAATACTTTGGCGACCTGGGAGCCGAGCCGGTGGTTCGTCGCAATGATGAGATTACCGTGGCGGACCTCGCAGAAATGAGACCGGGGCGTATTTGCATCTCGCCGGGGCCGGGAACGCCCCGCGACGCCGGGATCAGCGAGGACATCATCCGTGAACTCGGCCCGCACGTGCCGATCCTGGGCGTGTGCCTCGGACACCAGGCGATTGGCGAGGTGTTCGGTGGCGAGGTGGTGCGCGCCGGGCGGCTGATGCACGGGAAAACCTCACCGATTCTCCACACGGGAGAAGGGGTGTTCGCCGGGCTGCCGAATCCGTTCGAGGCGACCCGGTATCACTCACTGGTCGTCAAACCGGAAAGCGTGCCCGCATGCCTGGAGGTGAGCGCCCGGACGCCGGAAGGCGAAATCATGGGGCTGCGTCACCGGGAATACCCGGTGCACGGCGTCCAGTTTCACCCGGAAAGTATTCTTACCACCGAAGGCAAACGCCTGCTGGAGAATTTCCTGCGCCTCTGAGCGCCGGAAAATAAAACCCCGTCTCCCACCGAAGCAGGAGACGGGGTTGGCAGGAAGCCGTGAAGTTGCCCTTTACTTGATCGCGCCGTTCATCCCGCGCGGGAAAAACGTGCCTGCGGTGGGCGATTGGCCCGGGGTGCTTCCCATCCCGTACACGATGCGGAGAACCTGCTTCGTAGTCCGTGAGAACGCCACCGAATTAGCGTCGGCTGGGACGATGTTGGCAGCGCCGTTCAAGAAAATTCCTTGGTCCTTATCATTTTTGACGTTGTTGCTGTCCGCACCGTCACGCAGGTCGGAAATCGCCTTCACCGCCGCGATAATATCGATGGGCGGAGGGTTGTTTCCATCCTGGCTCATGGCGTAAAGGATAGTGCGCACTTCTGAAGCGTGATATGCCTCGACCGCGAGGATACCGGCGGCTGCCTTCAGATAGGCATTTGTAAAAATCAGCGGGGCTGCTCCGTGGTAGGCCGACACACCCACGTCCTCGAAGATGAAGGCACCGAGCAAGAAATTCAGATCGCTGGCAAACGGATCAAAATCCGTCCCCAAGGCCAGGTTGCCGAGTGCGTTAAAGCTGTTCAGCAGATCGAGATCAGGTGCCGCGACCGCAAAGTTGCCGGCTGTATTCAACGCGCCTTGCAGAAACTTGACGTGGTTGAACTCGTCTTGGGCGATCTCCGCCGCGTAATCGGCCACGAGCGTGCTCGTGAAAGGAACTTTCGGATTGTTCTTGATGACGACGGAACCGCCCGGTGTGCGGTCCCCGCCTGCCGTCGTGCCGCCGTTGTCGCTGATGCCCTTGCCCGTGGTGGCATACAGGTAATACTGCGCTTCGAGGTATTCGAGGTTGAGGGCAAAATTGAGGATGGCAACGTCGGTGGCGACGCTGGGAGTCGCGGCGGCCTCGGCGCTCGAAGGCGCGAACAACGACGCTGCCGTCGGTGCCACGGCCCCGGCGATTCCAGCCAGGCTGGCGCGGCGCACGAAAGACCGGCGGTTGCAGACATCAGCGACTTCTCTGACGATTTCTTTTTCGGAGGACATAGGTGTTTTTTAATGAAGCTGTGGTTGGGCAAGGATCACCCGCTCCCGAAATACGACCACTCGGCGGCGATGACTCTCTAGTTTATCCGCAGATGGCCCCTGAAGCGGATGCACCTATTTCCGGCTCCGGATACAAATCCGTCCGGGGCAGGGTTTGCCGCGACGGCGCGTTGAGCCGCAAGCCGACCGCAGCCTTGCAACCGCGTTACTCCGCTTCGGCTGGGGCTTCGTCCTCCTGCGTCACACGGAGCACTTCCTCGATGGTCGTGCGGCCCTCGGCCACCCGACGCCACCCGTCCTGCCGTAACGTCTTCATCCCGCCCAGCGTCGCCGCCTGCTTGAGCGTGTTTCCGCTCGCTTTGTTGACGATCAGCTTGCGCATCCGCTCGGTGATCACGCAGATTTCGTGGATCGCCATGCGTCCCTGATAACCGGTCTGGCGGCAGTGGTCGCAGCCCGTGCCCCGTTGGAACTGGGTGCCGATTTCCACCGGAAAGCCGATCTCGGACAGGTGCGCCGCCGAGTACGTCGCCGGAGCGCTGCAACGCGGGCAAATCGTGCGCAAAAGCCGCTGGGCAAGGAAGGCGCGCACCGTGCTCGACAGCAGAAACGGCTCGATGTTCATGTCGAGTAGACGCGTGATGCCGCCCACCGCGTCGTTCGTGTGCAGCGTGCTGAAAACGAGGTGGCCCGTGAGCGCGGCGCGGATAGCGATGTCGGCGGTCTCGCCGTCACGAATTTCGCCCACCATGATGACGTTGGGGTCCTGCCGCAGGATGTGGCGCAATCCCTGCGCGAAACTGAGGCCGATTTCCGGCTTCACGTCGATCTGGGACACGCCGGGCAGCCGGTACTCGACCTGGCTGCGGCCGTGCCGAGGGTTGATCCGCCACCGTGTCGCCGCCGGCCGGACCTGGTCGAGCCGCCAGGTCGAGCGGGCGCTGCGCGC
>CAXUHC010000020.1:0-10078 GCA_964250705.1 uncultured Chthoniobacterales bacterium | reverse complement strand
GGTACTCGACCGGTTCCTCGATGGTGATGATCCGGCGTTGGACGCTGTTGATGCTGCTCAAAAAGCTGTAAAGCGTCGTCGATTTGCCCGAACCGGTCGGCCCCGTGACCATCACGATGCCGTTGGGCATGGCGAGCAGGGCCTTGACGAGCTTGGTCTGGTGCTCGTCGAGGTCGAGTTTTTCAAAGCCGAAGCTGTCGCGGTCGCGTCCGCTGAGCAGACGCAGGGAAATGCTTTCGCCGTTGACCGTGGGAATCGTGGAAACGCGCACGTCGATGCTCGTCGCCCCGGCGGAAAGGTTGATGCGGCCATCCTGCGGGAGGCGTTTTTCCGCGATGTCCATGCGCGCCATGACCTTCAGACGCGAGATGATCGCGTTCTGGAGAACGCGCAGTTGCGGCGGAACGGCGGCCTCGTGGAGGATGCCGTCGATGCGGTAACGGATGCGCAGGTCGTTTTCCAGCGGTTCGACGTGGATGTCGGTGGCGCGCTCGGCGATGGCCTCGCGGATGATCTGGTTGACGAACTTGACGACCGACGCCTCGGGGTCGTTGGCGTTGATGTCGGAAATGAGTTCACGGTCGGTGAACAGGTCGTCCGCCGTGCCGCGCGCCTTGAGCAACTCGTCGAAAGTTTCCGCGCCGACGCCGTAGAGGGTCTTGATCGTGCGGAGGAGTTGCGCACGGGAAGCGAGCACCCACTGGATCGGTTTGCCGCCGGCGAGTTGGGCGGCCAGTTGGCGGCCGGCGGTGTTGAAAAGGTCGTACGTGGCGAGCTTGATCCCGGCGTCGGTGTTTTCCAGCGGAACGATGTGGTGTTGGAAAACGAAACGGCTCGGAAACAGGCCGAGCGTCCCGCGGTCGATGCGGGTGGCGTCGAAGCGCGATTCGTAGGGGATGCGGAAAGTTTCGCCCAGGCGGGTGAGGAGCTTCGCCTCGTCCACCTTGCCGCTGTTGAGCACGGCATTGATCCAGGAAGTGCCCGGTTCCTTGAGGTCGGCGAGACGGACGGCCTCGGTCTCGTCGGGCGCGCCCGAAGCCAGGAGAGCCATGACGAGGGACTGGCGGAGGTTGGAAGTCATCGGCGAAAGGGGCGCGGTCGGAACGGGTTGAGCGGAATTTCAACGCAGAGGACGCAGAGAACGCGGAGGAAGGAGCAAGGAGGAGAAGAGGTCAGTCGTTTTGTTTGATCGTCGTCGAAGTGGTGCGCTTTTGCACGGTGACCGACGTTTTCCGGGCGGGATGCAGTTTGTCGTCTGCCACGTAGGTCGCTTTGGCCGTCGGCTTCTCGCTTTTCGTGACCGGCAGGGCCTTGCGCACGGGATAGGTCGGCAGGAGCTGGTCTTCCAGGTCGTGCCCGAGGTAGGTGCGGTTTTCCTCACGCTCGCGAATATCGCCCATCACGCCCGCCGTGTTGACAACCTCGGGGTTCATCAAAATAATCAGTTCGTTGCGGTTTATATCCTTCGTCTTGGTCTTGAAAAGCTCTCCCAGGACGGGGATGCGGCTGAGGTAGGGGATGTCGCCCGAAGACTTGTTGTCGCTCTGCGTGATGAGGCCGCCCAGCACGATGGTCTCGCCGTTGCGCGCGGTGACGTAGTTTTCCAACTTGCGGGTGTTGATGTTCGGGGCGGTGGAGCCGTTGATCGTGTTGCCCGTGGCGGCGGGGCTGTTGATGGCCTGGACAATGTTGAGGGTGACTTCCTTTTCGCTGTTGATGAGCGGGGTCACGGACAGGTTCAGAGACACGTCGATGTATTGCGTGGTCGAGGAAATGCCGGTGGAAGTGCCGCTGGTGGCGAGGCTGCTGATGGAACTGCCGGCGATGGCGATGCTCGTGCCGCTGGAAATCCTGGCGCGCTTGTTGTTGGAAGTGACGATCATCGGGCGGCTGATCGTCTTGAAACGGCTGTGGGCTTCGAGCGCGGAGACGATGAAATCGAGCGACTTGCCGATGGCCAGGATGCCGCCGACGCCGCCGAAACCGGACGACAGCCCGGTGGCGAGCGTGCCGAAGGTGTTGAGTGCCGACGTGGTGGAGGACGGACTGCCGGAGGGCGAGGCGGCGGGAGTGACCGTGGAACTGTTGAAGAACCCGGGGTTGTAATTGCTGACCAGGCTGCCGCGATTGCTGCGCAGGAGGTATTGGAAACCCAGTTCGTCGTTGTTCGCCAGGGCCAATTCACCGATGACCGTGCGGATGACGACCTGCGGGGTGCGCACGTCGAGTTCGTCGAGAATCTTGAAAACCTTGCTCTTGGCGTCCGCGCCGCCGAGCAGGATGATCGTGTTCGTGCGCTGGTCCGCGATGAGACGGTTGTTGCCGACGGTCGCCTCGGTGGGCTTGGTATCGACCTCGGGGGCCTGGCCGCCGTCGTCGAAGCCGGAACTGCCGCCGCCGCTGCCGCCGCCCAGCCCGCCCAGGCTGGAACCACCGGAATTGCCGCTGTTGCCGAAGAAACTGGAGTTAGAATTGGAGCCGCCGGAACGGGAGGGCGAGGGGGTGCTGGCACCGGCACTGCCGGAACTGCCGCCGTTGCTCTCCGTGCCTTGCTCCTTGAGGGAATCCACGAGGATGGGCAGCATGTCGCTGGCCATGACGAAGCGCAGCGGGCGGCGCACCGGCTCGGCAAAAGGCGTGTCGGCGTCGTACTCCTCCAGCAGCCGCTCGATGAGCGGCATGTTGTAGGGGCTGGTGACGACATGGACGCGGTTGGTGCGGATGTCGGCGGTGAGGGTGATGCGCCCCTGGATGAGCGAATCGCCGCTCAGCACGGCCAGGCCGCCCAGACCAGCGGCCAGACCGTTCGGGAGGCCGGGAACCTCCACGGGCTGGCCGTCCTCGCCGACGCGCCGGATGGGTCGCCGCCCGATGGCCGTCGTGCTGCCCGCCACGCCGGGAGCACCGGTCGCTCCGGGGCTGCCGCTGCCGCTGCCGCTGGCCTTGGTCTCGAAGACGCCGTTGAGAAACTCGACGGCCTTGGAGGCCTCCGCGCGCTTGAGGGCAATGAACTTTTCAGTGACCGGCGAGGCGGGGAGATCGAGCTGGCTGATGAGCGACACGAGCCGCCGGACGCTGCGGGCGGTGTCGGTGAGCAGCAGGGCGTTGGCGGATTTCAGCGGGGTGAAGAAGACGCTGCTGCTCGGCGGAATGTATTGGTTGAGCACCCCGGCGGTTTCCTGCGGGTCGAGGTAGCGCAGCCGCAGGATGTAGGTGACGATCTGCTCGGTGTCGGGGAGCGTGGAGAGGTCCGCGAAGATGGGGATACCGTTCTGGCGGGCGTTCTTGCCGAGGCCGATGGCCTTGACGATGTTGTTGTCGCCCGGGACCAAGTTGAAACCGTTGAGGCTGAGCGCGGATTCGATGATGCGCAGGGCGTCGGTGCGGGTGACGCCGTTGACGTCGATGGTGATGCTGCCGGTGATCGAGTTATCGTAGAGGACGTGCTTGCCGCTGAGCTGTTCGTAATAATGGAGAATATCCACGACCTCCGCCTTCACGAAGTTCAGGTGGACATCGGGCCGTTCGTTGGGGAGGGAGCCGAGAACCACGGCGGCGTCCGGGTTGGCCGGCAGCACAGGCGGCAAGCCGGGCGGCACCTGCTGGGCCCGGAGGGGAAGTGATGCCACGCACAGACCGCAGCCGAACAGGGCAAGAAAGTGAAAACGGGTGGGTGGCACGGCCATACAGCTAAAGCAGGAATTGCGGGGAGAGTCAAAAACAAGATGGGCGGCCCGGCGGCCCAGGTCCGCGGGGAGGCGTGCCGCTGATTCCGACCAAGGGAAGACACTTCCTCGGGCCGAAGGTTCAATTATGCGGAACGCCCGGGCGGAAAAAGCGGTTTTCGACGCGCTTCGCCGCCCGGATTGCATGAGGAGCGACGATCAGGTACGTTGCGCCCTATGCCGATACGCCGCCACCGCCGGGGATTCACGCTGATCGAAATGTGCGTGGTCCTGTGTCTGGCGGTGATGCTGATTTCGGTGGCCCTCCCGAGCCTCAGCGGCCAACTGGGCCGCCGCCGGTTGCAGGATGCCAGCGACCGGCTGGACGCCCTCACCACCCGGGCACGGGAAAACAGCGTCGCCGAGGGGCGGCCCTACCAACTCGTCTGGGAAAAAGGCGGCGCCATCGCCCTCTACCCGGCGGATGCCCCCGACACGGTCCGGCGCAAGAACGGTCCGGTGAGCGCGCTGACGCCCACGGCGGCCAACGAGCATTACACCCTGATCCGGGGGGCATCCCTGGCCGGAAACCCCGCTCCGGTGTGGACGTTCTGGCCCACCGGGAATTGCGAGCCGGTGAGCGTGCGCTACCAGGGCACCGGCGGAGAGTGGGAGGTTGTTTACAGCCCTTTGTCCGGTCGCGGCACCTTTACCCGTTTTGTCGCCCGATGAACCGTCCGAAAGTTCACCGCCGCCGCCGGGGAGGCTTTTTGCTGCTGGAGATCATCCTGGCGGTGGCAATCTTCACGGTCGGCGTGTTGTCGCTCGGGCGCTGCCTCAACAATTGTCTCGTGGCCCAGCAAATCCGCGGCCAGGAAGAGCGGGCGCGCGGGGCATTGGACAACCGGATGTCGGAAATTCAGGCCAGTCCGGGAATGCCCAGTGATTACCGCAAAACGAAGCTCGGCGGGATGTACGCCGGGATCACCCTGATTGAACGCCGCAAGTCCCTGGACGTCAAAAACGAGAACAACGTCAACCTGAGCGACCTGCACGAGATTACTTTGACCACCGAATGGGCCACTGCCGACGGGCGCACGCTTTCGCGTTCGCTGGTGTTCGATCTCCTGCGCGGTCGGGGTCTGGTATATTGAATGAAGGCCAAGGCTGGTTTTACCCTGATCGAGATGACGCTGGCGGTGGCGATCCTGGCCATCATCAGCGTCACCGTTTACCGGTTTACCGAGGTGGCCATCCGCGCGACGGACTCGTCGATGCGCGTCAGCGAGGAACAGACCGCCTGCGACGGTTTGCGGCGGCTGCTCGGCGCGCAGCTTGCCGCGCTGCCGATGAATCAGACCGGCACGCTCATCGGCGTGGAGACCAACCGGAAGGGAGGACGGCACGATGCCCTCCAGATCGTCTGCCCGGCGGGGAATGCCGTGCTGACCCCGGACGCGAAGGGTCTCTATCAGGTCACCCTCGACCTGCGCGAGACCCCGCGCGGCAGCAATCACTGGGCGCTGGGGATGGAGCGCAACCCCTGGACCGACGACGATGACGATGACGATGACGACGAAGGACCGAAACTGAACGCAGCGCTGCAGAACAAACCCCCGGAAAAGCTGCCTTCGGACTGGGTCAAGCTGCTGGACGATGTCAACGCGCTGGAAATCGCGTATTTCGACCACCGCCTGAACGGTTGGGTGGACAAGTGGATGGATGCCACCAACCTGCCGAACCTGGTGCGGCTGCGCGTCACGGTCGCCGGAAACACCGTGCCGTACGAATTCGTCGAGCGGGTGCCGAGCGGCGGGATCGCCAAGGTGATCCCGACCAGCGTGTTCCCGGGAAATTTCAATTCGTTTACCGGCAAGACTGACGGACACTGACTTCCTACCATGCCCACCGGAAACATTGCCAACGCTCCACGGCACATGCGAACCCGGCATGCCCGCTCCCGGGCGGTGGCGCTCATCATGGTGTTGTGCGCGCTATTTTTGCTGACCCTGGTGATTTTCGGGCTGGCGCGCCGGGTGCAGGAGGATCTTTTCATGGCCGGACGCGACAACCGGGCGCTCGACGCCCGGGCGCTGGCCTTCACCGGGGCGCAAATCGCGCTGCATCCGCTGAGTTCCGTCAGAACGCCCGCCCTGCGGCGAAACCTCGACGGCACGCACCGGTACGCGGCCCGCATCGTGGGCGAAGGCGGCAAGCTCAACCTGAACTGGCTCTTGATCGGCGAGGATCAGGCCAAGCTTGAAATGCTCAAGTCGTACCTGGAAGGCCGGGGGCTGAACTTCCAGGAGCGTGAGAATCTCGTCGATTGCATGCTCGACTGGATCGAACCGGGGAGCACCCACCATCTCAACGGTTCCAAGACCGGACTGGACGGGCTGCCGACGCCGGGGCGTCCGTTTCAGGACGTGGCCGAAGTCCGGCGCATCAACGGCAGCGGACCGCTGACCCATCAGGCCGATTGGGACAAGGATTTCACCCTGTTGAGCAAAGGGCCGCTGGACCTGCAATGGGCCAGCGAGGACGTTATCGCCATCCTGCCGGGCGTGGGGCAGATGCGGGCGCGGGGGTTCGTCCAGCGGCGGCGCGGGGAGGATCAGATCGACGGCACGCCGGATGACCTGATTTTTGCCAGTCTGAACAACCCGGACGTCATCCCGCAGCTTTTAGGTTTGAGCCAGACGGTGTACCAAGCCATTAGTTCACTGATCGCCCCGGGGGGAGATTCGACGGTGCGGATCATCAGCGCGGGCCAGGCGCTGGACACGGTGCGCACGGTGGAGGTGGTCGCGCGCAAGGAAGGTTTGCAACCCCTGATTTTATCTTGGAAAGAGTATTGATGAACGTCCGACGCTTCCGCCGCCCCGCCGCGCCGGAGGGGCCCGCCGTGCCGGTCGCCCTGCTGATGCCTGCCGCCGAGGCGGGCGAGTGGGAACTCTGCCGCGCGACCGGAACCGTGCCCGCGACGCTGACCCGGCAACACTTCGCGACGATGGAGGCCGCGGCGGCGAACGTTGCACCGGCGGAGGCGTTCGTGCTCTCGCTGCCGGTGGAAACGGGGATCGTGCAGCGGTTGTCCCTGCCAGCGGCGGAACCGTCGGAACTGGAGGAAATGGTCCGTATCCAGCTTGAAAAGATTTTGCCTTACCCGGTCGAGATGGTGAACATCGCGTTGCAGGAGATTGTGCGCTCGGACGCGGACGTGGTCGTGGCGGTGGAGACGGTGCACCAGGACCGGATGCTGGCGCTCTGCCAGCCGTTGATCGCGCGCGAACATTGGCCGGTGCGCGTGGTGTTTCACGCGCTGGCGGTGTCCGGGAGCGTGCCCGCTGGGGAGCACTCGGCGCTGATTTACCGGGAAGCGGGCCGGTTTGTGCTGGCGATCAGCGAGGGCGGGCGGCTGAGCTTTGCGCAGGCATTGAGCGGGCAGACGGCGGAAGACCTGGCGGCGGAATTGCCCGCGGTGCTGCTGGGCGCGGAACTGGAAGGAGTGCCGACCTCGGTCGGAACCGTGTCCCTCGACGAGACGGCAGCGGCATGGCAGGAAACGCTTTCTCTGGCGCTGGGCAAAAGCGTGACGCTCTTCGACCCGGGCACGGCGGCGCAGGCGGCGGTGGCCGCAGGCGCGGACGGCGACCTTTCGCCGGGGCATTGGCGGACCGAACGGCTGCGCGGCGAGCGGATGGTGCGGCTGCGGCAGCGATTATTGGTCGGAGCGGGGGTCTACGTCGGGCTGCTGGTGCTGGCGTTTCTGTGGCTGGGGGTGCTCAAATTCCGGGTGAGTCGGCTCGACTCGAAGCTGGCGGCCCTCCGCCCGGTGGCCGCCGAGGCCAAGGCCGCCGACGCCCACTGGCGGACGCTCGCCCCGGCGATCCAACCTTCGCGTTATTTGGTGGACACCGTGCAACAAGTTTACGACTGCCTGCCGCCGGGCGACGCCGTGCGCTGGACGGTCGTCGACTTCACGCCGCGCAGCGTGGCGTTACAGGGGGAAGCGCCTTCGCCAGACGCCGCCGTCGATTTCACCGACAAACTCAAGGCGAACCCGGCCTTGAAGCCGTACCACCTGGAGGCCGAGCCGCCCACGTCCTTGCCGAGCGGGCATGCGGTCTTCCGCATCAAGGGCAGCCTGCCGTGATATTCTGACCATGCGTTTCAAGCTGCCATCGTTCGAGTTCTACCACCGGATGTCCCGGCGCGAGCGGGTGTTGAGCCTGGTCGTCGGGGGCGCTCTTTTGCTCATCATCAACATCGCGATCTCGACGCTCTTGCGGTCGTCGCGTGATCTGAGCGGGCAGCTCTCCAGCAAATCGCAGGAATCGGACGTGCAGAACATGTACGCGCGGGAGCAACCCCTTTGGAGAACGCGCACCAACTGGCTCAAGGCCAAACAGCCCGTGCTGGCGAACCGCGACCGCGCGGGGACCGATCTGCTCGGTGAAATCCAGGCGGCGGCCCGGGTTAATCAGGTCAGTCTGACGACCTTCCAGATCGTCCCGCTGGCGCCGGCGATAGCTGGTGAGCGCGTGGTCAAGCCGGAATACCAGATCGTCACGGTTTCGGTCGAGACGCAGAGCGAGTGGGCACAACTGGTGCAGTTCATTGCGTCGTTGCAGAAGCCGGAGGGATTTCTCGTGTTCGACAAGGCTACGTTGCGTAGCGACGGCAATGATCCCACCCGCATGAAGGGAGCGTTCAGCATTTCCAAATGGTACGCGGCAGGAGTGAAATGAGTTCAAATGATCCACGCCATGCATTCCTCGATTTCCGTTTCAACGCTCGCTGGATTTCGCACGGGTGTGCTGGCGTGCTCTTTGGGCGGAATGTTGTGCCTGGGACGCCCGGCGAGGGCGGAAGACCCGCTACCGAAGGCGGTGCCCCTTTCCAAGTACGCGAAGATGGCGGCCCGGTCGCCGTTCGCGCCGTCCACCGCCGTCGTTGCGCCACAAGCAACCCCCGCCCCACCAACGCCAGGATGGGCGGATAGCCTGAGTTGGACCAACTTCATGCAGGAAGGCGACAAATTTAAGGTGACCGTGGTCGATGCGCAGAATCTCCAACAACATCTCTATTTGACCATGGAGCCGGACCCCATCAATCAGATGTCGGTAGCCAGCGTCAAGTGGGGCGCGAACCGCGACGAACCGCCGACAATCATTCTTCGCAAAGGGAAGGAAACGGCGCAGGTGCGCTATGAGTCAGGGTCGGGAGCACCCGCCAACCCCAATGGGGCGGGCGGTGGCGCGCCGGCCATTCCCGGCGCGGTCAGAATTCCCCCGGCACCGATGCCCGGCGCGGCGGGCGGGGCGGCCTTCCGTCCACCGCCCATGCAGAACACGCAAGCGAACGGAGGACCCTCCACCGCCATCCGCCGCCCGCTGATTCGTTCCCAACCCCAACCGCCGGCACGTCCGGCGGTCAATGCGCCCGCCAACGGGGTGCGTCCCAGTTCTGCCGTCAAGGTGGATGACGACGATGACGATGAGTAGAGCGTTGCCAGTCGCCGGTCCTTGACGAGCAACCGTGCAACGCTTTGTCGTTGCCAGACCGCCAGTCCAAGGAAAATTGCGTGGTTTGCCGAAACGCCCCGATCAGCCGTTCGGCGTGCGCGTAAAATCCCGGCGGAATTTCAAGGCCCGCCCAGCCGGTTGGTTGGCACAGGCACCCCGCTGGCCGCCGCCCAGTTGCGGGCCGCCGCCGCGTCCCGGCGCGACCAGCGTGCGAGGATGGCTTGCACCTGTTCCGCACGCGCCCCGGCATCCGAAATGGTCCCGGCCCAGGAGAGCGCCTTGCCGGGGTCGGTCGGTTCGAGCTTGGGAAGGTAGGCGGACACGGCCTCGTCGTGGTCGCGTCCGAGCGGCAACGCGCCCAACCAGGCGCCCGCACCGTCGAGGTCCGACTCCGCCCAGCCGGCGACGATCTCGCGCCAGATTTCCGTGCGCATCGAACCTCCGGGCAGGTTCGTCGCCCAGCGCGAAGCTCCGGCGGGGTCGGTCTGCGTCCAGGTCACCGCCGCCTGATACAATGCGTTTCGGCGCGCGCCGCCCGGCGGCAACGACGTGGCCCACTGCGCGCTGGCATTCGGATCGATGGCCGACCATGCTTTGGCCACCGTGCCGGCCAACTCGGTGTAGATGCGGTCGCCGCTGTAAAGCCGTGGGCCGAGCGCGGCGGCGGCCTGCGCAGGGTTTTGCTGCGTCCAACCCTGCCAGATGCTCGGGATGAGCACGGCTCTGCGTGGGTCCGTCGCCGGCAGCGCCTGCGCCCAGGCCAAAGCCGATGGGGGGTCCTTCTGACCCCACGCCTGACCCGCCAACCCCAGCGCGCGGGTCATCGGACCACGGTCGGGTGGCTGGTCGGCGGCGAACTTCGTGGCGGCGGCGGGATCGAAGGCC
>CAXUHC010000019.1:26240-27039 GCA_964250705.1 uncultured Chthoniobacterales bacterium | reverse complement strand
CGGACACGCCGACAGAGCGCCGTGGCCACAGCCGGAGGTTATTCGGATAGGCACTTAGCATCCGTCCTGGCACGTCTCCTACTCCACGCCCATCCCACGGCGACCGGGGCGGTCGGCCCACGATTTCCCACCCGCCGCCGTCCGCCTTTCCAGAATGGCCTTGCCACGCGGCCGGGGGGTCCTCTAGATAAGTTCCCCGCCGCTGGAACATCCTCCGGCGTTGGCTGCGCAATTGCTTGTTGTAAAAGCCTGGACCGTCCGATAATGATTTCCTCCGAGGTTGCCGCCTCCCTCCCTCGATCTCTATGGATAACGTTCTTCAAGGGCCTGCCAAAGTCTCTCCCCCGCTGCCTCCCCGCTTTGCTCTCGGTCGCGTGGCGGGCGGCGGTCTGGCGGCCTGCCTCTGGCTTTGGACTTCCGCTGGCGCGCTGGCGGCGTCCCCGGACCCTGCGGCTTACCAGAACGCCTTGGCCAGTTTCAACTGCGGGGATGACTCCCGCGCCCTGACTCAATTGGCGCAAGCCCCCACGAGCGGCGGCGCCGGTGAACAGGCCGACATTCTCAACCTGCGCGGGGCAGTCTACCTGCGCCAGGGCCGATACGCGCAGGCGCAGGCCCAGTTTTCCCGCGCGTCCCGGACCGACCGCACCCTCTGGGCGGCGCGGTTCAACGAGGCCGAGGTCAGCTTCCGGCAGAAACACTACGCCGAAAGCCGTCGGCAATTCGCGGCGTTGCTCGACGACACCAGCCGCCTTTTCCACGCCGGGGAACACCGGTTTGTCCAGTACAAGCTCCTCCT
>CAXUHC010000019.1:4708-26230 GCA_964250705.1 uncultured Chthoniobacterales bacterium | reverse complement strand
CGCCGGAATCTGCGCGGGCGACGAAAAACCGGCGCTGGATTATATCGCCGATCACCGCGACGACGAACAACCCCCGCTGGGTTGGTATTATCTGAACGCCGCGCTCGCTCGTCGGCACGGCGCGCCGCCGCAGGCCGACCAATGGCTCGCGCAGGCGGGTTCACGTTACGCGGGCGGGTCCGGGCAGACCTACGCCGAATCGTTCGACCGGCTCGGCTGGGGCGGCGATGGCGTCCGACGCGCCTCCCGTGGCGTCGGGAATCCCGACCGCTTGATGGCCAAGGCGTCGTCGGGTTCGCCTTCCAAAACCCTGGCGGTCGTCGAGGTGCTGCCCGAGACGGCGCCGGTGTCGTTCCGCGACGGATCGACAGGCAGGTTCGCCCGGCCCGGCGTGTCGCCCGCGACCCCGGCGGAAATCTCCGAGGCGATTTCCGCGTTGAATGCGCCACCGACACCCGACGATGCGCTGGCCGCGTTTGAAGCGAACGTCCGCGCGGTGCGCGACGCCGAGGTTTCGCTGCCCTCCACGGTGGCGAGGCCGCGCAAATCCCGGGGCACGCCTTCGCCTTCCCCGTCGCCCGGCGCGTCGCCCGACCCTACTCCCGGCGTCACCGCCAACCAGGGCGGGCCGACGCCCACCCCTAGCGCGACCCTCTCCGGGACGCCTTCGGAGGAGTTCACGGGCAAATACGAGGAAGCCTACGCGAAGTTTCTGGAAAAGAATTACCCGGACTCGCTCCTCGTGCTCGACGAGGCCGACAAGATCCAGCCCGGCCAGCCGCAGGCGACCAGTCTGCGTTTCAAGTGCCACTACGCGCTCGCCTACCTCGAATACCGCAAGCAGAACTATCCCGGCGCGCTGGGCGAACTCGACAAGGCCGACGCCACGCAAAAAAACGCCGATTCGTTCAACCTGCGCGGCCTCATTTTCTCCAAGCAGCACAACTACGACCAGGCGGAAGGGATGTTCCACCGGGCCATCACGACCGATCCGGCGCTCTGGGCCGCCAAGTTCAATTACGCGGAACTGCCCTTCAACCGGGGGAACTACACGGATGCGCGCACCCGGTTCGAGGAACTTTTCAGCCAGACGGACGACAAGAAGCAGCCGCGCGAAGCCGAACTGACCCAATACAAGGTATTCCTGACGCTGCTGCTCGAAGGGAAGGTGGAGGCGGCGAGCACCTTCATGGATCACCTCAATTTCACCGGGGCAACTCCGGCGCGGTACTTCTGCAACGCCGCGCTCAATTTCCGCGCCGGCAGCGTGGACAAGGCGAAAAACTGGATCGACGACGCCAAAAAGGAATACCCGCCGCAACTGGTGGCGATCTTCATCGAATCTTTCTACCGGCTCGGTTGGATGTCCGATCCCAACCTCGCGCCCGGCACCGCCATCGTCCAGGCGACCCCGGTCCCGACCCCCGCCGTGACCACCAGCGGCACG
Organism: uncultured Chthoniobacterales bacterium; assembly: GCA_964250705.1. Taxonomy (GTDB): domain Bacteria; phylum Verrucomicrobiota; class Verrucomicrobiia; order Chthoniobacterales; family SZAS-18; genus CAHJWO01. The sequence continues at coordinate 24,783 of CAXUHC010000019.1, read as the reverse complement.
CAGCCCACGACCGTCGCCACGGCCACCGCCACGCCGTCGCCTGCTGCCGGCGTCGCCGCCCTCGCGGCTGCTGCTCCCACGGCCACGCCGATCGTGGTCGCCGCCGCCAGCCCGACGCCGACTCCGCTCGCCGTCGTGCCCACGCCGGGCGCCACGGTGCGTCCGGCGGCCTCGCCGTCGCCAGCCACCGTGGTGACGACGCCGCCCACGCCCGGCCCCACTCGACCCACGGTGGCCCTGATCAGCCCGTCGCCCACGCCGACCGCCTCGTTGCCTGCGGCGGTCGTGCTCGTGCCGACTCCGACCGCCAGCCCGGCACGCAGCGTCGCCGTTGCCACCGCCCGGGCCACGCCCACGCCGTCGGCGGCCCCGGCAACTGGAACGGTCAGCGACTCCACCGAGAAAATTCAGAAGAGGAAGAAACGCATCCGCGTCTTGATCGTGGCGGGACTCCTGCTCGAAATTCTTTATTTTGTGACGAGATTGCGTAGCGTGCTCAGGAAGCGGGAGCAGAACCGCCGCCGGGCCGCCGCCCACCGACGCGGGCTGGCGGAATCGTCGAAGTAGCCGACCCTGCCGTCCCCGGTGCCATTCCGAGCCGATAACTTCCTCACTTTCCATGAACGAACTGCGCGAATTACTCTTCGATCCGATCGTCATCGGCGGCGTCATCCTGTTCGTGGTGCTGTTGCTCGTGATGAAGTGGTTTCTTGATAAGATGGAAATGAACCCGGCAGACGGGGACGAGCTGCCCGATGCCGACGGGGAGTCGCTGGGGGATGCCGCCATCCAATCGAAGGTAGGCATCCCACGCGCGCGGAGGCTCCAGCCCGCGCGGGCCGGAGCCAGCGACCTCAACCTGCCCGAACTCAACACGGCCCCGCCGGTCGGATCGGAGATCGGTCTCCCGGCAGACTCGCTCGCCCTGGCAGGCGACGCGGCGTTCGCCAAAAAAACCGAATCCGAAAAAATCACCGCTTCAGCCCTGCCCGACCCCTTCAAGAAAGAACCCGTGGCGGCTGCTCCGACCGACACGGGTGAAAAGAAAGGCTTGTCGTCCACCGTCTCGCCGCTCCTTTCTCTGGAGAAACCGTTGCCCGCTCCCGACAAGCCGACGTCCGCGGAGCCGGTCGATAAGAAGCTGGAACCTCCGGCGGGCTCGCTGGTCTCGGTTCCCGCCAGCAGCCCTGCTTCCGACAAACCGCTCGGGACAGCCTCCCTGCCGCCGTTGGCCGCTGCCACCGGCCCGATGCCCGGCGCCACGGTTTCCGAGAAAAAGGAGGCGTTGCCTGCCAAGCCCATCGAATTTCCGCCGCTCCCGACCGCGCCGGAGAAAAAGGAAACGTTGCCCGAGAAATCTGCGGCGATTTTCCCGGCTGCTACGATACCCGCTGCCGCTGTGCCGGTCGCCCCCGTGGCCCTTCCGGTGAGCGGTCCCGTCACGGAGCCCGCCAAGTCGGTGGAAAAGCCCCCGTCGAAGCCGGTTGAGCCGCCCGCGACCGCCAAATTGCCCGTGCCTCCCGTACCCGCTCCGGTCCCGTCCCCGGCGGAGTTGAAAGATGTGAACAAGCCAACCCCTCCCCCGTCCACCGACAAGCCGGAGTCGGCGAATTCCGGATTGATCCTCCTCCCGAAAACGCCCGACGCCGCCCCGGAACCCCCGGCTGCGGCACCCGCTGCCAGAGAAGAGGTCAAGCCTGCTGCGGAGGAGGAAGCGAAACCCGTGGCCAAGGAGCCCGAGGCCAAGCCAGCCGAGCCGGTGAAGCCGGAAGCTCTCGCCGCCCCGGCGGAACAGTCCTTCCTGTCAAAGATGATGGGCCGCCCCCGGATTTTCATGCCTCCCGCCACCGCATCGAAGACGGAGCCGGAACCTGCCGCCGCCGCTTCGCCCGCCGCCGCCGAGGCGGTGCCCGAAACGCCCGCTGCCCTGGCTGGCGACAAGCCCCCCGTCGTTGCGCCGGTCGAAAAACCGCCCACACCTCCGGCTGCGGTGAGCAAACCTTCGCCGGAACCGACCAAGCCGGAGCCCGCCAAATCCGAGCCGGTCCCTGCGGCCAGGCCCGAAGCTGCCGCCAAGCCGGAACCCGCCCCCGTGACTCCCGTCAAGCCCACCGGGTCCAGGGACATTCCCCTGGAGGACGGCACGCCGTCCGCCGCGCTCGTGGAGCTTCCAGCCAACGCAAAGCCGACGGCAGCCCCGGCCCCGGCCAAGCCCGCCGTCACGCCGGTTCCCGCCGGCAAACCGGCGGCGGCGATCCCGCCACTGATTTCTTCCCCGGCTCCGGCCAGCGCGCCCGCGCCCGTGCCTGCCGTTACTTCAACCGCAGTTTCCGCTACCACACCACCACGTAACATGGCCCAAAACGAAACCACCACCGCCGTACCCTCGACCGCCCGCGCCGCCGCGCAGTTGACGCTCGGCTTCGAGATCACCTCGCTGCAACTGACCCCCTTCTTCAAACTGGGCGCGGTGCAACTCCGTCCGCTCTCGAACGTCGTCTCCCTGCACCTCATCGCGTCGGCCTCGGCGGAAACTCCTCTCGCGGCGGGTATCTCCTTCCAGATCGTGACCGTCGAGCTCAACGAGGCGGCGCACCTCAAGTCAATCCTGCTCAAGCCGTTGCCGCAGGCGCAACCGGCGACGGTGCCCTCGCAGAAGCTCGCGGTCGAGCACGTGCAGATCGCCCAGACCAGCGAGAATGCCCCGATCTCGGTCACCACTTCGGAAGCCACTTCCACCGCCGTGCAACTCCTCGCGGATTTCACCATCGCGGCCATGGATTTCACGCCTTCCTTCGAAATCGGTTCCCTGCGCTTGGAGCCGACCTCCAACTCGGTGCTCCTGCGTCTGGCTCCCTCGCAGCGTCCGGCGGCGCTCGATCTGCCGCCCTCGTTCGAGGTTGCCAACGTGCAACTCGGCAACGACGCCCAGCTTTCCGGGGTGCGTTTGACGCCCGGCGGCACCTCCACCAAGCCTGCCGACGCAAAAGGGTAGTTCATCGTTCCGATAAAACTTCCAGGTGGATGGCGGCTCTGTAGCTGCCATCCACCTGTCTTTGTTTGCGCAACGTGTGTTCGCCTAGAGATCGGTCAGCGACCGCACGGCATCGTCGGCGCTCGGCACGAGGGGCCAGCGGCTCGGGACCGTCGCCGGGCCGACGTGGTTGGCCCGGCAGTACGCCGCGCACTCGCGGGCAACCGCCGTCTGCGCCCAGCGGAAGTCCCCGTTGAGCGGGTCGACGAACACCGCCTGCAGGCCGCGCGCATCGCCGCTCAAATCCACGAACTTGCTGTGCGGGTCCATCGTGGGGTAGGCCGCCTGATAAGCTGGGAACGAAGGCTGGTTTCCGGCGCTGCCGCCGAGCGTGTTGACGCTGCCCTTCGCGGTGGAGATCACCAGGTTGTAGTCCACGGAAATCCCGGAGAGGTCGCCGGGAACGTACGCGTAGGACACCCCGTCCGTGTACGTGGCGGCCGGGTCCAGAAGGATGATGTTCCCTCTCACGGTGGCTTGAGCGACGTAGAGCAGCACCCCGCTGGCGCTCCCGTTGTTCGCCGCCGACAGCCCGTGCGCCCACAGGATGTTGTTAGTGACGCTGGTACCGCTGAGCATCGGCTGGCACGCGACGGGCGAGCGATTGTTGGCATCGGCGGGGTCCAGTCCGCTTTCGGCCAGGACGACGTTGTCGTGGAAGTTGCCGTACAACGCCCCCCGGTTGACCTGCCGGAACACGCTGTTCCTGGTTTCCGTAGCTAGGGGCATGGCGCCGCCGAAGATGCTTCTGACCGCCTGGACGTAGACGCGGTTGATCGTGCCGCCGAGCACGTTTTCATAGGTGAACGCCGTGCCGTGCAACGAGCCGTCCGACCACCGCGCGCCGAGGAAAGCGCAATCTGAGATGTCGCCGCGCTCGTAGCTGGTGCCGCCCCCGGAGTGCGCGATGAGCATGTCGCGGCTGCGGTCGCCCACGTTGCCGTAGAAAAGCACGTTGTTCATCGACCAACTCAACCCCGCCGGGTCGCCCGTGTACCAGGCGAGCATGATGGAGTCCGCGTCGCCGCCCTCGTAGAACACGCTGCGCTGCAAGCTGCCGCCCCCGAGCACCGCGCCGTGGGTCGAGCCGTGCAGGATGGCCAGCCGGTCGCCGACGAGGCCTGTGGGCGCACCCAGCGAGCCGTAGCCGTAGCTGCCGCCGATCAGCTCCAGGCCGCTGACGGCGCAGTCGCCCGTGTCGTTCTGCGGGTAGCGCAGGGGGCAAAAGCGGGCGACCACCTCGTAGCGGTAGCCGCCGCTGCCGGGTGCCAGGCCATCGGAGGGATGGACGTGCGCCGTCCACGCGCCCGCGCCCGGCCCAACCTTTTCCACGAAGGCGCTGCCCGGCGTGGCTACCGCCGCCGCCAGGGAGGCCGCGTCGATCATGCGGCGGCGGGAGGCCACGGGCGAGGCCGCTTCGGTTGCAACGTTGATCTCGACCACGTAGACGTTCTGGTAGCCGTCGTTGGCCACGGCGCTTTCCGGCAACCAGACCCAGGCGTAGGTGCTGCCGTTGGCTTCCACGTCGAACGGATTGCCAATGGTCCGGACCGCCGGGTCCAGGGCCGAGATCACCGGCAGCGGCTTTTGCGACCCTAGAGCGACATCCTGCACTACCACGCCGTGCGTGTTGCTCAGGGTGGACAGCGGCAGGGAGTCGCGGAACACGCTGCCCCGGTAGAGGCCAAACACCGAGCCCGCAGTCACGGTCTGCTGGAGCGAGAGCCGGGGCGCGTAGAGGGTGCCCGCGTTGTCCGCGCTGCCGTTGATGCTGTCGGCGGCAATCGTCGTCTGCCGCTCGGCCAGGTAGCGGCCGGCGCGGTCGGTGGCGGCGAAGCGCGTGAAGTCCAGGTCGGCCACGGGCTGGGAGGGCACGACCGTGGAGTCCGCCCCGGAGCGCAGGAAGCTCAGGCCGCCATCTACCAATCCGACGAAGGGGTAGTAGATCGTCAGGGGGGCGGCGGTCTTGTTTTCCACCCGGATCGAGAACGCGTAGACCCCGTAGGTGACGTAAAGAAACTGCGTGCGGTACACACCCGGCGCGCGGGTGGAGTCAACCGCCTCGCTGTCCCGGTCCGCGCCGTAAAATGCTCGAAAGGTCACCGCGCCGGACGGAGCGTCCCCCACGCTGACGGCGTACCCGTACAGCGGAAAAGGCGGACTGCTGCCGTAGGTGTTGACCACATCCCATGCGGCGTAGCCGTTGGCCGGAAGGGTGATGGTGCCGTCCGCGTTGATGCTGCCGACGTTCATCGGAGAGAGCTTGAGCAGGTTGTCGGGCAGGGCCTCGCTGGCGCGCTGGGTTTCCAGCCGGGTTGTGAGCACGCGCCCCAGCTCGGGCGAACTGGCGACCGCCGCCGCGTTGCCCGCACCGTCACCCATGAGCAGGTTGCCCGTGGAGGCAATGGTGTTGCCGGTGGGCGTCGTGCCAGCCCAGGAGCCGTCGCCGCGCAGGACCGTGCCGGTGGTGGGGGTGCCGGTTCCGAGGTGCACGGTCGGCAGGATGCCCATGATCCTGGGACCAGCCAGATTGAGCGCGGAATCCTCCCGCAAATTTCCGGCGGAATCAGTTCGGAGCGCCTGGGCAAAAGCCGGGAGCGCGGAAGCCGCGAGCAAAACGCCGGCGGAAATGAGACTGACGAAGAAACGGGTGGTTTTCATAAAGTTGGGTGTTAGACTACAGAAACTGTAATTACTAAAACTGTAAATGTCAACGTGAAAAATACAGAAACTGTAAATCCAGACTACAAAAAGTTGCGCGAGCAAGCCGGATTGACCCTGGAAGCCCTCGCTGCAAGGATCAATTATTCAGTCGCGGCCGTGAACGGGCTGGAGAACAACGATCAAGGCAGCAAACGCCTGCGGCAGATCGTGTTCGAAACGCTTACCGGCCCGGTCGGCACCGGCGGCCTGACCGGACCGGGGGAGGGGGCTGCGCCGGTCGAGATCAAGCTGGCGCTGGAACGGGCGAGAGCGGCAGAGGAAAAACTGGACCGCGTGTACGAACTCGTGGCCGAGTTGTTTCAGATCCTGAGCGATGAGCCTCAGAGAAGCCAGCGCGGACGGCAGGGTTCATCGCCCGGGGCCGGCACGGGGGCGACACGTCAACCCGCCAACGCCAGACGCGCCCGGTTGCGAGACATCGAATCCGTGAGTCTGCAAGTGCTCGGAAGCATCCCCGCCGGGTGGCCACAGGATTTTGACGACAGCCGTTATCCGGCGCGCCAGGTGCAGGTCCCACGAGGCCGCTTTCCGAAAGACGCGATTGGTCTGGACGTGCGTGGCGATAGCATGAACGCCGCCGGTCCCGAACCGATTCTGGACGGCGAAACCGTCGTCCTGCTCCCGCGCAAACACCGGGACCCGCGGCACAACGACATCGTGGCGGCATTGTGCGACGGCCAGACGACGCTCAAGCGGCTGTGGTGCCCGCCTGGGGAGAAATGCGTGCTGCGGGCCGAGTCGAGCAACCCCGCGTTCGCGCGGGACATCGTCCCGGCGCACGATTTCGAGATTCAGGGGGTCGTGGTGGGGAAGCTGTAGGGAAACGTGCGAGGGATTACTCGTCGAGCAGCAAGCCGCCGTTTTCCAAGTCAGTCCCCGCAGGCGATCTGAGGGCAGGCGCCGTTTCCACGGCAACCGCAGGCGCCGGACGGGCCTGGGGCCTGGAGAGGACGGGGACCGGCGCGCTACGCATGGCGGGCGTGATGACGGCGACAATCGGCCGCGTCGGCGCGTCCGCCACGGGGAGGGGACCGGCGGACTCCGCCTGGAGCCGCGGGTCGATCTCGACGGGCAGGTTGGCAGACAGCGGCGGCTGCGGCGGCACGTTGGCGGCCAGCGCGGCCAGCGGCATCGGCGGGGTCTGCCAACCGGCTTGCACCAGCGAATCCGTGAACAGGTCGTTGAGCGCCGCGGGAAACGACGCTTGCGCCGCCGCGAGGGTCTTTTGTGCCTGCGCGGGGTTTTTCCGGCTGAACGCGAGCGCGGCCTGGGCGTAGATAAACGCCGGGGTCGCGGCGCCCGTGGCCGGTAGTTTGGCGAGTTTCTTACCGGCCGCCTTGTCGTCATCCATCAGCAAGCAGGACAGATACGCCTTGTACTGCGCGAGTTCCCATTTGTTCGCTTCCTTGAAGCGGTCGGTCTGCGAGAGCAACCGCTCGAACCTGGTGCGAGCACGCGCAAAGTCCTTCCGTTGGAAAAACACTTCCGCCAGGTTGAACTGCGCCGCCCACAGGTTGGGGTCGAGCGCGACGGCGCGCGCGAAGGCTGCCTGCGCCTTGTCGTAAGATTTCTGCTTGAGGAGGATGGCTCCGCGCAGATTCCAGCTGTCGGATTGGTCGGGCTTGAGCTGGTCGGCCTGCGAAAGCAGGCTCAGCGCCTGGTTATAATCCCCGGACTGAAACGTGACGTAGGCCTGTTGGGACAGCGCGGTCGCCCGGGCTCGCTCCTGCGAGGAAACCATGAAGCCCGCCCCCACGGCTGGCGTAGTGGAAACCACGATCAGAGCGGAGACCCCTAGTAGTCGAACGTTCATGAGACGCGATAACTTGTGCGTCGGGAAAATTGTTATTGCCATAAAAAGTGGATTCGGAGATGAAAATACTGCGACGGATCGACAAATGCTTAGTTGTTCATGGTTAACCGACTGCACGACGACAGCATGATGACGATCCGTTTGAACTTTATGGAACAAGAAACTTCGAGGTCAACGACAGTGTGGACTGACAGGAACACGACCCGGGCGAAGCGTGAAACGGCGGGATGCCGTCACTCGCGGCCGGAGGGGCGTGCGGGACGGTCCCTTGCAAAGCTAGTTCTGTTCCTGACCCTTGGCTGTGCCGCCTGCGCGGGCGTGTCCCGCGCGCAGGAACTCACCCGTGAATCCCTCGCGGGGCCGGAAGCCGCCGCGGCGACCGGCGGCGGGACGACCTCTTCCGCCGACCAGCCGAACTACAACCTGCGCATCGGGCCGGTGCGGTTCCTGGCGGACGTTTCCGCCGGGTTCGAATACATCGACAACATCACGTATTCGGACGACAACAAGCTTTCCGACGAGGTGTTCCGCGTGGCGCTCAACCTGCGCGCGCTGTGGGACATCACCCGGCTCAACACGCTGGACATCCGCCTGGGCGTCGGGTTCGTGCGCTACATCGAACATCCCGAAGCGGCGAAGGGCAACGTGTTCATCACGCCGGGCAGCCAGGTGGCGTTTGACGTTTTCATCGCCGACATGTTCCGGCTGAATTTTCACGACAGCTTTGCCCTGCTGCAAGACCCGGTGGACACGCCGGAACTCAACAACGCGACCAACTTCGGGCGGTTCATCAACACGGCGGGCGTGACGGCGGTGGGCGACTTCAACACCATCATCGGCACGGTGGGCTACGACCACACCAACTATAAGTCGCTCAATTCTACCTACAATTATCTCGACCGCAGCGCCGAGCAGTTCCTGGCGTCGCTCTCGTACAAGCTGGCGCCGCGCACGTTCGTGGGAATCGAAGGCACCGGCGCCGTCACGAGCTACGACCACGGCCAGCTCATCGACCAGAACGATTCGGTCGGCGGCACCGGCGGGCTGTTCCTGGACATCACGCCGACGCCTTATCTGCGCGCCGTGGTGCGCGGCGGCTATCAATACACGAGCTTCGACAACAACGGCACGTTCTCGACCGGGCAGTTTTCCAACGGCGCGAACGTCTTCGGCGTCGCGCCGGGCACGCGGCTGACCGACGACTCGACGCTGACGGATTTCTACTGGAGCCTGACGCTGAGCAACCGCATCAACGCCTACCTCACCCAGAGCCTCTCGGCGGGGCGGGAGAATGACTTCGGCCTGACCTCCAACTACATCACGGTGAACTACGTGCGCTACAACGTCGCCTGGCGCGCGCTGAGCAACGTCACGCTCGGCGCGGACGTGTTTTACGAGAACGATCAGGAGTCGGGCGGTTTGTTCGACGAGCACTTGCAACGCTACGGCGGGGATGTCACGCTGAGCTACCAATTCAACCTGCACCTGACGGCAACCCTGCATTATTACGGGATCGCCAAAGATTCCGACACGGACGGACGCGACTACATTCAGAACCGCACAGGTATCGACGTTGACTATCGTTTCTGATTTCTCAGGGGAGGCGAGTTCGGTTCGATTCTGATTCTTTAGAGGAAACGGATTGTTTTTGCCGCAGGGAATGAAAGTAGCTAGGGTGTAGCTACTCGCATGAAACACCTGTTTGCCCCGGCAATTCTTGGCACCGCCCTGTTCACCTGGCCGCTGGTTTCGGCGGAGGCGCAGATGGGATTCAGTCCCGCCGCGCCGCCCGTCACCAGCTCCGGGATCAACCGGTCGAACAACGCCGCTCCGGCGATAGCGGGGCGCGCCGTGCAACCCACTGTCGGGTCCAATGCGACGCAGTACGGGTACGCGTCGGTGCCGCAAACGCTTTCCACCGAGCCGATTGACCCGGACCACAAGCTTAACCGGGGCGACCAGCTCAGTTATCGGGTTCAGGAGGATCGGGACGATAATATCAGCACACTGACGGTCGACGATTCAGGTGAAGTGTTGCTGCCGCTGCCGGGCTGCCGGGTGAAGGCCGCCGGCAAAAGCACGAACCAGCTGCGGGCAGACATCAAATCGCTGCTGGAGCACGAGTATTACTACCACGCGACCGTGGACCTGGGTCTGACCAGGGCGGCGGCCCGGGCGAGCCGTGGCCGGGTGTACGTGTCGGGCGCGGTCAAGCAGACCGGCTCCGTCGAACTGCCGCTGGACGCACCGCTGACGGCCAGCGAGGCGATCTACCAGATGGGCGGACCGGTAGACTTCTCAAATCTCAAGAAAGCGCGCGTCATGCGCAAAGGGGGTCCCGAGCGCGGGATTCCGGTCAACATCAAGGCCGTCGAGGAAGGCAAACTGGATCAGGACATCGTCTTGCAACAAGGCGACCGGGTGATCGTGCCGGAAGCCACGTTCGGCATCAAATTTTAACGGGACCCCGTACCTTATGAACGCATCTCCACGCGGCCTGAGCACGGGCCAAAATCCTTCCTGGTCACTGGCCTTCTGGAACAAGGTTCATCGCTACCGCCAGTTGATGCTGAAGTACTGGTGGGTGTTGCTGTTCACCCTGAGCATCATGCTGTTCCTGGGAGCGTACTACCAGATCAGCCGTCCGCCGACGTTCCTCTCGACGGCCACCTTGTATTACGACGTGGAATCGCGTCAGGTCGCCATCGGCGGACAGGCGGACGCCAACCCGAACGCGATGGTAGAGGGCTTTCTGGACCGGGAGGCCGACATCATCGTGGCGCCCGTTACGAAGGAACTTGCCGCCAAGCAGTTGCTGGCCAGGTACCCCGGTCAGGAGGCGGCACCCGTCAACCTTGCCGCCAAGTCGAACAATTCGCTTCTGACACTCAGCGCGACCGGCCCGAATCCGCTCTACACGCAGCGTTACATGCAGGCGATTGTCCAAAGTTATTTCGACCACCGCCGCCAGATGCGGACGGAGGCCACCGGAGATTCGCTGGAGAACATCCGCGACGAGCAGATTCCGCGCGCGCAGAAGGAAATCGATGCCGACGATCAGGCGATCATCGCGTTCCAGCGCGAGCACAAGATGATCTTCGACCGGCAAAATTCCGGCAACGACGGGCTGACGGCGCTCAACGTGAAGCTGGGCTCGCTGCGGGACGAATACAACCAGCTTGCCTTGATGACACCCGAGCAGGGGTTGGACCGCACGCTGGCCCAGCGCAACGGCGTGTCGGGCACGGCCAGCGCGATGGCGACGCCGGGTTCGTTGGCGGCCTCCGCCGCGGCGGAAGGAGACTTCCGCACGGCCCAAAAGGAACTCGTGCAACTCAAGGCGGAGCGCGATCAATTTGTCCGCGACCTCCGGCCCGCTCACCCGAAGATGAAGCGGTACGAAGACTCGATCAAGCAGAAGGAAACGGAAATCACCAACCTACTCGAATACAATCGCAAGCAGATCAAACAACGGATGGACATGGTCGGGTCCATGATCAAGGAAGCCGAAGCCGCCATCCCGGTGGAAAAAGACAAGACTCTGCAAAAGAGCCAGTTGCAGGCGGAATTCGATTTGCTGGCCGAGAAGAAGGCGCGGGATGTCAGCACCTATGCGGACCTGCAAAAAGCGTTGCGCGATTCGTCGCTGAATTCCGAGGTCAAGGGCAAGGGCGACCAGATGCGCCTGTTGCAGCCGGCGTCGACGGCGCTCCTCGTGCCATCGTCGTGGATCAAGATTCTGGGCATGGCGTTCGTCTTCGGCACGGCGCTGGGCGTGGGCATCCTGTTCCTGATCGACCGGATGGACGACCGGATGGGGTCGATCAGCGATTTTCAACTGCACTTCGCGGAGTCGGTGCTCGGGCAGATCCCGAAGGACGGCAGCACGGAAGTCAACGAACTCCTCCGGCCGGACGATCAGAGGCATCAACTCGTGGAATCGTTCCGTAACCTGCGTTCGACGCTGCTGTTCATGCCGCTGGAGGGTGCGCGGCCCAAGACGCTGCTCGTCACCAGCGCGGTGCCCAACGAGGGCAAGTCCACGGTTTCGAGCAACCTCGCGCTGGTGCTGGCGGCGGCGGGCATGAAGACGCTCCTCATCGACGCGGACCTGCGCCGGGGCGCGATCCACCAAGCGTTCAACATCACGCGCGACCCGGGCTTGACGGACGTGCTGGGTCACAGCGTCAACTGGAAGATCGCCATCCGCACGACCGGGGTGGAAAACCTGCACGTCCTGCCGCGTGGCCGCAACGTGCCGCAACCCAGCGAATACCTGCTCAACCGCAACACCGACCGGTTGCTGCAAGAACTGTATCCGTTGTACGATTATATCGTCATCGACAGCTCACCCGTGCTGGCGGCGGACGATACGGCCAGCCTCGCGCCGAAAATCGACGCCACGTTGTTCGTGGTGCGCATGGGGTTCACTTCCGCGAAGATGACGCGCAAGTCGCTGGAGATTTTGTACGACCGGCAGGCGAACATCCCCGGCTTGATCCTCAACCAAGTGGACACCTCGTCGCCGGAGTTCGTGTACTACCAGTATTCGGAGTACTACCACGTGGCGACGGATGATGACGACGGGAAGGGCGAGCCCGCCAGCGGTTCCAAGAAGCGTCCGGTCAAGCCGCCCGTGGGGGTTTGAAAATAGGGTAGGGAGGAGCGTCCCTGCTCCTCCCTAATTTGCGTGCTGGTGGTCGAGACCGAAATGTCAGCCGCGCGAGCACACGAAGCACTTTCAGCATGCCTCCGGGGGTTTAGATTCGATCCGCGGGTGCGCAAAATCAGGGAGGAGCAGGGATGCTCCTCCCTACCTTGTTTAGTTATCGACCGAGCAGGCTCTGGAGCGCGGCTTGCGCGTTGATGAGGCCATAACCCACGTCCGGGCTGTAGCCGTGGCCGGTTTTGTTCGCGAGGGCGCCGCTGAGTTTGACCTTGCTGCCATCGGCGAGAATAAATTTGGCCGTGACCTTCGATCCTGCCAGCAGGTCCGCGCTGTTGCCGCCCGAGTGCGCGGTGGTGTCGCGATCTGCGCCGAAGGTCAGCAGCCCGCCCGAGAGGAACGCACCGGGGGTGACCAGCAGAGTCAGTTTCGTCCCGCCCTGCCCGGTGCTGCCGCTCGACAGGCTCGCCGTCACATCGGTCTTTACCAGCGTCGTCAACTCGCCCACCGTAAACGGATACCCGGTGCTGCTCGTGAGTTCAAAGGTCTCGTCCGCAGCGCCGATGTCGACGGCAAGCCGCCGCAAACTGGCCCCCGCCGGACCCGTGAAAGTCGCCCGGAAGAAATCCTGATCGAAGGCGGAGTTGTTGCTCGGATCACCGTTGGCCGAGAGCGTCAGCGTGAACGCGCCGTCGCCGCTCGCAAGCGTGACCGCGCAATAGGCGGGGTCGAGGTCGTGGCTGGACGCCGTGCTCTCCAGCAGCGCGCGCATGCCGGCGGCGGAGATCGAGCCCGGCCCACCGCCCGCCTGGAGCAGCAAGGCTGCCACCGCCGCGGCGTGCGGAGCGGCGGCGCTGGTGCCGTAGAAATTCGGGCGGCCATCGCCGTCCGAATCATTTTCGGAAGCGGGCTGTGGGAAGAACGTGGTGTTCACCCCGTCGACGGCGGAAATCGTCGGCTGTTCGCGGACGACCGGCGTGGCCAGCCGACGGCCTTCGGCATCGAAGTAAATCGTCACCGGTCCCAGCGAATTGTAATCCTCGGGGACGCTCGGATCGTGCACGTCGTAAGCACCCACGCCGTCCGCGTTGGCGGCGGCGGAGTGGCCGAAGAGGGTGGGCAGCCCCGTGTGGATGTACTTGCCGTAGAACGTGCCGTCGGTGTAGGCAAAGTAACGCAGGCGGGACGCCGGATCGTCGCCCCGGGTGGACGCGCGGGCGATGGCAATCTGGTACGTCGTATCGGAGCCGTCGCGGTTGAGCGGCAGTTCGGCGTACTCGATGGCTTCGCCGGTGCTGAAATTGTCGTCGGTGCCGCTGGAAGCGCCGCGCGGGGTGTCGAGGTAATTGCCGTCCTTGTCGAAAACGAGGATGTTGTAATCGGCGGTGATCAGGTCGGCGTCGAACGGATCGTCCCACTGGAAGTCGATCTCGGCGTCCTCGTCGGTGACGTGGACCTTCTGCGCGATCTTGACGCCGCGGCCCAGGTCCGCGCCCTTGAAATTGTGGAAGCCGCCTGCCGTCAGGCCGGGGGGCACTTGATAGAGTTTCAGGTTGCCCGCGCCGGTGCCGGCCCGGGCGTCGGCGTTGGAGACGGGGTCGAACGTGGCCGAGTAGCTGGCCGAGCCGTCGTTGCCGGCGGCGGAATAATAGATGACTTTTTTCCCGGGGAGGGTGGAACTCGTGACCACTTCATCGACCATTTCGGCCACGATGCCGTCGGAGAAGAAGGGTTCGTCGGAAAAGCCGATGTCATCTACCAACACGTCGCAAGGCGCGGTGGTGTTGGTGCGCAGAGAGCGGATGGCGGCGGCGAAAGTGGGCTGCGTGGGGCCGGTCGTGCTGAAGGCGAGTTGCGCGTCCGGGGCGACGTCGTGCACGATCTGGAGCATGGCGCGGCCCTCGTCGCCGTCGTACCCGGGATCATCGTCGTCGTTGAGCACGACGACGTTGACGGGCAGGTCGCCGCTGGCGATGTCCGCCGACGCATGGGGCGAGACTTGGTTAAAGCTGTCGGAGAGCACCCCGACCGTGATGCCCTTGCCCGTGTAGCCGGCAGCCTGCACCGCGTCGGCGTGGAGAACGGGCAGCCCCTGACCGGCGACCGCCCCGACGCGCCGGCGGGGTTTGTGCGCCGCCAGCACCGACCGGACGCCGGGAATCCTGGCCGCGTCCACCGCCTTGTCGAGAGGGAGGCTGGCGCTGAGCATGCCGTCGCGTTTCCCGGCGCGCCGGGCCTCGTGTTCACCGATGATCGTCAGCCCTTGCGCCGCCAGATTTTTCTTGACGGTCGCCGCGTCGACGCTGCCGTCGAGCCGGATGTCCACGACGACGTTGCCCGTCGTGTCCACCTGCGTGCGGGTGGGTTTGTTGCCGATGCGGGCAACGAGGGCGGCGCGGCGTTGCCGGGTCGTGCTGCCGGTGGGTTGAGTCTGCTGCCACTCGACGAGCGGACGCAGACCACGGCCCAGGTTGGGCGGCAGGGTGTCGTCGTCAGCGCGGGCGACCTGCACAAGCAGGCAGCCGAGGACCAGCGGGGCGAGCCAGCGGAGAACGCGGCGGGAAGCAGAGGTAGGTTTCACTGGCATCGGGTGAACGCGGGTCAAGGTCGGCAACGATGGCGGAAGAACAGACCGAAAAGATCGGCAAGTTTAACATGACAGCAAACCGGAGGCCAACCGGGCGGAATGCCAGGCAGGGCTTGCCATGTAAAGGCGCAACCCGTGTTCCCGGAATGCGTTAGCGCCGTATCTTCGCGTGGGATAGACCCGAATCTAACGATTCGCTTACAAGAATATTACAAAATAATACAGATGACCTCAGTCAACGGCGGACAGCATCCGGCGATGTACCCGGTCGAAACGGCGACGTAAACGCTCGCCGTCGAGCATGTCGTAGTGGTTCGGAACGATCCAGCGGGGGTCGAGCGTCGCGACGCGCCGGAAGCTGTCGGCGAAATGCGCGGGCGCGCTGTTGAGAATGGCGGGCGGAAGGTGGGTATTGAAAAAATAGCTGGCAAAAAGGTCACCGCTGAAAAGGAGGTTGTGCCGCTCGCTGTAAAAGCCGCAATGGCCGCGCGTGTGGCCCGGCAGGTGGACGACTCGCAGCCCGCCCCAGAAAGGGAACAGATCGCCGTCGGCAAAGGTGCGGTCGACCGCGCCGACGCGCCGACGGAGCAGGACCCGACCTGCCGTTTCCAGCCAGCCGCAGACCCGGCTCGGGCCGGTGTAGGGGTAGCGGCCCTCGACGTGGGCGCGCTCGTCGGCGTGCGCCCAGACCGGAGCGCCCGTCCAGCGGTGGAGTTCGACGAGGTTGCCGACGTGGTCGAGGTGGCCGTGGGTCAGTAGAATCGCGCGGATGGCGGTGGGCGCGAGGTGAAGACGGCGCAGCAGGCGGCGCACGAGGAAGAGTTCGCCGAAGAAACCGGCGTCGATGAACACGGCGCTCCGGCCATCGTCGTCGACGAGCAGATGGGAGCAGCCCAACAGGTGGCGGATGGGATGGATGCCGGGAGGCACGTTTCGCATGGTGTTCAAGCAAACGCCGGAATCGAGCGGGCGCGAATCGAAAAAACCGTGTCGGGCATCGAAGAAAATCGTCCGCAGATTTCCGCAGATTTCCGCAGATTGCAGAAGGAATGAAGGAGGGAGTTTCCCTCCCCGTTCTTAATCTGCGGAAATCCGCGGAATCTGCGGACAATTGCTGGTAATTCCGACGACTCGCGTGGATTTCAACCGGGATAAACCCGCCGGGTGACAAGCGTTTGTTTCTCGGCTAGAGTACGGCTCCGCGCCAACGAGGGGAAAGCGGCGCTGGCAACCAACGGGTTTGCCGGGGCGCAAGGCAACCCGTCCGACTCGGCGCGCGCATTACTCATGGTTTTTGAAGATTTCCAACTTTCCGAGGACGTACAACTGGCGATCAAGGCGACCGGTTACACCGAACCAACTCCCATCCAGCAAAGCGCCATCCCGCTGATCCTCCAGGGGCGCGACGTGATTGGGTCCGCCCAGACCGGCACCGGCAAGACCGCCGCGTTTGCACTCCCGATGCTCACCCGGCTCGACCGGATGCCCAAAAGCAAGCACCCGCGCGGTCTCATCATCGAACCGACGCGCGAACTCGCGCTCCAGGTGGAAGCGGCGTTTCGCACGTTCGGGCGGTTCAGTCCGTTGCGGGTGGGGGTGATGTACGGCGGAGTCGGCTACGGCAAGCAATCTGAAATGCTCGCGCAGGGGGTCGACGTGTGGGTGGTGACGCCGGGCCGCGCGCTGGATTATCTCGAACGGGGCGAGCTGAGTTTGCAGGAGCTGGAATTCGTCGTGCTCGACGAGGCCGACCGGCTGCTCGACATGGGTTTCCTGCCCGACGTGCGCCGGATGCTCGAACAATGCCCGCCGCGCGAGAAGCGGCAGACGCTGCTTTTTTCCGCCACGATCCCGCCGGAAATCGAGGGCCTGGTGAAGTGGGCGATGCGCGACCCGGAAACGATCAGCATCGGGATGCGCCGCGCGCCGTCCGAGATGGTGACGCACAACCTGTATCCGTGCGCCAGCGCGCAGAAGTTTGACCTGCTCCACGCGATGCTCGAACAGACGCATTACGAGAGCGTCATCGTTTTTTGCCGCATGAAGATCGGCGCGGACCAGGTGGCGAGCAGGCTGATCTCCGGGGGGCACAAGGTAGCCGTGCTGCATTCCGACCGCGCGCAGAAGGAGCGCGAGGACGCGCTGGCCGGGTTCCGGGAGGGGCGCTACGAGGTGATGGTGGCGACGGACATCGCCGCCCGCGGACTCGACATCGCGGGGGTGACGCATGTCATCAATTTCGACGTGCCGCAGCATCCCGAGGACTACGTGCACCGCATCGGACGCACGGGGCGCGCACAGAAGGAAGGTGACGCGTTTACCATTTTCACCGCCGAGGATGTGAACCACGTGCAGGCGATTGAGCGGTTCATCGAACGGCCGATCCCGCGCGTAAAGCTGCCGGGGTTCGACTATCTCTACACGCAGCTTTTCGACCTCAAGGAAGGGCAGAATCTGGAGCGGCTCAAGGTGTCCGGCGGGAGGTCGGGGAAGGGGTACAGCTATTCGTCGGGCAAGCGGCGCAAGTGACGGGCACGCGATAAACGCGAGGCCGGGCAAGGCGGTTGCTTACGAAGACCGGCGCCCCCGGCAATCGCTTCTGTCAACCTGAGCGGAGCACAACAGGTGCTCAGCCGAAGGACCTTCCGGCCATCGGCAGACACCCGCCGCTTGCCTAGGTGCCGATTCGAATAACTTCCGGCTGTAGGCACGGCGCTCTGTCGCCGTGTCTGGTCCCGTGTAGACACGGCGACAGAGCGCCGTGCCTACAGCGGAAGCAATCCAATATCCCCGGATAGGCACTTACCCTACTGGCAGCCGGAAGATCCTTCGACTTCAGGCTAAGGCCCTACGCTTGGGATGACAGAGATTCAGCGGCTTTAGTTGATCGTGAAATTCGCGTTGGAAATGTCGAAGTAAATGCTGTTGGTAGCTTCGACTCTGACCCGCGCGAGGCCGGTTCTCACCCCGGCGGGCAACGTCACGGTTTCCGATCCGTCGTTCGCCGTGTTTGCAGCCAGCGTTACCGGATACGTATAGCCGCCATCCAAAGAAAGCAGAATGTTGACGGTCGCCGTGCTCACCGGCGCGGCGTTCGTGTTGGCTACGTTCCAAGTCACGTTGAGCGGTCCGCCTGAGGTTGCCGTGATCGCCGTGTTCGGGGCCGTCACGAGGAACGGACCGGCCGCGGCGGAGACGGTGAGGGCGACGTCCGCGCTGTTCGTCGCGCCGCCGTTGGCCTTGTTGTCACGCGCCGTCAGACGGAATTTCAGGGTGCGCGCCAGAGACGGCAACTGCTCGCCAATGGTGATGGTGTTGTTGAGCAAATCCGGGATCCTCGGGAACGTGCGGCTCGGAGTGTAGACCGGATTAAAGGACCGGAAAATCGGGGCCGCGCCGTTGTCGGCAGCGGTGCCTGCCTGAGCAGCGCCGAGGTCACGCTCTTCCCAGCAATAGGTGACGGCATCGCCATCCGGGTCCAGCCCGCTGCCCGTCAAGGTGAACGGCGTGGAAATAGGAATCACGTAAGCCGCGCCCGCACTGACCATGGGCGCAGAATTCGTGTTGGAGGTAGATACCGGGCAGCTGCCGCCGGTCGTGGGGTTCGCCGCGAACGTGAGAATTTCCATGATGTTTTCGCTGTGGAAATACGCGTCGCTGTGGGGTTGCAAATCGCTCGTCGCACCGCAGATGCCCGCGTAGGCCATGATGGTGTTGCCGCTACCCGGCTCGTAAGCGTGCGTGGCACTGCGATTGCCACCGGCGCAACTCCCGGTGTTGCCGTTGAAAGTGTGGTTGCCACCAAACTCATGGCCGATCTCATGGGCCACATAGTCTACATTATAAGCATCGCCGTAGGGGGTCGGCAGTCCGGTCGTGCTGCGCCCTTTGGAATTGACATTGCAAACCACTCCGAGGCCAGAGACGCCGCCGCTGCCCGTGGTGAAGACGTGACCGACATCGTAATTGGCCACGCCGACGGCAGCGTTGATCACGGTGGTGCTGGTATTGATGACGGCCGTACCGTTCGAGACAAACGGATCGGTGGCTGCCGTGGGATAGATGATCGGCTCTTCGTTGGCGATCAGCTGGAAACGGATGGCGACTTCCGACTCATAAATGGCGCTGACGCGGTTTATCACCGTCACTATCGCCGCCAGAGTGCTGGGGACCGTGCCGCCATTGGCCGCCACGTAAAAGCTGTTGGCGGCAACCGCCAGCCGGTAGGTGCGCAGGGTGCCGTTGATGGTCGTTTGGGGAATCGACCGCACCACATCCAAGGCGCGAGACTCTCTGGTGCCCGGGGTTTCGCACAACCACGGCGAAGCCCCGTCAGGAAGGGCGTCCTGCTTGCGGTAACTGGCGTAAACATTGTCGGCCCCGGCGAAGTAATAAGGGCTGATGTAAACCCATCCCGCGGGCGACATGATCTGGGCGTGAAACCCGGCGGGGGTCATGTCGAGCGCCACGGTCGCGCTCGGATCGTCGATGCCGACACCACGGTAAGTCTTGATGTCCGGGTAGCGGGCAGCTAGGGCCGGCTCCATGATCCGAACTTCCGAGATTTTGAACCGCTCAAATTTGCCCTTTCTAGGCATAGGCAGGCTGATTTCCACCGGCGCCGCGGCGACCTTTGTCCCGAGGGCGTTCGCCGTGGCCTGATCAAACGGAGCGCCGGAGAGAACGGACTGCAGGCGGAACATGTTGGCGGTGAACGTCTGGGCTTTTTTTGCCGCGACGGAAACTTCCCGGTCGGCGC
The DNA here is from genome assembly GCA_964250705.1 of uncultured Chthoniobacterales bacterium. Taxonomy (GTDB): domain Bacteria; phylum Verrucomicrobiota; class Verrucomicrobiia; order Chthoniobacterales; family SZAS-18; genus CAHJWO01. The sequence goes on along the minus strand of CAXUHC010000019.1, from coordinate 5,200 downwards.
GGGCCGCCGGAGGGGCTTCCTGGAGTTGCCACAAGCGATCCGGCGAAGGCCCGGAACCGTAGCGAGCGGCGTGGGCGGACGACACCCCGCCGCCGACGAGCAACGTCAGAGCGAGCAAAGACTGCGGCACCGAAGAGAAAATGAGTCTGGTCATATATATGTAGTTGAAAAGAAAGGTTGGCGATAAGGTTCAGGCGCGTGCTGCCGAGCGCCGCCGGACTGCGATCAATCCCGTGAAAGCCAGGGCGCATGCCCCCAGCGCGAGGCTGGATGGCTCCGGCACGGCCGTGACGGATAGCGACCAGCCACTGGTCATGACGCCGGAGTTCCCCTGGGTATCGTCGAGCACGTAGAGGCTCCAGACACCGTTGGGGTTGGCTCCGTTGAATACGGAAAGCGTGCTGCCGTAAGGCCCCGTGGTTGGCGCAGGGCCTGCAAAGCTATCGGGCGTATACGGAGCGTAAGGCCCGTCGAAGTTGGTCGGCGTATAGG
>CAXUHC010000019.1:0-4698 GCA_964250705.1 uncultured Chthoniobacterales bacterium | reverse complement strand
ATAGGTGCCCGACACCATCTGCGTCTCATCGGGCAAAGCCGCCGTCGCGCTATCGCTGAAAGTCAGCGTAAGGCCGCTGATCGGGAAGCGGCCACCCGCATCCGACATCAGGAGGACGTTCTGGTTGTTCGGTCCGACCAACAACACGTCGATGTCGTCCGGGTAAGCATGGCTGAGGCCGGTGAACGTCACGTTCAAGTTGACGAGCATGCTGCCGACGCCAGAGACCGTGATGGTCGAGGCGTACAGAGAGGCCGGCCCTTGTGTGAGCGTGTTTCTGGGGATGTCGATGGAGGTCGTGTTGGAGAACGTCGTCTGCGCGTGTCCGGTAACGGGCACGGCGGCTCCCAAAACGGCCAATCCTGCGAATAATCCGAGTGTTTTGTGCTTCTGGACGAAGTGTTTACATGAAGCCAAATTCCTGCGGGCACGAACCGATAAACTGTGATGCATCATAAAATTCCCTGTAATTCCTTTGACGCCGCCCGCCGGGTGTAAGCGAGACCAGCATCTCTATCAGATTTAGTTGGCCAACGATTATCGGGCTGAAAGGGGAGCGTCAACGAAATTTTCGCGAATTCAGAGTGCCTGCCCGCTGTTTCTTCGCGTTGTAACGGAGATCGTTACAATAAAGCCGTTCGGATTAAACCCTGTCTTGGGCAATGGCATGAGCCTGCCGGGCATCACCCTGCCGGACTCGGGACCGAGGCGGTTGCCGGAAGAGGCTGGTTGGCCGGAGAAGTCAGCGGAACGGGGCCACGAGGAAGCGGTGGCATTTCAACCGTGGCATACGCGCGGAAAAGGTTTTCTCTCTTTCCGAGGCGAGTGCGGATAAGGAACGTCACAAAAGTCGGTCGATCCGTCGTGAGCGGCGTCACTTGGATCTCGTATTTATTTCCTCCGACGACGGGGCGCAGAACCGCGGTCATCGAAGCGTTGGAGGCTTGCATCGAGACGTCGTCAAAAGTGAGATTTTCCGGCGAGGCGCCCAGCAGAATCGTTTTGGTCGTGATGGCTTCTCCTGGTTTCCACGCCACAATTGCCGGCTGCACGCGGAGCAGTTCGGGCAAATGGGCGGTAAGCGTCAACGTTGTCTCCGTCTCGTCGTTGGATGAGACGATGACCGTTTTACTTTGCAAGCCGACATGGTCACCGATGGTATAAATGGCGACGATCTCGCCGCCTTCGCCGGGTTCGTAGTGGCGTTGTTTCAATTCAGCCGTAGTGCAGCCGCAACTGGTTTGAATCTGCTGGATATCGACCGCGGTCTTGCCGTCGTTGGTGAAGGGAAAACGTGCTTCCAGGGTCGATGCCCTGGCGTCCGCGCCAAGTTCGACGGTCTTCTGCTTCCAGGTCAATTCTGCCCGCAAGGCAGGGGCACTTGCCCCGCAAGCCAGCGCCGTGATGCCCCACGTAACCATTGCGGCGAGACGCGGCGGAGTGGCGAACGAGAATTTCGATTTGTGCATGGCCAAAGACCCAAGCTCAGATGAAACCGGGGGGCATGGTCAAGCCAGAAAACGCCGGTGGTTCATCCGTTAGAGTGCGCTTGGCTCGAACCCATGAGCACGAAGGGTCGTTAAACTGAATCCAGCCCTCCGAGGGTGGTAGAGACCGCCTCGTCCAAAGGGTTTTCAGGTCGGGTAGCTTCAGCGGCTACAGGATCACGGCACCCATCGGCATCACCTACCATATCCCGCATCTACCGGGGGCGAACGCTTAGAGCACGTCCCGAAGAAATGAGCCGCGAGTTCCGGCTGTGGCCACGGCGCTCCGTCGCCGTGTCCGCACGGAACCAGACACGGCGACAGAGCGCCGTGGCCACAGACCACAGGCTTACCCAATCGAGACGCGCTAGCGCGACAATTGCAAGCGATAGAATCTTGGCGCTGGAGCGCCGGCGTCCTGGACGATCATCCGTTTGAAACCCGAGGCGACGCCGCTCTGGTCGCTCGCCACACTGACCGTAGCGGAGGAAACACTCCAGTTCTGCAAATCCGTAGAAACTTGCAAGACCGTGCGCAAAGTCGCGTCGACCCGCAGAACAAAGGTCAGGGTGGACGCGCTGGCACCCGGCGTGACAGTTATCCCGCTGGGAACGGCGTACCGCACGCCGTTGGGAACTCCCGTGCTCGCAGGCGTATCGCCGAAACCGCTGCCCGCGGCACCCGGCGTCAGGCCGTTTTGCCGCGCCCACTGTTGGTAAGCGTCCGACGCTTGCACGGCGACGGAGTTCGCACCCTCGCCCGCTTCACTCACCGCTGAGATCACGTAGTAATAGGTGCTGTCCAACGCCAACCCGCCGTCGCTGTAGCTGGCGGCAGTGACACCGCTTGCCACCGTGGTGTACGGACCGCCGTTGGAGGCAGCCCGCTTCACATTGTACGTATTGGCGTAGGTCGGGGTGCTCCAACTCAGAAAAGCGGTGCCGTTCAGCATGTTCACATTCACCCCACCGGGCGCCGCCGGCACGGACACCCCGTAGAAGATCACTTCCGACACGTTGCAGGAGCCGTTCGTGGGACCGAGGTAACGCAGATAACGGTAACCGGTGTAGTTGGTGACCGCCGCCAGCGTGTAGGCGCTGGACGGAGGAGTCGAGGTCACGGTGTAGAGCGTGCCGACGCCGCTGCTGAAATCCGCCGTGTTGGAGCCTTGGAAAACTCCGTTCACCATGCGTCCCTCGTAACCGGAGCGCGCTACGTAGCTGACCGCCGTCACCGCCTTGGTGACCCCGAGGTCCAATCCGGCCCAATCTCCCGAAACGTCGGGCGCGTCGAAGAAAGTGGAAATATTTCCGTCGAACACCTTGTCCCGGGTATTGGTCCCGTTGCCGTAAGAGCCCGTGGTGCCGATCACGGCGCCAGTCAGTGGATACTTCGTGTTAGGCGGAGGAGGAAAGGTAGCGCTGATGGTGGCGCGGTTGGTGGAAACCGAAAAATCGGGCGCAACCGCTTCTACCTCCAGATTGAGCGTCGAACCGGTGCCTTTGCGATGCGCAAGCGGCACGAAACAGGCGGTGTTGGGCGTAGCGGCCACCCAGGCGGTCGTGTTGTCCGAGTTGCGCACATAAACATTGTAATAGTAGACGCTGCTGCTGGAAGGGGTCCACTTCAGGCGGAGGCTCAGGGTGTTTTGATCCACGGTATTTTGCTGCGCAAGCATGACGTTTGTCGGCGCGACCGGTACGGTCGCGGCACCGTTGAAAATGGCGATCCGACCGACCCGCAGCGAGTAGTTGGATTGGGAGCCGTTGTTGACGAAGCGCAGCGAAAGCGCGGCGATTGTTTTGCCCGCGTAAGCGGAAAGGTCGAGCGTTGCCGTGGTCCAGAACACCGTGCTGGCAGCCGTCCCCACGGGTAGGTACACCGGGTTCGTCGGGGCGTCGGCAAAGGTGAGGCCCACCTGCATGGCGGAATCGTTAGCAACTCCGGCCTTGTAAATAATGCGCAGTCTGGTATCCGCCGACACCGGCAGGTTGGTCTGGTAAAGCTGTGCGGTGTTCACGCCATCAAGCGTGCCGGTGAACCGCAGCGAACTGCCGCCGTAATAGGCATCGTCCAGCACCAGGGCGGGAGTCAGCTTGTTGGCGCTAGTGCTCGTCACGATCCAGCGCCAGGTCGGCAGGAAATCCTGCAGGGACAGGCAGGACCACGGGTCGGTCATCAGCGTCGTGCCGTTGATGTTGTACAGGCTGCCTTGGCCGATGTTGAAGTTGGTGACGAACGGCAGGCTGTTGATCGGAGTCGCGGCGGGATAATAATGCGCGATTCCGGGCCAGGAATCCGCCGAACTCGTGAGGCTTGGATTTTGATTTTTGCCGACCCAGTAGTAGCCTTCGCGAGTGAGGAAGTCGGCGGTGCTCCCAGAAGAGTTGAAAGTCCACTCGGGCCGGTAGATGCCGAGCGATAAAACGTGAGTCGAACCGGACGAAGAGGTGGTCTCGGGGAACAGGCTCGTCCAATTCACCGAAGCGTTGTAACCGCTGCCTTCGGTGTCGATACCGGCGTATAGATCGTACGGGCTTCGCCCCAGGCTGGTGGCATTGGTCCGGGAACTGGCCAGCTGACTTTGACCCCACCAAAAGTTGAGGAACATTTTGTCTGAAACGGTCGTGACCCCCGATTGAAAATAAGCTTGGTTATAAGTATTGAGAGCGTTCTGGTAGTTGATGGAACCATTCCTGTCCATCGCGTCGTACCAGATCAGTTTGAGGGAAGGGGCCTTGGTGCGGTAGTACTTTATGAAAGCTTGCATGGCGCTCGCGGTGGTGGAGTCGGCGCCTTCGGTTTCCTGGTTGATGAACCACCCGTCAAACCCGAAGTACTGCGCGGCCTGGATCATTTTGTCCGCCACCGGGAAAGTACTGCCCGACTTTTGGAGGAAGGCGTTTACGTACGCGATGTCCCCGCCGAAAACCTGGGGTCCGAAGAAAACCTTGCCGTAAATGGGCACCCCGTTGCGGTGGGCGGCGTCGATGACGTGCCCGTTGGGGGTCAGAATCTGCCCGCCGTCCGAGTTCGATCCGCCCCAGAACACGAAGCTGTCCATGTATTGCCAGAATTGTGGCGGATAGAAATTCAGTGACCGGGGTCCCTGGGCGGAACTGGTGGGGTAGCGGTTGAACGCGACGAGCGGCATCACGCCGCCGCCGTTAAATTGGGCATGCGGGTTGACGTTGAGCGCGGGGTTCGTGGT
>CAXUHC010000018.1:0-28546 GCA_964250705.1 uncultured Chthoniobacterales bacterium | reverse complement strand
TGAAAGGCCGTTCGCAAGGCGTCGCCCAACTGGACCGTTTGCGGCAGGCCTGGACCATCGTGCAGGGCAGGGGAGGGGAAATGCCGCCGCAGGGCCGTCAGGTGTCGCCAGAAGCCCCGCAGAGGCCCGTAGCGCCCTTTCCCCCGCAACGAGGCCAGACAGTGCCCTGGCGTCGTCTAATCGCGGCTGCGGGCGCGTTTTTCGTGTGTGCGGTGGTGTTCTATGGCTTCGGCAAGACTTCCGGATACCGCAGGGCCAGCCTCGAACGGGTGCAGCAAATCCAGCCAACGCCATCGTATGAGCTTGCCAACGCAAGGACAGCTCTACGCAAGGCAGAAGACGCCCGGCAAGCGGCCGAGCAACGGGCGGCCACGGCGCAGGCTTCTGCGAGCCGAGCGGACCAGCTACGCCAGCAGGCGGAAAATTCCCTCCGATCCACGCAGACACAGCTTGCGGCCGAGCAGCAGGCGCGCCGTCAGGCCGAGGCTCAGGCTCAACAAGCCCAGGCACGCCGCAACACTCCCGCCCCTGTCGCCAATGCAACGCCCGCGGCCGCTCCATCGCCAGCAGCCATAGTGGCCACCGAAACGGTAACGCCGCCGCCGCCGCCGATCCCGACCGTACCGCCGGCGCCCATGCCGGGACCCGGCAGCAGCATACAGGTCCCGCCGATACCGGGGCCGAACGAGCAAACCTTCGTCAGCAATCACTTCGCCGCGTTTTTGAAGGGCGACGTGGCAGCGATGCTTGCCGATTATGCGCCGCGCGTGACATTCGATGGCAAGGGCGACCAGACCCACGCCGATATAACCGCCTCGCGTCAAAAAATTTATGACCGGTGGCGCGGGGCGCGATCCGGCCGCATCCAGGGCATTCCCGCGATTTTCACGACGCCCGATCCCACCTACGGAAAAATCTACACCGTCCGCTTCTCATGGGAATTCCAGTATAGCAGCGGTGACCGCCCGCTGAAGAAAGGCGAAAAATCCACAGCGCAGGGGGTGGCGCACGATGTTTGGACACTGGCGATCATTGACGGACAGTTCAAAATCATCGGTGAACAGAGCCGCTGAATCCTGACAGCAGTTCAAAACTGGACGCGGTGCGAGCCGAGGCCTAAAACAAGATATGCCACGCGGCAAATCCGAGGAGAAGAAGGGCGAAATGACTTACCTTCGACAAAGCCATAATCTGAGCAATTCCTTGCTTGGCAAGCCCTTGCATTCGGCACAGCCAACCTTGTTCGACGAATGGCTGGAAAAGCAAACGCCGGAGACGCAAGCCCGCGCCGACCGCGAAATTCAGCTCATCGGCTTTGACCTTGAACCACCGGAACAGCGCGCGGTTGAAGCGACATTGAAACTGATTGCGCGTGAAGGCTACAAGACAAGCCGCCTGTCTTTTACCCTGCCTGAATGGCTGGCCGCCTATGGCGTCGACAAATACCTGAACGCCAATTCCCGGATGGACTACAGCGGCAAGGAGAAAGTTCAGGCAATCACAGCCTTGCAGTCCGTTGCCCTTCGCAGCGGGATCATCATGTATAGCCGTAAGAACGAGGATGGCACCTATAATACCGTCGATACGACAGGCCCTCTCTGGACACTCATTCGCGGGTTCGAGGGTTTGAGCAAGGACGAGGTTACAGCCCTGACAGAAGGCAAGATGACCGAAGCCCTGACGCGGAAAATGCAGGGCTTCGTGATGGAAGCCAACCCCATTTTTTTAAGCGAACAGGACGCGCTCTATTTTTACCGGCCCGCCGATCTTTGGCAGCGAATGCAAGCCGCCCTTGCGAACGATGTAATCGGCCGCCGGACGCCGCCACATCTCTATAATTTCCTGACTTGGCTTTTCAGTCAGGCAGGCTTGAAGCGAGGGGAATGGGAACGCACCCAGGAACCGACGCTTACATTGAAAGTCTCGTTCGATAATCTGGCGCGGCAATGCCGGCTGCATAAGGAGCTGGACGCCGGCCGGTCGAAGCGAATTCTTGAAGCTTTTACCCTCGACGCCGAAACCGCTATCAAAATGAAACTGCTGACGGCGTTCGACTTATCGAACAAGGCGGACATGGTTTTCACTTTCGATGCCTCGGCAGTTTTTGCGGAAATTGAAGCGTGGAACGCGCAGCAGCTCGCAAAATTCAATGCGCCAAAGGCAAAGCCACGTCGCAGTCGTGGAAAGGGCGGTATCTCGATTGAGCCGGTAAATCTTTCCAGCATGTACCCCGGCGAGCTTAAAAAGCTCATGAGCGAGATCGACCGCCAAGTCGAAAAAATCCGTGCCCGCCGGCAGTACGACAGCGACCGCAAACTGGTTGTCGATAACTCGCCGGAGGAAAAATCCGCTATCGAGACGCTCAAAGCCCGGCGCAAGGAAGCCCAGGAATTGATCTACGGGCATGGGACAGCCGTTTAACGTCATCACCATCTGGCAGTAGTCATCACCATCTGGCAGCGGCAAGGTTATTCACAGCCTCGCATCACCATCTGGCAGCGCGTCATCACCATCTGGCAATCGGTCATCACCATCTGGCAGAATGTCATCACCATCTGGCAATCGGTCATCACCATCTGGCAGTAAATCATCACCATCTGGCAGAAACGCAAAAATAAGATGTTCTGGCGCAATAGGTTACAGCCGATTTTCGGCCCTAAATCATAAACATACATAAATATCAAAAAGGGAATCTGAATCGGCACAGCCGACTTATTCACAACCCGGCCAGTTCGCCCTGCCTTTTGCATCGAGGCGGCGCATGCGCCGCAATGTTACGAAAGAGCGCCACGAAAGCACGGCCACCTTCTGGACAGTCACGCCGGGCTGCCCCCCAACCCCCCTACACGGGGGGAAGAAGCCGGCTCCGCCGGCAGTGTTGAAAAGGTAACAGCCGAAAGCAGTTAGCGAGGGGTGCATCCCGCTTGAACCCGGCAGAAATGTTCAGGTTTTGTCAAATACGTTCAACTTTGTTCAGAAAACCATAGCCATTTACGTTCATGATGTGTTCTCATTGGTACTATGCAGAGGATCGACATCATAGGCCGGGTTCAGCTAGGCCCGCGCCGCCGGGTGATAATCCCGTTTGTCGCTTCGCGGATTTGCGCAGGGTTTCCCTCGCCGGCAGACGATTATCTTGAAGCTGTCATCGATCTCAACGAGCTTTGCATCGACCAGCCAACCGCAACCTATTTCGCTCGCGCCAAAGGGCTTTCGATGAGCGGCGGCGTGGCCGACATCCACGAGGACGATGTTTTGATCGTCAACCGTGGCAAGAAGCCGGTGAATGGCCGGATCGTTGTCGCTTGTGTGCAAGGCGAATTTACCGTGAAGCGGCTGCGGATGGGAATGCGAGGGGAAAATGCCGTCGCCTGGCTCGATTCCGATAATCCAGATTTTCCATCGCTGCCAGTTGGAGAGGATGAAGACGTAACAATCTGGGGGGTAGTGACTTGGATATTCCGCAGGACTTAGCCGCTTGTCGGCGAATCTTCGCCTTGGTCGATGGCAATAATTTCTATTGCTCATGCGAACGGGTGTTCGATCCCACGCTTGAACGGGTGCCGATAGTGGTCTTGAGCAACAACGACGGTTGCGCCATTGCCCGGAGCCAGGAAGCGAAGGCACTTGGAATCAAGATGGGCGATCCGTTTTTTCAGATCCGCGACCGCCTGCGGCAACACCGCGTCAGGGTGTTTTCCAGCAATTATGTCCTCTATGGCGATATGTCGCGCCGGGTGCTGGCGACCTTGCAGGAGTTCAGCCCGCACGTTGAGCCGTACAGCATCGACGAAAGTTTCCTCGACCTGACCGGCTTCAATCATCTTGACCTGACGGAGTATGCCCGCGCGATCCGCGCGACCGTCCGCCAATATACCGGCATCCCGACTTGTATCGGCATCGGGCCGACAAAGACCCTGGCGAAGCTCGCTAACCGCATCGCCAAAGACGTAAAGGATTTAGGCGGCGTGTGCGACCTGACCGACCCGTCCGCGCGGGAGCGCATATTGCCGACCGTGCCAGTGGCCGAGGTCTGGGGCATTGGCAAGGCGAGCGTTGCCAAGCTCGGCGCGCTCGGCATTGAGACGGTGGCGCAGTACCGCGACGCCGATCCGCGCGTCATCCGGCAAAAAATGGGTGTTGTCGGGGCGCGCACCCTCCACGAGCTACGCGGCTTGTCCTGCCTGGCGCTGGAAGAAATCGAACCGCAGCGGAAAGGCATGGCCGTCACGCGCAGCTTCGGCCACGCCGTGACCGAGAAAGCGCAGATGCTTGAAGCCATTGCAGCCTACGCGACCAGGGCGGGGGAGAAGTTGCGGCAGCGAGGCCTTGCGGCCGTCACAATGAGCGTTTTCGCCCATACCAACCGTCACAATGGCGACCCCTCCTATACCGGGCAAGCCACCTGTGAACCGATTGAGCCGACGAACGACACGCTAGAGCTTGTCGGGCTGGCGGTGCAGGGTGTCAACCGGCTATGGCGCAACGGGTTTCGCTTTGCAAAATGCGGTGTGATCCTGCCTGATCTTGTCGCCGCCGATGTTCGGCAACGGAACTTTCTCGCGCCCGGTGACACCGAGAAGCGCGCCCGGCTCATGGCAGCCGTGGACGAAATCAATCTGCATAACGGACGCGGGACGATCTTCCCGGCCCGTTGCGGGATTGCCCGGACGTGGAAGCTGCGGTCTGGCATGAAATCGCCGAGCTACACGACGCGAATTTCCGACATCCCAAAGATTAAGCATTGAATTATCTATTTTAGATATATCTGAATTAGGAGGAATACGTTTGCAGGCTGAAGACATCATTCCGGTTCGTTACCGTGGCGCGGTTTATGAAGCGCGCGTGACGACCGACCGTGCCGGTGGATTAATTATCATGTTCGAGGCCGGCGCGGAATTTCACATGATCCCGACAGGTCAGCTTGTGCCGTCACTGCTTTCACCGGCATTCGATATGGCAGCCGAATAAATATCTATTCTAGATATATCTGAAATACAGTTTTCCACCGTCAAGCCGAAGGCCAAGCACAAAGGAACCCCATAGATTCCGACGTGCGTTTGACGGTGGAAAACTGCGACTTGGAAGGCGAACGTTGAGACCGCTTAGGGCTTGCGCCACTGATCCGGTTTGCCCTTGGAAGTGTGACGAACCCGCTCGACATGGGGCGTTGCCCCGGGCGCAAGTTCGCGCGCCCGTTGTATCGCCTCACTTTGAGTGCCGAGAACATCGCTGGCGCGTTGTGAATCAGCGCGCCTGACAGCGTAATCACCTTGTGGACGCTGTTCGACGAAAATCCGTTTATCCGACATGACCCACCTCTTATTGTTTTACAACCTGTTGTGCGAAAGCAACACAACGGAGGTATATATAGCACAGCCTGTGGATATTAACCATATCTTTTCTTAATAATTCATCCTGAAGGTTGGGCTGTCTTCTGCCCGGGACCGCCGACGATCATAGCCGCGCGTTGTCGAGATATTGGCGTGACCAAGCCACTCTTGCACCTTTGCCATGTCTGCACCCTGATTAAGCGCATGGGTCGCGGCCGTCGCGCGGGCGACGTGCGGGCCGATCCCCGCGCCGTTGATACCTAACTGGCGCGAGTAGAGGCGCACAACCGATTCAGCCACCTTCCCCGGCGTTAGCGCCTGATCGAGACGGCCCGTCACGTTGTTTCGCACCGGGCGAAATAGCGCGCCGGCGGCGTCACCGCCGTGGCCTGCCGAGGCGAGATAATCCGCAATTCTTTCGAGCGCGGCCGGATGCGCCGGCAGGAAACGGATTTTGCTGCCCTTACCGTGGACGCGGAAATGCGTCACACCTTGGCGCTGTTCCAAATCCTTGACCCGCAGCTTGCACAATTCCTCCCGTCGCAACCCGTGGAAGAACAACACAGCCAAAATGGCGCGATCGCGCTTGCCTTTGAGGGTATCTTCCGGCGGTGCATTGAGGAGTGCCCGCGCCTGGCCGTCAGCAATCGCGGGAGTTTTGCCTTCGTTAGTGTCCGCTTTCGGCCGTTTGACGCCACGCACCGGGTTGTGGGTGACGGCATTGCTTTCGCACAGGTGGTCGAACAGCGAAGCGATCGCAGCCAGCTTGCGCCGGATCGTTGCCGGCGAGCTGCCAGCCGCTTCCAGACTTTCACGCCAGGCCAGCAGATGCGATCGGGTAACATCGCGAAACTGGGTCGGCGTCCTCATACTGAAAAAAGCCATGAAGCCAGCCACGTCGTTTCGGTAGGCTCGCCGCGTGTGAGCGTTCGAGATATTGGCGAACCATTCCAGTTCAGCCGGCACATCGGCCAGACGGTAAAATGCCGGGTCCGCCAGCTCGCGCCCGCCGACTGTCACAACCCCATTTTCGCCTGTTTCGTTCATCGTTCCGGTTTAAGACCGATAACGCTTTTTATCAACCGTAAAAGAATAAATGACCGCTCTGGATTAAATCCGCCTTATGGGTAAATCTAATTTACGGTCGCTGCCGAGGAAATGGTAATGCGCCGTTGTTTCGACCCCGGAGGTAAAATGGCACTACGACGAACATTTATCAGCTTTGATTACGATCACGACCTTGACCTCAAAACCCTTCTAGTTGGTCAGTCCAAACATCCTGACACGGATTTCGAGATTGCGGACTGGTCGATCAAAGAGCACATCGACACCAATTGGAAGGCAAAAGCCCGAACGCGCATTCGCTCCGTTGATGTCGTCTGCATCATCTGCGGTGAATACACCAATTCGGCTGTCGGCGTCGCGGCCGAGCTGTCTATTGCTCAGGAAGAAGGCAAGGATTATTTCCTGCTCTACGGCCGCAGCACCAAGACGTGCGTTAAGCCTACAAGTGCCCTTTCCAATGACCAAATGTACAATTGGACGTGGGACAATCTTAAAGCCTTGATCAAAGGCAGTCGTTAAATATGGCTCGTCGTGCCTTACTAGTTGGCATCAACGATTACGATAACGGACAAAATCTGACCGGCTGCGTTCTTGATGCAACGGCAATGGAAGGGCTGCTGGCGCGCAACGACGACGGCAGCCCAAATTATGCCTGTCGCTTACTGACAAGTCCGAGCGAACGGGTCACGCGGGCAAAACTGCGCGAGGTATGGAAAGCCCTTTTCGATAACTTCGACGAGGACATTCTTTTTTATTTTTCGGGCCATGGCACACCCACAGAAACTGGCGGCCACATCTGCACCCAAGATGCAACCGGCGCAGAGCCAGGTCTGCCAATGGACGAGCTGCTGACCCTGGCAAATCAATCCAAAGCCAAAGAAGTGTTGCTCATCCTCGATTGTTGTTTCTCGGGCGAGTTGGGAAATCCGAGAGTCCTCCAGTCTCATGGCGTCGGGGCTAGCCAGACATTGTTACGTGAAGGTGTTACCGTTCTTTCAGCGTCACGACCTACCGAAGTTTCACGCGAAGAAATCGGCGGCCACGGAATTTTTACTTGGCTCGTTTTGAATGCCTTACGTGGGGGAGCCGCAGATGTCCGAGGACGAGTAACGGCTGCGTCAGTTTATGCTTATGTCGAACAAGCACTAGGCCCATGGGAGCAACGACCATTATACAAATCACACGCAAACCGTTTGTCGCCTGTTCGGCTCTGTACCCCGGCGGTTTCCGATACGCTACTGCGCCAGCTCCCTACGTTTTTTCCGACTGCTGATAGTCGTTACCAGCTCGACCCCACTTACGAAGCAAGTGACCCGTCAGCGATTCCAGAGAATGTATCAATCTATCAAACCCTGACGCAGTATCGAGATGCACGGCTTCTGAAAACGGTTGACGGGGGCCACCTATATTACACAGTGACGGGCTCGGGCTCTGTCGAACTCACACAACGGGGGCAACTTTTCTGGCTTCTTGCTAAGAAAGGCCAGATATGAGAGTCGGATGTACTGGGCATCAAAAGCTCGACGGTGCCCAAGATTGGAAATGGGTCGAGGACCTGATGTGGCAACAGATCGGAAGTATTGATGCGCCCATTGGCGTAACCTCCCTGGCTGTCGGTGCCGATCAGCTATTTGCGAAGCTAATTATCAATCAAGGAGGTCCGATTTACGCTGTCATTCCTTTCGCTGACTACGAGCGCACGTTTGAAGGCCAAAACCTGTTAACCTACCAAAACCTGTTTGAGGAAGCTGAAACCGTCGAAATCTTGGAGGGAGAGAAGACCGACGAAGAAAGTTACTTAGTAGCAGGGAAACGAGTGGTCGAGCTGTCCGATCTTCTCATCGCCGTCTGGAATGGGCTGCCAGCTAAGGGCAAAGGCGGAACCGCGGACATCGTAGCGCACGCGATGAAACATAGCCGACCTTTAATCCACATCAATCCGTCAGATCGAAGTGTCCATCGACACGGCTGCTGATGGAGAAATTGCCTTACAGGAGGGCGCCAGACCGGATCGCCAGCCGAAAGGCATTGGCAAAGGCCACCTGACCCGCCTACTCTTCGCAGCTCTGCTTGCAGAGTGCCGAATCCATGCCCTGAACGTCCAGCGAATCTATCAATGCCTAAAAAGACACTCGGAAATTTGCCGTTTCCCCCGATGGAACGGGTCGACACGGACACGCCCATCGAGCCAGAGGCGTTGGAAGCAATTCTGCTGGATAGGCCCAATGGCGTCAGCATCTGTGTCCGCAGCTTAAACGGCCCGGAAGACAGAGGCGGCTTTTTCTTCCACATCAGACCGAAACCAGACAACCAGCCTGCCTACGAGCTGGTAAATTTTGAAAAGTTGGTGGCCGCTTCGTTTGACGTAGAAAACCTGGCAGTTTTTATGAATCACTGTTCCGGGCTGGCATTCGATGAAGCCTCTTTCCAACTCTGTCAAACGACCATCAATTTTCGGTTAGACCCACCTGAAGGAGGTGCTTTGGTTTAGTGCCATTGCGCACTTTGACCAGGCATAATTTAGTTTTGGCGGCTTTGCCCTTTTTCCCATTATCTTTTTCGGTCAGTCGCTGCTCCGTCCAAGAATATTTGTCAGAAAAAACGAAGACCCGCACCACTGCGGAAGCCGCAACGATCAATTCGAGGTCTGTGTCTTTCGGGATCTGTGACCTCAGCACGAAAGCAAATATTCCCGAGACAAAGACAGCGTGCGCCGGTGCCATAGGCGCGGCGACAACCTGCGGGCTCTTTGACAGAATCGGCAGAAGGATTCGAGCGAGCGACTCAAACCCGGATGTCACCGCGAAGCGTTTGAAGACGGCATAATCCTGTTCAGTTTTATCGAGAAGTGGCGTCCGCGCCGGCCGATGAGGAAAATCGCTTTGCCACAGCCGCATGAGCTTTCCGTAATTACCTTCTTCTTCATGGTACACGCCCCCGACGCAATTAACACCGAAGCGTAGGTCAAACCCCTGCAATCCTCCCCCTAAATCCGATGGCGGGCGGTTCAACCAATAAGCGTCTCGCAGTTGGACGAGCGAAGTAGCATGGAATGCGTAGCAACCCTGGACAAATGGCGCACGATCCCACGCGACCTGACCCGGATCGTAGGCCCACTCCCACATGAAAACCGCGAGATAGTCGGTTTTCGGATGAACGTCTTTGCGGAGCGTATCAAAATTGGCTGACTTTTCCTCGGAAATCGTCTGTAGGCACTTCACCTCGATCCGCAATCCCCGTTTGCCTTCCTGATCGCGCACCTCCAAATCGGGGAAGCGATTGGCAACGACATATGTCCAGAAAAGATCGTGAATTCCTGCATCCTCTAAAAGGCGTGTCGCAATTCGGGCCAGTTCATACTCAAGGACGAGGCTGATGCGGTTTCGCACATCCGTCAGATTCCGCTCGTTTTCCGGTATCTTTTCACCGGAGTAAATGCCGAGGCGTCGCCGAACATTTTCTGAATTTAGGTGGACGCGGATTTCAGGGAGAAATTCAGTTTGGAGCCAGATCGCGGTCTCCCGTGGATCGCGCTGTCCGGTCAAAAACTCGCGCAGGTCTGAGTTATTCATTTTGTGTTCTTTTGGCCAGCGAACGAAGTTGCTAACTGGCTTACAGAGCCAGTCAATATATCCTTCGCTTTGAGCAGGGTCTTTTCCGCTTGTGCCTGCATACGCTTGGCCTCGTCCTGTTGGTTGTTGTAGTGCTTTTTTATCTCCTGCTGGATAGCAACATCCGGCACAGGTATCAAAACTTGGCGTAATTCCGATCCTTTGATGCGCGGGCGACCTATGCCGCCAACCAGGTGCAAAATTTGTCCAAACACGAAATCCGAACGCAGTAGGACACTCAATAAAATAGGATCAAGCAGAGGATTTCCATCAGCACCTAAGTTGATCTCGAAGACGGAGCATTCTGGCGAGACATACCCAGGCTCTGCAAAGTCCATCAAAGCTACCTTCCGAAGGTTCGGGCGCATTTTGGCAAATACAATGTCACCAGGGTTGTATTCCTTGACTGCGCTTTTCAAAGAGTTGGCAGGGGTCGGTTCTTGTACCGCGCGGCCCGTCCCCGCTTCGATATGTGCAAGGCCGGTGTAAGGGATTACCGTGTCTGACAGTTCCTGCGAGGGAACTACAGTGCGGCTTTTGTCAGTACAGATTTCACCTAAACTGAGCAGGGTAAAGGGGCATTTTGCGAGTAACTCGCGGCTGATCTGGCGGGATGGATGGTGGTACTGAAAGTCGAGGCGCTTACCATTTTCGTCGGTAGCGATATTGGCGGCAACATCCGCAACAAACCATTTGTCCGACAGCTCTACCGGCAAACCCGCCTGGAGCTGTTCCCAAGCACGTAAAATCGCGGGAAGGTCACTGTTTATCGAACAGCCACCCTCGCGGTTGTAGCTGATGTCGTCGTCTCCGTTGGGTTTACGACCGACGGCTTCCGCTTTCGCAAACAATATTGGTTGTTGCTTATTTCGCCCCTGACGCTTCGACAGGATCAGTATGGAGGTATTGACGTTGGCATATGGCATGAAGGCGGTTTCGGGCAGGCCGACCACGGAAAGCAAATTGAAGTGCTTCGTGATGAAATCCCGTACGTCTGTCGCGTGCGAAAGATTTAGTACGCCTTCATCAATGATGATGGCAAGAGTGCCGCCGGCTTTCAGCAATTGATAGCACCGCTCTATGAACAAGATTCCACGGCGTCTGGAGGACCGGCCGGCACCGAGGCGAAAATCAGCCAAAGTTTGCCGGTCTGTGAAGTCACTGCCAAAAGGCGGGTTTGTTATAATTGCATCAAAGGTGCCGTGAAACCGTTTCGCCGCAGGACCGAGCGATCCGCCATCCGGCAATGCAATGCTGTCGATGTTCCTGCCTTCGTGGAGCAAGAGATTCATCCCCGACACCCATGCAAGTCGTTCGTCGATTTCAAGGGCAGTGAGTGAATCGTAAGGCAGGTTCTTTCGAGCGATACACGCTAGAAAGCCGCCTGTGCCGGCTGCCGGGTCACAAACTGCCCCTTTGATAAAGGGACGGCAGGCATCGACCATGAAATCGACTATCTGTGGCGGGGTAAAAAATTGTTGATGATCGCCTTTATCGAAGGTGTTGCGAATGACCTCCTCATAAGCCATGCCCTTCACGTCAAATCGGGCGGCCGCGAAATCGTAACAATTCAAAAGCTCGGCAGACTGCTCGATCGCCTGATCCGAGCATTCCAAGGTCGAAAATCTCGCCGGGATGATGGCGGTGTATTGTCGTGCAAGGGCTTGATAGCACTCCCGAATCTGGTTGGCTGATATTTTGGAGGTAGGCCAGGAGACAGATGTCGCGTTCGAGGGGACGAGACGGCTCAAAATTGACTTCGCAAACAAGAGCTTAGTAATCTCATCGAAACGACTGATGATGTTGCTCTGACTGTCGGTGTTGCGAAGGATGGAATGCAACTTGGAAACCAGTTTTCTCGCGTTGCGAAGATCGAGCGACTCGACCTTGGATGCTTTCACCGGCGACAAAAAATCTTCAGGAAATAGCCCAATTTGCGATTGTAGTTGCCTCACTTCGGACAGGTCATACATCCTGTACCTGTTGAGTGGATGCCGCTTGGCCGAGAGCTTGCCCTGCCGGTCCCAATTTCGCAGGGTGGCCTTGCTGACGCCGAGGAGCGTCGCGGCCTCGTTCAATGTAACGTTTTCCATTGTTAAATCTTAGTAAGGTTGAAACCTTGCCAATCATTACCAATGATTGCGGAATTGTCAACTGCGGGACTTTGAAGTCGCCTGTGGCGAGACTGCCAGTTCGCAATCAATTCCAGCCGTGGACGAGCGGTGCGCTTTTGCCGCTCGTCGGGCGCGTCTCGCGCCCAGGCCACCGGGGCGGTGGTGTCCACGGCTCGCATTCGCCACCTCGATCATCTTCCGGCGGCAGGTCTCTCAAAGCCAGCCACGCCGCCACGGCCCAAACCACGGCCGCGAGCCCCCGGAAATATACACCGGGCCGCTCGATGGCGTCCCAGCAAGATAGAAACCACCCCCAACGATAGCCCCTGATGTTTACCGCCTGGCATTTCTCCCCGATCGCGTTGGGATAGCGAAAGCATAGACCGCGTGGCTGATCGCCCCACAGGGCGCGCAGCTCCGCCGCATAGGGAGCCGTGCGCAAAATCCTCTGCTGCTCGCCCCATGATGCCGGCCATTGCCGAAACCGCTCCGCCTGTTCGATTGTCTCGCCGAAACCACGCTCCCATTTTCGGACCATCCGATCAGACAGGCGTTCGAGCTGTCGCGCCGCGTGGTAGCTTTCGCGTGCCGATCCGACGAACACGACGAGCGCAGACACGGCAAGGCCGAAGGCGCAGCCCAGAACGCAGAGCCGGCAAAGCCAAAGCAAACGGTGTCGATTCACGGCGAGGTGCGTTTTATTTGTAAGCTTGGCACTCCTACAGACCCCGCTTTTTCCACCATTCGCCAGTGTTCATTTCGGCAGGTATGTTCCTGTCTGCTTCATCTTTGGTCAGTTCTTCGGTCAGCCCCAGCTCGTCGAGAAGCGTATTCCATTCTTCGATGAGATGGCGCGGGAGCTTGATCCCACAGAACGGGCAATAATCAATCGCCAGTGGCCAAAGCGGATCGCCTGTCGAATTCAATCCGAAAAGCCGCATCTGGTCGCGGTAGACAATGGCTGACTCCTCCAGACCAAGGATCATCCCGCTACAGCACCACTCCATGCCGCTGAATTTACCACGTTGCCGGTGATCGACCGCCAAAAAGAGTTTGGACCGCAGGTTCATAGCAACAGATTTCCGGAGGGGAACACCCTCAGCACCACTCCGGCCTGCCATATTCTGAACTCAGCCACTTCTCGTCAGACGACCTTTTGAGTCCATCTTCCGGGGACTGCGACGCTTGGCCCTTTGTTCCAACTCCGTTTCCGTACCCGATAAGATTTCCTTCAATCGGTGGGCCAGATTGGCAATGGAAACACCGCACGCCGTGCAGAAGTCCAGCGTCTCCAAGAAGTCGATGCGTCGCTCACCCAATTCGGATTTGGACACAAAGGTCTGCGGTTTCCCCAATTTTTCGGCCAAGGCCGCCTGACTGAGGCCAGCTTCCTCCCGCACCCTTCGCAGCAGCACGCGAAAGCAACCGTGGCGCAACGAATAATCCATTCGTTGCCAATTTGACAATTTCCATGGGTTAGCCAAAGTTGGTTTACACCATAATGGTGTAACTGCATCCCTTCCGGCCGCCGTTTTCCATCCGCGCAGCCGGTACATCAACATACCCGTATCAACCCATGAAATTCCTTCGCAGACTTGGACCCGATCCCCATGCCGACGGCAAACAGTCCGCTGGCGCTAGTGGCTGCCCCGACATCCTGGAACTCGAAACCGGAGACTTCGCCATCATCGGTGCCGACATCACCGAGCAAGCGCGAGGCTTCCTGCCCCAGAGTGTCGGCTGTGGACCAGACGAGCGCATTGTGCGTATCCCCAGAAGCACCTTGCTCTTAGCCCGTCCGGATATTCCGACAACAGCTGTCTCTTTGTAGCAGCCGACGACCGGCACGGATATTTACATCAACGCCATAACGTCCTATTTGATAGGATGTTATGGCGTTGTTTGTTGCTTGGATCACCGGACACTGGCTGCCTGCCTTGCAGGCTACGGGCATCGTTGGGAGCCTCCTTTTCACGGGCTTCTCGCTGCGGCTGAACACGCGCGTCCAGAGAGTGCAAACGCTGATTAACCTCACGCAGCAGCATCGCACCCTTTGGCTGAAGACTCTCGACTCGCCCAAGCTTCAAAAAATCCTTAGCGAAGATCCATCGAAGGAGCCATTCACGATCACCCTCGACGAGAAAATATTCGTGAACCTGGTGCTGCTGCACCTCACATCCACATTATTCGCCGTCCGCAAAGGTGTCGTCGATAAGCCTGCCGGGCTTGACACCGATATTCGTGAGTTCCTCTCCCTGCCGATCCCCCGATCGATTTGGGAGGAATATAAACCGTTGCGGGACAAGGGCACGATTCGCTACGTGGATTCGATCTTCGCCTGCCGTAAAGACAATCAGGGAACCTGATCGCACCGAAGAAGTTACGCCTCAACTTTGACGGGGGAAGGCCTTCCCCCTGGTCCAAGCCCCAAGCGTCTTGGACGCACCCCTTTCAACAGGGGGCAGCCCCCCGTAACGCCCCCCTGCACGGCCCCCGCACCGCCTCCAGAAAAATCTCCAGACCTTCGGCTCGTATTTTTCTGGACCCGTCGCTTTTGGGCCGTGCCAGAGGTCAGGAGCGAATTTCCGTAGGGAAATCCGTTGCCATCAACGGATGTTCAACACGGAAGTTGCTATGAGCGTTCACCTTATGTTCTAATGATGCTGTAGAGGGGTGAAATCCCGTCAGAGTTTTTCCACGAACGCCGTTCGGTTAGCCCCTGGCACAAGCCGTGGAGCGCCGAACACGCCGCCGGCCGCATCACCCGCCCGCATTGCAGTAACATTTTGAAGCCAAAGCACTAGAGGCTCTGCCTCTTCGCGCACGCAAGGCATCCCTTTGGGCGGCCCAGGCAAAAATCTTCCTCCCCCGAACGGGAGCGTATTTTTTCCTGTTCCGACCTTGCGTTTGCCACACCGCTCTCGCCGGCGAGGCCTCGGGAGCATGAGCGGGGTGCTCATGCTGATTTAACAGAGACACAAGGGAAACAGGTAATGTCCTATGGCAACGCTGATATTTATCAACGCATCACTGACCGCATCGTCGCAGCACTGGAAAACGGGGTTCGTCCCTGGCACAAGCCGTGGCACGTCGAACACGCGGCCGGGCGGATTATTCGCCCGCTACGTCACAACGGTATTCCGTACCAGGGAATCAACGTCGTTTTGCTGTGGATGACCGCCGCCGAGCGGGGTTACAGCTCGCCACTATGGGTGACCTTCCAGCAAGCCCTTGAGATGGGCGCGCATGTTCGCAAGGGCGAAAAGGGTTCGCCGGTCGTCTATGCCAACACCATCAAGAAGACCGAAACCAACGCGAAGGGTGAGGACGAGGAGCGCGACATTCCGTTTCTCAAGCAATACACCGTTTTCAACGCAGAACAGGTTGAAGGCTTGCCGGCACATTTCTACACGCAACCTGTGCAGCCGCTTGATCCCCTCACCCGCATCGAACACGCGGATCGCTTTTTCGCCGCGACCGGGGCAGACATCCGGCATGAAGGCAGCATTGCCGCCTATTTCATCGGCGAGGATCATATCAAAATGCCCCCCTTCCCCTTCTTCCGGGACGCGGAAAGCTACGCCGCCACCCTCGCCCACGAGCTGACCCACTGGACCCGTCACCCGACCCGTCTGGACCGCGACCTTGGCCGCAAGAAATTCGGCGATGAAGGCTATGCCCGCGAGGAGCTGGTCGCCGAGCTGGGCGCTGCTTTCCTCTGTGCCGATCTTGGCATCACCCCGGAGGTCCGCGAGGATCATGCCGCCTACATCGAAAGCTGGCTGAAGGTGCTGAAGAACGACAAGCGGGCGATCTTTAGCGCCGCCTCGCAGGCGCAGCGCGCCGCTGAATACCTTCACAGCCTACAGCCGGCCCCTGATCCCGATCCAGAGCATGACACGGCCAGCAAGGCCGTGTCGCCGGTGTTCAATGGCGCGGCCGGCAAGGCCCCGGCCCCGCCGCCTGCACCGCCGCCGGCGCGGCCGGGGGTGTGGCTGCAACCGCTCATGTTCTAGACACTCGCGGTTCTGGTTTTTTGCGGCGCGGCAGGGTGTCCCTGCCGCGCCTGAATCATGGCGTGGACGGATTCAGGAAGGCTTTTGCTACCCACCCAACACGACCGCCGTATTGCACTTTGACCCATTGAGTGCGGCCATTCATGCGTGCCTCGTCTAACAAATCGAGGCTCGCACCGTTGGAAAGCCGAGACAAAATCCGACTCTTTGCGCTTGGCCCAGAGCGTAGATTGAGACTGTCGCCAGACACCACCGAGACGGTGTAAAAGTCTTTCCCAATCTGAGAAACGCTCCCCTGCGCAACGGTGAGGGTGTTGCTTGGGCCAAAAATCATTACAAGCAGAGCGAGCAGAACGATTCCCATGGTCATCCAGCACGCGGCCCTGATTTTTCGCCGCTTCCGCTCCTGACGGTCGCGCGCTTCTTTGGCCCATCGTTGCCGTTGGGCTGCTTCCCGCTGTTCCTTTTCCCTGTCAAACGTACGAGGCGCGCTGACAGATGGAGTGCTTGCAATAAATACGGTTGGCCTCGTCGGAGCGGGGCCGCCGATGCCGGATGGAACAAAGCTTGAACTGGCAGCCGGGCGATTATTGACAGGGAACATCACCGGCGGCGTGTAAACGGGCCTTGGAGGCGGACATTGCTGGGCTTTCCGCTGAGCCTCATTAGCCTCGAAAATCGTCCGTCGATTATACTGGTCCTGTTGCAGACGCAGATACTCGTTGTGCGACGTGCCCGCAGGACACTGAACATCGCCGTAAAGGTTGTACATAAAAGTTGTGTGGACCGAGTTATGACTTGTTTTCGCGGCGCGGCAGGGATTCCCTGCCGCGCTGCTTTCTAAACTTCTTTTCTTTGGTAAACAGGAATTCCAAGCTGAGGACAAGAAGCCGGTGCGTCACAACGAATCAATTTGAGTTCGTCAAAAAAACCGGCTGGGTGATCGCCGAGTATCTCCCCGCAAGCAGCATTCATTTCGTCCTCTAATGCATCATCTGCTGTTCCTTCGTGTATGCAGAATAAGCGCAGAGCATTATCAACAAGATCAACTTGTATGTTGCGTATAGGCGAAGTGATTCTCCCCAAAAGTGAGCGTTGCGCAGAAAGCAACAATAGCGTCCGCTGTTCGGTTTTCAGCATTGTGTTACCTCGGTTCTATTGGCCAGACATGAACGCCCGTTTTGGAATATGAGATCATTCCGCGCGTTGTAGGTTTTAGCTCACCTGAAACAGGATCTCGAACCTTTCCTATAATCTCATTACCAGTGTCAAATCTCTCTTTGAAACCCGGTTGCCCTCTTGGTACGTTGTTTGCAGGTTCTCCACGCCCCGCGAATCTATCCACTAACTCTTGCGGATCAGCATCAAGCGTGCTTTTGCCAGGAACAAAATTATTGTTCCCTTCGATATGCTTATTCTGTTGGCCCCAATGGATTTTAGAGCGAGACTTGCCGTCATTTTCAGGGTCGTCGGAATTAGGAGGAGTTGCTGGAGTAGTAACCTTGGGAAATGGGATGGCTGGCAATGCCGGTGGTCCAGGCTTCGCCATCTCCTGGATCATCCCTAGTGCAAAGTATAAGGCAGTAATTGCAGCCGCATCCACAACAACAGTACTCGTATCGCAGTAAATCCGAACTTCATTCCGGATTTGCTCTTCGAGCAACTGTCTGTTTGGCGAAGTTTCCAACTTTCGCCGTAATACTTCTACCCGAAGTCCCCCTCTGAAATGTCTATCTGGGTGGTCAAATATATAAGCAACCTCCCGCGCGATAGAGGGGTTTCGGGGAATGTTCCGAAATCCGGCGTACTGGGCAATCGCGGGCGGCGGGAAGCTGGAGAGCACCGTCAAAATGCAGAGTGTGATAGCCAACACCCTGGATACGGAGGTGAGTGAAGCGTAAAGAAAGGAAGATTTCATAGGACAATGCCGCTTGGTACGGCTCAATCGAAAAAGCTGCGAAAAAAGTTTAGCAAGCGCCGAGATTTGCCGACGCGACAACGCGCTGTAGAACGCGTCCGAGACGTTACCGGCAGGAAATGAAGGCGCTGAAACTGACCGTCGAACGACGGCGAGGGTTCAGCGCGTAATAGTGCCGCCCAAAGCAGGCGGCGGGAGCGCGCACGTCAACACCGGACCACGTTTCAGCGCGCGATTGGCGGAACGAGAGGGAGTTGACGTTTTCATGATGACAGACGGTGAAGACCGTTCTCGATTCAGACGCAGAGAACCTGCAACACGTTCAAAATAACGCACACAAAATGCCGTGCCAATCAAATACTTGTACAAAAAATAACTCATCTATGGGACTCCGCCCCTGGCGCGGGACAAGGCTGAAACGTGCGGCACGGGGGGTATCCCTCGCCTTCCGCGCTTCGCTTGTGCAGGCCAGGTGATCTCCCTCCCCCCGCACCGGCCTTGCCCTTGCCTCCCCCTCTCATCGGCGAGGCCTAGTCAGTTGCAGCCGCGCTGCAACTGTTGACAAAAGTTAGCAATATTGATAACTTCTCCGAGGAGACACACTGTGCCGAAAACGAAGCTGGTATTTTTTAAGGATTTGGATGGTAGCATCCCGGCCCTCGACTGGCTCGATGAACAATCGAGCAAGGTGAAAGCGAAATGCCAAGAGCGGCTGATCCGGCTTCAAGATATGGGCCATGAGTTGCGCCGACCAGAAGCCGATCTTTTGCGCGATGGGATTCACGAGCTCCGCATCGGGTTTCAGGGCGTGAATTATCGGCTGCTTTATTTCTTTCACGGTAAAATCGCCGCCGTTGTCTCGCATGGATTGACCAAAGAACGCGCCGTCCCGGTTCGGGAAATTGAACTGGCGATCCGGCGCAAAAGACAGTTTGAGCAAGACCCGAACAAGCACAGCAACGAGGAGTAAAGACAATGTCCAAAGCACCAAAACGGGAGCCAACCACCGATGCCGTGGAAATCATGCACCGGCGCTATTTCGAGGGTAAACCGGAAATGCTGGCGCTACTTGAGCAAACCAGGGCTGACATGGAGATCGCCCGGAAAATCTATGCTCTCCGCGAAGCAGCGGGCTTGACCCAGCGCCAGCTCGCCAAGCTGATCGGCACCAGCAACACGGTTATCAGCCGGTTGGAAGATGCCGACTACGAGGGCCATTCCCTCGCTATGCTCAACCGCATTGCCACCGCCCTCGACAAGCGCGTGGAAATCCGCTTCGTGCCAGCCACCAAAAAAGCGGCGGCGCGCCCTCGCGCGGCCGTCGCTTGATGCCGGGGGGCAGGCATGGCGATCATCGGCAAATTCTTTCCTGAAAATGGCGGTTTTAGCGGCTATGTCCGCACGCTCACCCTGAAGGCGATGGTTCGCTTTGAACCGCTCGAAAAAACCTCGGAGAAACAGCCCGATTTTCGGGTTGTGACCGACGAGGCCGAAATCGGCGCGGCTTGGTGCCGCACCGCCACCGAGAGCGGCCGCGAGTACGTGAGCGTCCAGATTGACGATCCGAGCTTCGCGCAGACGATCAACGTGAACCTGGTGCAAACCGAAGACCACGAGGGCGAAGTATTCGCCCTGATTTGGAGCCGCTAACCTGGCAGCAGGAAAGGCGACGGCGGATTGTCCGGGTCGCTCTCCGGATGTTGCATCACGATTTCTGTAACGACCGTTTCATTCGTCTGGTCACCGAGTTCGTGATCCTGATCGACTTCGCGGATCATCGTCACCCGATGCAGTTGCAACGGATCGAATATCGCCCGTAGCTTGCGACCTTTCACCGTAATCTGAAAATCCCCGATCGACAGCCGCAGCTCACCGGAGGGGTTGAACATGATTCCGCTTAGAAGCGTGTAAGGCAACGCCCAGGCCTCACCCGTCACCTTGCGAAACTCGACCATGTAGGCCGGCCCCTCATTGTTCTTGAGCGTCTTATAGACGGGTTCGGATTTCGTCGGTTTTTCCATCATTCATATTCCATGCTGCGACCCTTGCCGGCCAGTTTGAAGCGTTCCGCAAGTTGACGACCGCGCGCGGCCACCGTCCGCGCGTACTGGCCCAAACGCGCCACCGTCCGCAACCGCTCGCGGGTGCGTATCGGCGGCCGTGGTGCAGGGCGGGCCAGTTCGGTTGCGCTCGTGCGGACGGTGGACCGTTCGACGGCACGGCGTAGGGCTGGCAAATCGTCGGTATAGACCCTGATACGTTCCTTGCCACGGCTGGCCGAGACGTAGAACTGTTCGCGTGACGATGCGCCGAAACTATCGGCAGATTGCGCGATCATCACCTCGTCAACGCTCTTGCCCTGGCTGGCATGGCTGGTCGTGACATAGCCATGCGCCAGATGGCCGAAATTACGCGGGATAACCCAGCCATTGCCGAGTCTCAGATCCCCGCTAGGCGTGAAACCGGCGATGCGGTGCAGTGAACCGTTATTGAGCGCCTGTTTCTTGCCGGCAGTCTGACCGTTTTGTGTGATCCGCACCACGTCGCCGGCGGCAATGGCAAGCGCCCGGGCCTCGTACACCTGAAATTGCCTCGCTTTGTCGAGCGGTAAGGCGAGGTGCCCGCCGCTACCTGTTCTCACAAAGACCTGCCCCCCTTCCCTGCCATCGACCGTCGCGCGCTCACCACGCGCCAGGCCGGGCAGGTTTTGCACCGCCTGGATAATTTGACCGGGCAGGTAACGCGCCGCATCGCCGCGCTCTGCTTCCGTGAGTTGCAGGTTGCGGAGCTGGCCGACCTCCCGGTCCGGCCCCTGGACGAAACCAGACTCGCGCATCCGCTCGCGGATGGCTTCACTGACCCTGCCACCCTCGCCATGCGTCGGCGACACCACGAGCGCCGTCTTGCCGCGTTTGATTGTTTCGACGTAATCGGCCGCCAGTTTGTCGGCCAAGCCGCTTTCCGCCTCGATGAATGCCCCCATACGATCCAGTTTGGCGAAGGCCCGCCCTACCGCCCCCTCACTCAAATCCTGGACCGCTGACCGATAGGCGGCAGACTTCTGGCGGATGATCCTCGTCACTTCCGCCGGTTTGATGCCGGCATAATCCTGAAGGACCCGCAGCCCGTCGCCACGCTCGACGGCGGTATGCTGGCCGGTATCGCCGGCCAGCACCACCCGGCAGCCCTGCTCTTGCGCGACCTTGAACAAACGGCCCATTGTCGGCGATCCAAGCAGGCCAGCCTCATCGACCCACAGCACCCCGCCCTTTACCGCCTGTTGCATTTTCGGATTGTGCAGCAGCGCCGCCACGGTGTCAGCGTTCTTGAACCCTTCCCCCCGCAGCACGTCGCGCGCGGCATCGGCCGAGGGCGCAAAGGTAAAAACCTTGTGGCCGCTCGCTTCGATCACCCGGATGGCTTCCGTCATCAGGGTTGTCTTGCCAACGCCGGCGGCACCCTTGATGGCTATCACCTGGTCAGGCGATCCCAAGATATGCTGGACCGCGCCCCGCTGCTCATCCGTCAGCCGGGTATCCTGAAAAGCGTGATCGGCAGCCTTGCCCTTGGCGAGAGGCGCGCAGACACCCCGGCCGTCACGCGCAAAGTCGATCATCCGCCTTTCCTCCGTCATCACCTCGACCGTCGTGCAGAGCTTTTGCCCGTCGCGTTCGCGGCGGATCAATCCCGGCTGTGACAACTCTTGTGCCAGGCGTTGCGGCTCGACCGAGCCGACGCCGTAGCGCAACGCATCGGCAAGCAGCCGTTTTTCCGCAACGACTGATTGCCGCTCAAAGCCATTCGCTACGGCATAGGCCATCGCATCCTTTGCCGTTATCCGGCCGTTGCCGCCGCGCTCTCCTCTCCCCTCCCCCGCGCGTTCGACCGCCGCGCGTTCCTCCGGCGTCATCGCCGAGGCCCAGGCACTCCGCAGATCGTCCATCCCCAGGCCCTTGTTTTTGTTTTCGCGCGACAACGCCGCGAGCTTGTCCTTTTCGGCGGCGCTCGTAATCCCCTTTTCCGCCGCCAGCCGTTCGACCTGAGCCGTGCGCCGCGAAAACTTCTCCAGCACGCTATCCGGGACGCCACTGACCTCCCAGGCTTTGCCACGGCGTTCCGTGGCAATCCCCAATTCCTCGACGCGCGCCGCCAGACGCGCGTGAAAGGCGGCCTCGTAGTACGTTGCATCGCGATTCAGTGCGACGAACTCGCCAGCCTTCCACTGCTTTTCTGCCTGGTCATAGGTCGCATTGAACGTGAAGCAATGAGCGTGCAGGTGCGGGTCTGGCATTCCCCCGACCGGCCGGGCGGTGAAATGGACGAATTCAGCCCAGACCATGTTTCCCGTCACGCGATCCCCGACCCCGTTATCCTTGCGGACACGGGCGCGCATTTCGGTTTCCATTTCCTGCATCGTATCTTTGACCGAGGCGCGGAAGGCATCGAGCAACCGCGCGTCGCCAGTATGGGCGTAGAGGACTGACAGCGATTTCGGGCAGTGGAAACTAAGATCGTAACCGACGCGCCGGCCCTCCTTCGTGCGGGCCGTCAGGGCTTCGCCATTGTCCGGATGTTGATTGTCGCAAAGACGGTTGAAAGCCTGCTTTTCAACAGGACCGGCGAGGCGCAGCCGAGCAGCCGCCTTACCACCCCATTCACCGACAATCTCCTGGTCTTCAGCGTAGTAATCCTGACGGCTCAGACCTTCGGAAAAATAGCTCTTGGCCCCTGCCGCATCATTACTGACATGTATTCGCAGCATCGTAAGTGACCCCCATAGGAAAAATAGCTGGACAGTAGGACCAAAAACCTATAGTAACATAGAACAAAATGAAAACACAGACATCTCTCCTAAGCGGTGCTTATAAGGATTATGCGAGCTAGGACATGCTTCGGACGCTGTGCGAGCTTTGTCCCAGCTTTGTCCCTGCTACGGCTTGTGAGGGATTCAATGTAAAACAATACGGGGGGACACTGATGGCAACAAAAGGAGGCAAGCCCTTCCAATCCAAACTCGTGCCGTTCGAGGATTTAATTCGCACGGAGCGGAAGCGGCGGCGCAGCTATCGCCAGATTGCCGCTACGTTGCACGAGCAGCATGGCCTGACGGTAAACTTCCGCACCATCCAGAGTTTCGTGAAGGTGCGGGCCAAGCGGCCGCGCGGCTATCGACTTCCCGATCCGGTGGCTGACCGTCCGCTCACTGTCATTCAGGCGACGCCCACACGTATTGTCGCCAATGACGATGCTGTCACGCCAGCACCGGGTCTCGCCGCGACGTTCAATCGTTCATCGAACGCGGAGAAAAAGCGTCTGGCTATCGAGGCCATGAAGCGCCGCACTTCTCAGGCGGAGCCTTCTACGGAAGCCACCGACGAGATCAAGCCGAACTTTGAACCTGGACAAGCGTATCGGTTGACCAGGTTGCTGCGTGGCGCGGCGCAGAAGAAAGCTGGCTAACGCCGCCGACGGCCATCCTCAGCACGAACAACCTGGTAGGTTTCCAGCAATGCTTGATCCAGCTTTGCCATCCGCAGCAGCGTCTTGACGACGGTTGATGCGCCAATTCCCCGCTCGCCGGTTTGCTGTTGCAGCCAGACGCTAATTTCATCCGCTCGTCCCAGGTCGTTCATCGGGAGGCTGATCGAAGTCAGCTTTGGCTTACCGGGTGGCCGTGGAGCTATCGCCGGCAGGCTGGCCTTCCCCTCCCCCGTCACCCGTGCGGGTGACGGCTCTGTTGGAGTGACCGCTACCGGAAAAGTCAGTACTGCCGGCGGTGGTTGCGACTTCGCCATTGCAGCGCCGAGTTTCGAGCGCAATTCATCTGCGGCTGCTTTTGTGCCCGGTTTATTCTGGTTCGCTTTTGTCATGGATAGAGCCTGTTGTATGGTTAGATATATCTAAACATCTAAAGTAGATATATGTAAACTAGATATATCTAAAGCGTGCTGATTTCCATCGCGAGCGCGTAAATCTCAGCCTGAGTATCTGGAGGTAACGCCGCCCAGCCTTCAAGGATGGCGTGCTGATAGGCTTGTCGGTCGTGCAGGTGTGTCTTGAACGCCGGCAGGCCGATCCTTTCCGCCAGGTCGTCGAGATCGCGGCCAAGACGTGTCCGGGGCTTCACCTTGTTGAACAGAATCCGCGCCTTCGCCTCCGCGCCATCGCGCTTAATCGTGTCGGCCGTCGTGAGTGAGGTAAATACGTCGGCCGGGCTGGTGGAGGTCACTAGCACCACCTTGTCGGCCCGCTTGATGGCATCGCGCATTTCTGGGGTTTCCAGCCGTGGCGGCGTATCGATGACGAGCACGTCGAAATTTTGGCCGGCTTCCGCAATAGCGATAGGGGACTCTGTGACGGTCACCCATTGTGTCGCTGTTTTTTGTGGATCGAGATCGAGAAGCCCGACCGTCAATTTCGACGAGCTTTGATAGGCAAGCGCTAGCAGCGTTGCGACCGTGGTTTTGCCCGTGCCGCCTTTTCCATTACAGACCGCGATAATCATAATCGTTGATCCTGTTTAGATATTTAGATAAATGTAAATATCTATATTACATATATCTAAAATAGATACTCTCTAAAATACCGTTTGCTCCATGCAATGCAAGCGTTCCGTTACGGCTTGCCACGGAGGGAAGTTTTTGCTTGGCTTGACCGCTTCCTATGGCGTCGAAAATCATCTTTACCGCAGGGGCGAAAGGGGGGAGTGGAAAATCCACCGCCCTTCGCTTTATCGCCTCATGGCTGGCAGCGCATAACGTCGAGCCCTGTTTGATCGATGCCGACGACGAGAACCGCACCCTCAGCCGCTTTTTCCCCCAGGCAGATCAGATCACAATTTCCAGCGTCAAGGCGGCCGACATTATCGTCGTCAAAGCCATCGAGGAAGACGAACCGCTGATCCTGCTCGATCTAAAAGCCGGGACGGGGAGGGAGATGTTGCAATGGTTCGCCGACATCCCATTCGAGGTACTACGAGGAATGGGGGTGACGTTCGTTTGCGTCGGCTCAATCACCAGCAGCCCTGACAGCGTGCAAAGTTTCCTGAATTGGGCGGCCGCCCTCAAGGGCGAGGTGTCATACGTGGTTTTCCGTAATTTGAAGGACGGCAAGGAGCTTGCCGACTACGACGAAACCAAGGAAGCACTCGCCTTTCAGAAAGCGCGCAAACCGTCACACATCACCCTGGAAAAGCTGGACGACCAGTATCAGACCGAGCTGGAGCGAATGGGCATCGTTATTTCCGACGTTCTGGAAGGAAAAAAGGAGCTTGGCCCGCTATTCGGCGGGGTGCCTGGAATCATAATCAAGCAACGGCTGCGCCGCTACCAGAGCGCGGTGTTTGACCAACTGGACAAAATACAGGCCGCTTTGTTGCCGTGATTGCCGGATGGATGATCCATTACAGGAACTGGCGAATGACCTGCCTGTGGCCCAGCAGTTAGAGTTTCTGAAAGCGTGCCGGGACGCCGGCCTTGGCCGCGACGACATAGATTTTGCGAAGTTGCTAAAGGTGCTGCAACTGCACAAAGCCTATTACGAGAAAATCCCGGCGCAGATCGTCGCGGCGCATCGAGACATCCTGAAAGAAACCAAGGCAGTTCGGGACGAGACGAAGGCACTGGCCGACCAGACGGCGACCGCCGCCGCCGGTATCGCCAGACAATGCGCAGCGGTCACGAAAGCACTGGACGGCCTGGACAGCCAGGCTATCGCAGACCGTATTCAGGTTCGACTTGACCGGGAGGTTTACGATGGAATCCTGAAGGGTTTGCGGGGCATCACCGAAGCCGGCACGACGGCGGCGCGCAGTGTTCATCTTTGGCAACGGGCTAGTCTTGCGGGTATCTGGTTTTCGGCCCTGATCTTGACCGGCATCCTGTGGGGAGCGGTTGCCGCCTGGTTTTACTATCACCGACCATGAGTTTCACCGACATTCTCGCCCGACTTTCAGGTATCAAAGCCCCACCAGGGACGCCGGCGCTACCCCTGGCATCAAGGCCGGTTGAAACCTGGCTGCTATCGCGGCCGCTGCTTTATCACTCGCAACACGCCGCCGATGCTTGGACGATTGGCGACGCTTGCGAAGGGTGCCAGATATTCGGCGGCACTGGCAGCGGCAAGACGAGTGGCAGCGGCCAGCACATCGCCAAGGCATTTCTGCGCGCTGGCTTTGGCGGCCTCATCCTCACCGCCAAGCCGGACGAAAGCGCGGAGTGGCTGAAATATTGCCAGACCCCCGGCATCGATCGGGAGAAAGACCTGATTTTCTTTGGCCCGGACCATCCGCGCCGCTTCAATTTCCTCCGCTACGAGTACACGCGACCGGGGGAGGGGGCAGGGCTAACCGAAAATGTTGTCGCTCTATTCGCCGCCGTGCTGGAAGCAGCCGGTCGCAAAAAGGAAGGGGGCGGCAGTGACCCTTACTGGCAAGCCGCGCAAAATCAGCTTTTGCGCAATGCGATCGACCTTGTGCAGATTGCCCGCGCGGGAACCGGAATACAAGTCGGCCTCGCCGACATCAATGACGTGATTTCGAGTGCCGCGAGCGATCCGAATCAGCTCGACGACGTGGACTGGCAAGCCAAATCAAAATGCTGGGAACTTCTTGAAATCGCCCGGACCAAGGAAAAAACCCCGCAACAGGCGCACGACTACGACCAGACCCGCAAATACTGGACGCGGGAATATCCAAGCCTCGCCGAGAAGACACGCTCGATCATCGTTTCGTTGTTTACCAGCATGGTTGACCCGCTTTTGCGCGGGATGTTTCACGAGTTGTTTTGCACGGGCCTGAACTTCGCGCCGGAAATGACCGAGGATAAGGCATTAATCGTTCTCGATATGCCGGTGGAAAAATGGAATGAAGTCGGCCTCTACGCGCAAATGCTGATGAAATATCTCTGGCAGCGCGCGATGTCTCGCCGCGATCCTGCCAGATCCGGTGGACGCCCGGTGTTCCTGTGGGCGGATGAAAGCCAGTATTTTGTCAGCAGCAACGATGCAAAATTCCAGGCGACGGCGCGGAGCAAACGCGCCTGCACCGTGTACCTTACCCAAAACCGGCCGAACTATGCGGCTGTATTGCACAGCGACGCGGCCACCGACGCCCTGCTTGGTAATTTTCAAACCAAGATTTTCCACGCCAACGGCGACTCCAAGACGAACGTGTGGGCGTCAGACACTATCGGGCGTAAGATCGACACGCGCGGCAGCTACAATACCGGCCGAGACGGACAGACCAGCTACGGAGCAAGCGAAACCGTCGATTACAAGGTGCAGCCGGCCGAGTTTCACGAGCTGAAATCGGGAGGGGAGGCCAACGGGTGCCAGGTAGAGGCCTATATTTTCAAGCCGAGCCGCAAATGGAAGGCCACCGGCGACACTTTCATCAAACGCAGCTTTGACCAGAACCTCGCATGAACCTCGCTTTCCAAGCCGCAGCCGCTCCGGGGGGCGGTGCTTTCCATGCCTTTATTTCGACGGCCAGTAGTCCGCTGAAATGCATCATTCGTCGCAACATGGGTGAGCGCCAAGCCCTGCTCATACGACAACTGGGCGGTACTTACTTTGCCATTGCCCTCATCGTGTTAACCCAGATCGGGTTGCATCTATTAGAGGGCCTTATTTCTGTCTCCGATGTCACTTCAAGAAACGTCTTCGACACCCAACCAGCCCGACCGCCATTCCTCCTGTCGTTTATCCATGATGGTGCATTTGCGTACCAGCTTCTGATCGCTTTTTTCGCGTTGTCCTGGTTGTGTTTCTTTCTGCGCCACCGCGAGGCCGAAAAGCGGATTGCGAAAGGGGTGAGGTGGCATAGCCAATATATCGGCGAGTCCGTTCTTTTGACGCGCCTCGGCCGCCGCTCCCCGAAACCACCTGAGCAATCGGATGCGTTCATGATATTCGGCGAACCGGCCGTAATCGCCTTCGCAGGCCTCATCATCAGCCTCATCCTCTCGACCCCGCTCGGAATCTACCTGATGATTTCGGCCGCTGCCTTGAGCATGGATTACGCAACCATACTCACGGCGGACAGAAACCAGTTTCTTGACGCGATCGACGCCGCGATCATGAGCGCCCAGCTCCGCGCTGCCCTGGTTGAAGGGCGGCCACCATCGGAAACCGAAGGTTTTACCGTGCCGTCGGGGCTTCCCATGATGACAACGATAGGTGAGCGCGAAACACTTGCGGAAGTCATCGAGCGGACCAACCCGGCGCTTCGCGCCATGCTCGACCCGTTGCCAGCCACCGAGGATGCAATCGGGCCGGGTCCAACAGACCCGGCACCAGGGGTCATGATGCTTGACCCTCTTCCCACTAACCAAGGCCCTGCCAGCCCCTTGTCGTGATCTATGGACCGCGCCGAGGCTCTGGCCCTGCTCAATCTTGATCCTGCCGCCACGTCGGCGCAGCAACTCGCTGCCTACGAACAGCGACGGGTTGCGCTTGAGCAAGCCCAACGTCAGCAGCGTACCCTGAAAGG
>CAXUHC010000017.1:17778-30221 GCA_964250705.1 uncultured Chthoniobacterales bacterium | reverse complement strand
GGATCGCTGATGCCGCTGCCGCCCAACACCGTGAACGCCTTCATCATGCCGATCACCGTGCCCAGCAGACCGATCATGGGCGAGACCACGCCGATCACGGAGAGATAACTATTACGAGTGCGGAGAATCTGCGCTTCCCGCAAGCCGTGTTCGGCCAGGGCATCGTCGAACACGTCTTTGCCGCGTCCGATCCGTTCGAGTCCGGCCTTGAGCACGTTCGCCAGATAATTGCGGTTCGCGTTGCAGATTTCCCAGGCTTCCTGGTAGTTGCCGTCCGCGAGCACCTGCCGCAGTGAGGCCACGAGCGGCGGCGGCGCGAGACGGTCGTTGCGCAGGGTCAGGATGTTCTGGATGACAAAGGTCACCATCGTGGTGGATGCGCCGAGAATGGCGATCCAGATCGCCACGCCGAGCGGGCCGCTGTCGAGGATCGTGCGGAGCACACTCTTTGGCGGCGCACCCGGCCCGGCCCCGGCGGCAGCCGCTTCCTGGGCATGAACCCCGTGGACCGAGAGGAAAAAGGCCCCGCCGAGGCAGAGCAGCAAAACGAGAGGACCGCGTGGGAATTTGTTCATGGAGGAGGAAGGACCATCCGGGGCGGGAGAGGGGAAGCAACGAATTCGCAGGGTGCGCGACCGCAAAGCTTTAGCGAAGAACGGCCCGGATTTCAAGGAGCGGCGAGGTCTTTGTGCGCCGCCCGCAAGGCGTCGGCTCGCTGCTGCGCCCGCGTGGCGGTGGCAGAGTCCTCGTAATAGAGGGTAACGGTCCGCAGGTAGTCCTCCAGCGCGGCGGCAGGTTTGCCTGCCTTTTCCTGGAGTTGGCCGAGCAGGTAGAAGGCCTGCCCGTAAGCGGACCCCTCGGCGCGGGAAACCCCGGCAGGATTTTGCAGGGCGGCATTCACGATAGGATCGAGTTGCTGGCGGGCCGCAGCGTCATTCGCACGGGACATGGCGATCCGGGCCTGGCCCAGGTTGAAGCGCAGGGAATTACCACCGGGATACAACTGGCGGAAATCGTTGTACGCGACCTCGGCGCGGACCAGATCGTTTTTCTCGACGTAGATGTCGCCGAGAACGGCGAAAGCCTGGCGCATCCATTCGGTCGGCAACCCCCGGAACTGCTCGGTGATCGGCTTGAAGATTGCCAACGCCTTGTTCCAATCGCCCGCCGCGTAGGCAGCGTTTCCCACCGGAAAATTGGCCGGGGGCGCGACTTCCACCCGGCTGAGCAGGCCGAGATCGAAACCGATCTGTCCCGGCGCGCCGGAAGCGGTGGTCAGGTTGACCATCACGGAGTTGCCGCTCATGCCGGTCACCCGGCCCTCCTGGACGTGGTTATCCTTGAAGAAAAGACGGTCCTGCGCCGGGGCACGGGACGCAAACAACCACACGCCAAGGCAAAGCAAGCGCGGCCAGACGCGGACCGCGGGATGTCGGAGGGGAGACATGGACCGCCTGCAACTTAGAAAATCCGGGCGAAAAATCAACTGCGGAACGCACTGGGCGTGTGCTAAAGTGCGCTGATATGATGGTAAACCTTATGCGCAGCAACCAGCGGTGGTTGATGATCGTGATCTCCGTGCTGGTGCTGATCTCGTTTCTTTACTTCATGAGCGACCGCACCCACAGCGACGCTCTGGCGACCGATCACGTCGGCAAGATTTACGGGCGCAACCTGAGCGTCACCGAAATGCAGCGCACGGAGCGGCAACTCCGCATCGCTTCCGAACTGGGGCTGCTGCATCTGACGCAACGCGAGATTTTCGAGGGTGGGGATCTGAACGCGGCGGCTTTGAACAGCCTAGTGATCCAACACGAAGCCGAGAAGATGAACATTTTGCCCACCGACGACGAGGTGGCGGACGCCGAGATGAAATTGGCGGCGTTTCAAGGGCCAAACGGTGAATACGATCCCGCGAAGAAGGACGAGGTCATGGTAAACCGCCTCACCCCGAACGGGTTCAGTCTGAACCAGCTCGACGACCTGATCCGCCAGGATTTGCAGGTGGCGAAGTTGCGGGAAATCATCGACGCGCCGGTGGTGGTCAGCCCGTTGGAGGTGCGCCGGGCGTTTGAACGTTACTACGCCAAAACGGAGGCCAGCGTCATCCGTTTGCAAAAAGCCGATTTCCTGGCGACCGCAGCCGAGCCCACGGCGGACGAAATCAAAAAATACTACGACGAGCAGAAGGACCGGTTCATGCAGCCCGAACGCCGCAAGGTACAATACGTGAAGTTCGGCCTCGACGAAGCGCAGACAAAGTTGACCGGCAAGGAGCGCATGGACGCGCTCAAACCGGTGGCAGACCGCGCGGCGCAATTCCTGGAACAATTGCTCGATCAGAAAAGCGCCAAACCCGCTGCCGGAGAAAATGCGGAGCAGACCGCGCGGGATAACTACGTCGCGGCGGCAGCGGCAGACAAGTTAACCGTCAAGGAAACCAGCGAATTCGAGGAAAATCAGGTGCCCACAGGCGAGGAGGGAGCAATCCCGGGATTTGCGCAAGCGGCATACAAGTTGACCAAGGCAAGCCCGGACAGCGACGTGCCCTTGCAGACCACCGACGCATTTTACGATCTGCATTTGAGCGGGTTGGTGCCGGAACGGCCGCTGACCCTGGACGAAGCCCGGCCGAAGGTCGTCTCCGCGATCAAGGACGAGCGCGCGACGGCTGCATTGACCGCCAAAGCCGAGGAAATCCGCGGCAAAATCCTGGATTCGCTCAAGACCGGCAAGCTGCTGCCGGACGCGGCGAAGGAGGCTGGACAGACGGCGCAAGAGTTGGCTGCGTTTTCCCAGGCGGAACCCGCGAAGGGTACTTTTGATGCCAGCGCGGTGGCCTCGACCGCCCAAGAGTTGGGCGTGGGCGAACTGAGCAAGTTCGTACCTACCAGCGCGGGAGGAATGTTGATCTACGTTCGCAACCGCCAGGGCGTCGACGAAGCGAAGTTCGAGAAGGATAAGGAAATGATCACCGCGAACCTGCGCCGACAAAAAGCGGGTTATTACTTTTACGAGTGGCTGCGCGCGTGTCGGGAGGCGTCCGGCGCGCAGTTGGACAATCGACTACGCGGTTAACCGTCGGCTCACGATCCACAGCAAGGATGGACCTAGAGGAAACCTTCGACGACGGTCACTCGCATCTCGCTTTGGGTGAGCTGGACGAGGCCATCGAAGATTACCGGCGTTGCGTCGAATTCGACCCGAATTTCTTTGACGGCTGGCACGCGCTCGGGATGGCGTTGATGAAAACCGGACGTTACCCAGAAGCCATCGCGGCCGGGGAAAAAGCGGTTGAACTCAGGCCGAACGACCAACTCGGCTGGTCCAGCCTCTCGCTCTTCTACGTGCGCAACGACCAGATCAAAGAGGCGGAGGCCGCCGGTGCGAAAGCACGGATTCTCTCTTGGGGAGGTAAGGTCGTGCGCGAGGATGGGTCCCGTCCATTGGATAACCTGACGCGTTCGTAACACGCCTTACCGAGCCGCCGCCTGGCGTGTAACCGTCCGAACTTTTCCCTTTGTTTTGAAAGCGAATTATTTTCTCACGACCGCCATTGACTACACCAACGGCGCGCCGCACCTGGGCCACGCCTACGAAAAGGTCCTGGCTGACGTATTGGCACGCTACCACAGGCTCCAGGGGAAGGATGTTTTCTTCCTGACCGGGGTCGATCAGCATGGGCAGAAAGTGCAGCAGTCGGCCGAGAAGAAAGGGGTCGCGCCGCAAGAGTTCGTGGACGGCGTCACGGCGCAGTTTCGCGCGCTGTGGGAAAAGCTCGATGTGCAATACAACGAGTGGGCGGCTACCACCGAGCCTCGCCACCAGACGTGCGTCCGCGACATCCTGCAAAGACTGTGGGACGATATCGACCCGGCCACGGGAACAAGCCGCTGGATTTACAAAGACAAGCGCGGCGGGTACTACAGCGTGCGACAGGAACAATTTCTGACGGACAAGGAACGGGGCTCGGACGGACAGTTCGGAGCGGAATGGGGCCAGGTCGAATTCCGCGAAGAGGAAAATTATTATTTCCGTCTGGAAGGCCGTAAACAGTGGTTGCTAGATCTGATCGACGCGCGGAACTCGGCGGGGACGCCCCTGGTGGTACCGGAATTCCGGGTGGCAGAACTGCGCAACGCGGTCGAGCGGTTGGGAGGGGATTTGTGTATTTCGCGCCCGAAGGCACGCCTCTCGTGGGGCATAGAGCTGCCGTTCGACGCGGATTACGTGACGTTCGTGTGGTTTGACGCGCTGGTGAATTACATCAGCTTCGCGCCCGGGTACGATCCTGCCGTTGGGGCGACCCTGACCGAATTCCGGCGTTGGTGGCCGGCGTTGCACATCATCGGCAAGGATATTCTGGTACCGGCGCACGGCGTTTACTGGCCGATCATGTTGCATGCGCTCGGTTTCGCGGACGACGAGATCCCCACTTTGCTCGTGCATGGATGGTGGAACATCAGCGGCGAGAAGATGAGCAAGACGCTCGGGAATATCGTGGACCCCGGGTCGCTCGCCGACACCTACGGCGAGGAGGCGTTGCGCTATTACCTGATGCGTGACATCCGCACGGGAAGGGACGCAGATTTCAGCGAAGAGCGGCTGATCCAGCAGTACAACTCGGACCTTGCCAACAAGTTGGGCAATCTCCTCAACCGTGCGCTGAACATGCTCAAC
This sequence comes from uncultured Chthoniobacterales bacterium, assembly GCA_964250705.1. GTDB lineage: Bacteria > Verrucomicrobiota > Verrucomicrobiia > Chthoniobacterales > SZAS-18 > CAHJWO01. The sequence continues at coordinate 25,541 of CAXUHC010000017.1, read as the reverse complement.
CGTTACTGCGGCGGAAAACTCGCGGTGCGCGCCGGAAGCGCGTTCTACGACGAGACCCTGGTAGCATCCGGGGATGATGTAACCGCCTGCACGGACCTGGCCGCGATCCGGCGGGCAAGCCAGGAAACGCTCGTGAGTGGCGTCCGAGCCAAGATGGAACGATACGAAGTGGACGAAGCGTTGGAAGCGATCTCGGTCGCTGCGTCCGTACTGAACGAGACCGTCGAGAAATACGCGCCCTGGAAACTGGCGAAGGACCCCGCCCAGAAGGAAAAACTCGACGCGCTGCTCTATCACCTTGCGGAATCGCTGCGTTTGTTCGCCATCCTGATCTCGCCCGTTTTGCCCCGGGCGGCGCAGGGCATGTTCGACCAGTTGAACTGGAAACCGGACCTGGCGGGAAAAGCGGAACGGTTCCGCTTGGACGAGGCGGGCTGGGGAGGGCTGCCGGACGGCCACGCGGTGAATATGCCGACGCCGCTGTTTCCCAAGTTGGAGAACAAGGCACCGGCACCATAGACGTCCGACTAAGTGAGGATGCCATCGGCTCGAACCGGGGTTATCATGGGTGCCGACGGCAACGAAAAGCACGCCAACGGCCACGCTTTTTGATCGTAACGAGGTCCAAGCGTGCGGCTCTCACGGCGGCAAGCACCTCGTCCGCCTGGTGCGCCAAAACGCCGGATAAGATCAGGTCGCCGCCGGGGGCCACCGCCGCGGCGATGACTTCGGGCATGAGACGGATGAGCAATTCGCTAAAGAGGTTTGCGGTGACGACGGACCACGTTTGTTTCACGGGCGGAACCCACACGGGTAGGTCTGCCTGACGGAACTGGACGGTTCGCGTGTTGAAACCGTTGAGACGGGCATTTCCGCGTGCCGTGCGGACGGCATGAGGATCGTTATCCAGCCCCAGCGCCGAACGGGCGCCAAACTGCTTGCCTGCCAGCGCGAGAATCCCGCTACCCATGCCAAGGTCCAGCACGTCCCATTCGCCGGGAGACCGGCTTTGTGCCACGTCGAGCAACAGTCGCAGGCACATCGCGGTGGTGGCATGGTCGCCGGTCCCGAAAGCCATGGCCGCCGGGATACACAGAACGTGGCGGTCGGAGTGAACTGCGCGCAACGGGGCCAATTCTGCTTCGCGGCTGGTGACAAGCAACCGGCCGCCGATGGACAATGGACGGCCCGGCGCCGTCGCGGGAGCCGGTTGCCAGCTTTCGGGTTGGATCTCGCTCACCCGGCCGCCGAAGTGTTCGGCTAATTTCCGGGCCTGCGGAGCGGTGTCGCAATACACTTCCAGACGTTGCGTGGCCCGGTTCGGCAAGGTGACAGTGGCCAATCGTTGCGGATCGACGACCGGAAACAGGAGTTCCGTCCAGGCGTCAACCTGACCCGACGGAACGATTTTTCTCCAGCGATACACGTTTTGGTAGGGAGGACCCAGGAGTTTCAGCCACCGGCCACGACTCGCAGAATTTCCAGGCGGTCGCCTTCAGCCAGACGCATCTGCGGCCACTCCGAACGCAGGAGCGCCTGACCGTTGAGCTCGACCAACGCGGTTTCCGGCGGAAGACCCAAACCGGCGATGAGACCGGTGAGAGACAGGCCAATCGACACTTCACGGCCCTCGCCGTTAATCTCGACCCGGACGGAGGGGGTATCGTCATTCATCGGAGGGTCGTGGGTTCCGTGAGCGCTTCGTCCCAATCCTTCCAGACGGCTTCCAAACCGTGCTGCTCTCGCAAAACGCCGACGATTTCGCCGGGAGTGCGAGAATCGGCGATGTCGAATTGTCCTTCGGCGTGCGCACCCGGCGCGAGGGCCTCGGTGGTCTCGCAGCGACGACCTTTCACGGTCAGGTGCAGATCGTCGCGGCCCGCCCCGGTATAGCCCCCCGGCTCCGTGTGGCTGCCGGCGCTCATCATCGTGACTCCGAGCGGGATCAGCGCGTCGCGCAAAGCGGGCGCTTCGCGGGTGGACAGCACGAGGCCGATTTCCGGGAACGTCAACCGCAAGGCGCAGAGCAGATGGACGAGGTCGTGGTCGTCGAACGCATGCCGCGGAGCAAAGCCCCCGGCGGCGGGCCGCAGGCGCGGCAGGCTGACGGTGACCTGGGCTTTCCAGCAATGACGCAACAGGTAGTCGACGTGCGCGGCCAACGCCACGGCTTCCTCCCGCCAGTCATGCAAACCGAAGAGCGCGCCGAGACCGAGGCGTCGGAATCCGGCAGCATAAGCGCGCTCGGGGCATTCCAACCGCCAATCGAAATCGCGTTTAGGCCCGGAGGTATGCATCTCCTCATAGGTAGGCCGGTGATAGGTTTCCTGATAAACAACCAGACCTTCGGCACCAGCGGCTACAAGGGGCCGGTATTCGTCGGTTTCCATCGGTCCCACTTCCAGCGACACACCGGGCACCCCGGCCTCGGTGCGAACGGCGCGCACACAAGCTTCTAGGTAGCCGCTGGAAACAAATTTCGGATGTTCGCCAGCCACCAACAGGAGATTACGAAAGCCCTCGGTGGCGAGGTGGCGCGCTTCGGCGACCACTTGCGCGACCGGCAAAGTGACGCGCAGAATCGGATTGTCGCGCGAGAATCCGCAATACTTACAGTTGTTGATGCACTCGTTGGAAAGATACAGCGGCGCAAAAAGACGCATGACGCGGCCAAAATGGCGGCGAGTCACGTCGCGGGAGCGAACGGCCATGCTTTCCAAACCGGGATCATCGCAAGGCGTCAACAGCCGCTCGAACGCGCGGACGGAGGCCGTGGTGCGCCAATTCGATCCGGCAAAGGTTTTTGCAAATGACATGGCAAGAATTCTTAGCTATCAGCAGCACCCAAGCGTACGCTAAAACACCGGCGCAGCATCCAAAAAACTCGAATTTGCGTATGACCTTTGTGCCAGGGACCCTCTTTTCCAACGCGGTTTACGCCAACGGGAACACGCCATCGGTGCGGGCGGAAAGCCCGGACACGCTGCTGTCGGCGGAGTCTTTGGCGGTGATGCGAGCCGAGGTGGACCTGCAGCTAGCGCGATATTTGTCGGCACAACGCGCGGAGCATCTGCATCACCCGATCTTCATCGCACTCTACGACGATTTGACCGAATTTGTCTGCCGTCCGGGCAAACGCATCCGTCCCCTGCTTTTTTTGCTTGCGGATCAGGTTTTCAGGCAAGGGAAACCGCCGGTGGACAGGGTGAGCTTGTTGTCCATCGGAGCGAGCCTGGAACTTTTGCACGCTTTTATCCTCGTGCACGACGATATTATCGACCGCGCGGAAATCCGCCGGGGACGTCCCACGCTGCACCGGTTGATCGAAAGCCGGCTGTCTTCATTCTCGGACCGTCACCGCGCCGGCCGCAACCTTGCGCTGGTAATGGGCGACATCCTCTTCGCGCTGGCGCAGCGGTGCTTGTTGGAGACCACCTTACCGGGTAATACCAGTGCGCGGTTGGGGGCGTTGCTGCTCGGTTGCATGGTGGACACCGGATTCGGTGAAGTCGCTGACATCGTGCATAGCACGCGCGACGTAGCCAAGGTCGGACCCGAGGAGATCGAGCAGATGTATTGCCTGAAAACCACGTGTTACACGATTGAGAGTCCGCTGACGATGGCCGCCGTGCTCAACGGAGTCGATCCCGCCGGCATAGCTGCCCTCGGACGCATTGCCAGACCGGCGGGGCTGGCTTTCCAGATTCAGAACGATCTGCAAGAGTTCGCGCGTTTCGAGGTATCTGATGCGGATATCCCCGCAGACATCCTCGAAGGCAAGAAGACGTTGCTCATGCGCACCGCCTACGATCTCCTGAGCGAGACGGACCAGGGATTTTTGCAGCTTTGCTGCAGCGCGGGCACCCAGACGGAGGGCACCCTCTCCAAGGCCCGGGAATTGGTCACAAAAAGCGGCGCGGTCGGGAAGCTGGCAGCGCGGGTAGACGAACTCTTCGCCTCGGCAGAGGCGGAGACGCACAACGCTCCGTTTACGCTGGAAGTGCGGACCGGTTTGCTGTCGCTCATTCGACTGGTGCGTGAGGTGGCACGACGCTGATGGACACGAAAGCAGCCGTGCAGATTGATATGCCCACGCGTGGGCACGGGCGTGCGGTGGTGATCGGCAGCGGGTTCGGCGGCATCGCCGCCGCGATCCGTCTTCAGGCGCGCGGCTACCAGGTCACGCTGCTGGAAATGCGTGATCAGCCGGGAGGCCGGGCTTACGTTTACCGGCAGGATGGGTTCACCTTCGACGCAGGCCCGACCATCGTCACCGCGCCTTTCCTGATCGACGAACTTTTTGCGTTGGGTGGAAAGAAGACGGCGGATTACGTGCGCATCGTTCCGGTCACGCCGTTTTACCGGATCGCTTTTCACGATGGACGCGTGTTCGATTACACGGGCGACGAAGCGGAAATCATCGAGCAGATCGAGAAATTCGAACCCGGCGATGTTCCCGGTTACAAAAGATTCGTTGGCCGATCGCGCGCGATCTTCGACAAGGCTTTCACCGAGTTGGCGGACCAGCCCTTCTCCACCGTCTGGGACATGATCCGGGTCGCGCCCGATCTGGTCCGGCTGCAATCCCACGAATCCGTCTACCGGCTGATTTCGCGCTACCTCAAGAATGAACAACTGCGGCAGGTGTTCTCGTTCCATCCGCTGCTCATCGGCGGAAATCCGTTCGATTCGAGTTCGATCTATTCGATGATCCATTATCTGGAGCGCAAATGGGGCGTGCACTTCGCCATGGGCGGCACGGGCGCGATTGTGGATGGATTGCTGCGGCTGTTCGCGGAGCTGGGCGGCGAGCTGCGTCTGAAAACGCGGGTCGAGGAAATCGTTGTCGATGCTGAAGGTGCGACGACCGGGGTGCGCACCGCCGATGGGACGGTTATTCCAGCCGCGGTCGTCGTCTCCAACGGAGACACTGCCAACACCTATCGAAAGCTCGTTGCCCCACAGCACCGCCGGAAATGGACCGACCGGCGGCTGGAACGGATGAAATACTCGATGGGGTTATTCGTCGTTTACTTTGGCACGGATCGGACCTATCCGAATCTTGCGCACCACACCATCGTCCTAGGGGAGCGGTATAAAGAATTGCTGCGGGATATTTTCCATAACAAGGTGCTCGCGGACGATTTCTCGCTCTACCTGCATGCACCCACGAGGACCGATCCCACCCTGGCTCCGCCGGGGGGCGAGTGTTTCTACGTGCTTTCGCCGGTGCCGAACCTGTTGGGCGACGTGGACTGGGAGCAAGTCAAAGCTCGCTATGCCGATGCCATCCTTGCCAGTCTGGAAATCCCTTCTCTTTGCCCGGACCTACGGCGGCATATCGTGACCCAGCGCATCATGACACCGCTCGACTTTGAGACGCAACTCGATGCCTACGCGGGCAGCGCATTTCAGTTTGAGCCGATCCTGACCCAGAGCGCATGGTTCCGTCCCCATAATGTCAGCGAGGACGTCCGGGGATTATATTTCGCGGGCGCGGGAACTCATCCCGGGGCGGGTCTTCCCGGCGTATTGTCGAGCGCCAAATTGCTGGACCGTGTGATCCCCGCCGTGCTTCCCTGACGTCATGGAAGTGGCCGCCGATGCCTCGCAGTTGGAGGCCAGTCACGCTTATTGCCACCGTCAAACCAAGCGCCACGCGCGTAGCTTCTACTTTGCGTCCGTCGCGCTGCCGCGCGACAAGAAGCGAGCGGCCTACGCCGTCTACGCGTTCTGCCGTTACGCCGACGATCTCGTCGATACCGCCGCGTCGACCGTCGGCGTGGACGCGGCGTTGCAGACCGTAGGAAAGGAGTTTGACCGCCTGACAGCGGGGCGCCAGGACGACCCGCCGTTTGCACCCGCGTTCGCCTGGGCGGTGCGGCGTTACGGCATCGAGAAGCAGCCATTTCTGGATTTGTTAAAAGGAGTGGCGATGGACCTCGGGCCGGTGAAACTTCCTGACTGGCCACAATTACGGGAGTATTGCTACCACGTAGCGTCGGTGGTTGGATTGATGATGGCGCGCATCTTTGAATTGCGCGACGACCGCGGACTAGATCGCGCCATTGATCTCGGCTTGGCCATGCAACTGACAAACATCCTGCGGGACGTCGGCGAAGATCACCGGATGGGGCGAATTTACTTACCCGCCGACGAGATGGCCGCGCACGGAGTGACGCCTGTGGACCTCGGGTCCAGGAAAAGCTCGCCCGCGCTGAAATCATTGTTGCGGATGCAGGCGGAGAGGGCGCGCGAATATTATCGGCGCGCGGAAGCGGGAATACCGCTGCTGGCTGACGACGGCTCGCAACTCACGGTCTGGTTGATGCGTCACGTTTACGCCGGCATTCTGGAGGAAGTCGAGCGCATGGACTACGAGGTGTTGCATCGACGGGCCGCCACCTCGCTCGTGCGCAAGCTGCGGCTCGCGTGGCGCGCGTGGCGCGATTACCGCCGGACCCGCGGCACGTTGCTGCCACTATGATTGCCGCGCGCAAAAATGCTCCGTTCAATTTTTTCGTCCGGCGGTGGTTGGGAAGAATGCTCAAGCGCCGGTTCCACGGGGTCTATGTGTTCGGCGTGGAAAACTTACGCCTCATTGATCCCGAGCGGGCGGTGGTCGGGTGTGCGAACCACTCCAATTGGTGGGATGGGTTCGTGCTTTACGTCCTTTCGTGGCGACTGCTCCCGCACGACATTTATCTCGCCATGGAGGAGGAGAACTTGCGGCGTTATCGGTTCTTCACCTGGCTGGGTGTTTTCGGGCTAGACCTCACGAGTCAAGCTTCCGCGTTGGCGGGAGTCCGTTACGCGATGCGCATGCTGCGACCGGGACGGCTGATCTGGATGTTCGTTCAGGGTCGGCTGCAGGCAGCCGGAACCCCCGTGGTGGTGAAGCCTGGCGCACTGCTCCTGGCCCGCCGGACCCAGTCGCAACTCCTACCCGTGGTCCTGCGGTTTGAATGGCTGAGCGAGTCGCGCCCCAGCATCCTGATCGGTATCGGCGCGCCGCTCGACCCTGCAAGCTCGGCGGATAAACTTGCCGCCGCCATCAATCGCTTGTATGCGCAACTGGGAGAGAAACTCGACCCGCCTGACTTCCGTGAGGCGGAAGCTCTCTTTCCGCCGCGGATGTCCGTGAACAAACGTTGGGATTACTTTTTACATCGGCTTGGTCGGCGGCAGGATTTTTTTGACCGGCAGAACCGTTGAACATCATGAATTGGCTGCTCGTTTACCATCTGGCCGTGACGGCGTTTCTGCTGTTGGTGACGCTCAATATCGCGCTGAACTGGCGGATATTCGTCGCGCCTGCTCCGCGGACCTTCGGGACCGGGGACGAAACGCCGTTCGTTTCGGTGCTGGTGCCCGCGCGCGACGAGGCCCGCCGGGTTACGCCTTGCCTCCGCTCGCTTCTCCAGCAGGACTATCCAAATTACGAAATCCTCGTGCTCGACGATCATTCCCGGGACGAGACGGCAGAGGTGGTTTTAGCCCTGGGATTCTCGCGCGAAACCACTGCGCCTCATCGCTTGATCGAAGGCCGCGTGCTCCCCGCTGGATGGACCGGAAAATCCTGGGCCTGCCACCAACTCGCGGCGGCGGCTCGCGGAGAATATATCCTTTTCACGGACGCAGACACCGAGCATGCCTCCACGGCGTTGGGCGCCTGTACCGCACACGCGATGAAGACAAACTCGGCTCTGCTGTCCGCTTGGCCACGGCAGATTACCGGCACATGGAGTGAGCAGGCGGTCATC
>CAXUHC010000017.1:6786-17768 GCA_964250705.1 uncultured Chthoniobacterales bacterium | reverse complement strand
GATGTTCCTCGCCGCCACCGGCGCGATGCTGTCGCAGGCGGTCATCCCGCTCGTTTACGTGCTCTTGCTCGGCGCGCTGCCACATTATCTGCTGCGTCGCTTGCAACGGCATCCCGAATATGCGCGCAACACGGACAAACGGCGTCTCGAACCGCTCGGTGCCGCCAACGGGCAACATCTGTTGTTCCGTCGGAGCGCCTACGAGTCCATCGGCGGGCACGCGGCGGTTCGCGATCATCTCGTGGAAGATGTCGCGCTGGGGCGGCTGGTGGCGGCGAGGACCGGAGAGGGGATGGTCCTGACCAACTGCGACGGGTCGGGGCTGGTAAGCTGCCGGATGTATACGTCGTTTCCAGAGGTCTGGGAGGGTTTTACGAAAAATCTGCGCGCGGCCTTTGCAGAATCGACGGTCTCCTTTTGGGTATTCGGCGCGCTGCAAGTTGCGGGGCTTCTGCTGCCCTTTGTCTTCGCTTGCTTGCCGGGGTTTAATGGCCGTTGGTGGTGGTTGCCGGTCGCGCAGGTGGCCCTGATCTATGTGCTCCGGATGATTCTGGCGGCCCGGTTCCGAACCTCCTGGCTCGGGGTCTGGATGCACCCGCTGGGGCAAGCGTTGTCGCTTCTCATCGGGCTCAATAGCTGGCGATTGAGTGCCCAGAAAGGCGTGACGTGGAAAGGGAGAACCTACCGCATGAACGAGAAATCTGCCGGTGAGTCAGACGTTGCGCCGGAGACTATCGCGGAAGAGCAGACGTGAGCATTTCACTCGGCGATGGTTCGGACGTCATGCACGCTATCACGGCTGGGGAGGCGGGGCTTGCTTGAGCGAGAAATTATCTAACGATAACAGCGTTGTGTCGATTGCGGCATCAACGCTTTCCTTGAGTTTATCGTCGGCGAGCAGCGTGACCGCCTTCGCAAGCAAGGCGGTTTTCTTTTCGTGCATGACACCGCTTGCCATCAAATTCTCCGTCGAGTCCCGCTGACCCAGCAGAGCAGGGTAGGTGGATTCACCGAGCCAAGCCTTCCAGGTTTTGTCGGCGGGCGAACACATCAGCAAAACGTTGTCGCCGCCGTCCGTAAATCCCAGCGACTTGGCAAGGACTTGACTACTCGTTTGCTTACTTGCGATGCGGACAGCCACACGGTGGCCGGTCGCCCGTTCGTAGTTGGCGAGTTTGTAATTAAAATTTTTCACGCGGAAATCAGGGAGCACGCCGCTCGGGTCTTCGAGGGATACAAAATTTGTGTCGGCAGCAGAATGGCGGTTGGACAGGATCGTTTTTTGCAGCGTCGCAAACGCCGCCGGATTGACCACGAAGTCCTCAGCGGAGCGACCGACGCGTCGGATGGTGACGCGTGAAATCCGGTCGCCTAGTTCGAGGCGATTGACGATGTCCAGACCGCGCACGACTTGCCCAAAAGCCGCGTGCAAGTAGTTGAGACGGTTGACCTCTCGCAACGTGATGAAAAATTGGCTGCCATTGGTATCCGGCCCGTCGTTCGCCATGGATAGAACCCCCGCCGCATCGTGACGCAGCGTGGGGTTAAACTCGTCGGGAAAACTGTAACCCGGCCCGCCTTCGCCGAGCTTCTCGATAGGAACGGAAGGATCGGTTGACACTGGGTCACCTCCTTGCACGACGAAATCCTTGACGACCCGATGAAACATCAGTCCATCGAAGAAGGGTTTCCCGGCAAGCCGGTTTTGGAAAGATAACGTTCCTTCCGCGAGTCCTACAAAATTCATCACGGTCAGAGGTGCTTTTTGAAAGTCCAGTTCGGCCTCGATCAGTCCCTTGCTGGTGTCAATTTCGGCATACAGGTGGCCGGTGGCGGGATTGGAAAAAGTCGCGGTCTCGACGGGTGAGTCCGGCGCGGGTGCCTGGGGTTTTCCGTGAAAGGTCAGCGAAAGCGAAACCACGCAAAGCAGGGCGAATGTTTTCATAGACTTACGGAACAGCGGGTGAAGACCCAGCCAGAAACTCGTGGTGCAGCGCACGCACGGCGTCGTCTAGCCGTGCGTGCGGGACGAGCCAAGTGATGCGAAACGAAGACGTTGCGGTGCCGTGCGGGGTGATTCCGGCCTGGAGCAAGCAATCGGTGCCAGCGAGCAAATTCCGGTAACTCGTGTTGATGCCGGCGCCTATCGCGCTGACGGCCCCGTAAGCGTCCAGCAGTCTCACATGCCCTCCAAACCCTGCCTGCTCCAGAGCAAGTCGCAGAACGCCTGCATCCTCGTGCAAATTCTCACGCGATAATACGACCGTGAGTTGTTCATCGCCGGGCGTCAAGTCTGTCGGAACGCTAAACTTTATCGAGTGAAGCTGCTTGCCACAGATTCCGCGCCGGTCCAGCCAACGCAGCAGTTTGCTGACTGAAACCTCCTCCGCGTGCAAAACTAGAACCTCGCGCTCACTGACCACCGCCGCCACGCTGCCGGGTTTTCGCGGAGCGAACATGCGCACCACCGTGCCGTCGGCGTCGGGAGCGGAAACGGGGGGCGCCTGCGCGGTTGCCCGGGCGTAGATCGCAATGTTTTTCTCCTTGGCGAATTCGACGGCCTGCGCGTTGAGCACCCGCGCTCCGGCTTCGGCCATTTCCTGCATTTCCTCGTAGCTGAGTTCCCCGATCCGCCGTGCGTGGGGGACGACCCGTGGATCGGCGGAGTACACACCGTCCACGTCGCTGCAAATCTCGCACCACTCCGCGCCCAGCGCCGCCGCCATGGCCACGGCGGTCGTATCGCTGCCGCCGCGTCCGAGCGTGGTCACTTCGCGCTTGTACGACACGCCCTGGTAGCCGGCGATGACCACGATCTTGCCGCGTGCGAGTTCGTCCTGTACCCGGAAGGGGCGCACCTCGATGATGCGGGCGTCGGAATGCCGGTCGTTGGTGATGATCCCACTCTGACTGCCCGTAAACGAAATGGCGTCGCCGCCGAGTTCGCGGATGGCGATGGACAACAACGCCATCGAAATGCGTTCCCCGGCGGAAAGCAGCATGTCCAACTCGCGGCGGGCAGGGTTGGTCGAAAGGCTTTTCGCCGAGGCGAGGAGTTCGTCCGTGGTATCACCCATCGCGGACACCACGACACAAACGCGGTGCCCCGCTGCCTGCGTCCGCATGATCCGCTCGGCTACCGCGCGAATCCTGGCGGGGCCCACCATGCTGCTGCCGCCGTACTTTTGGACCACGATACCGCCGTCAGGACGTTCGCCGCTCTCGCTGGTGCTCATGGAATCATTTGTCGCTCCGGTGCTTCCACGCTTTAGAGTAAGCGCCCGAGAATGTAAAATCCTATCCGTCGAGATCGTCCACCATTATCTCGGCAAAGCGGACGCGCCCTTTACTTTGTGTGCCAACGCCGCTAAATAAATCGACACGTCAACCGTATGCCTGATCCCCGCGGCGACTCCTCCCATTCGGACAAGCAGCCGGGCGCCTCACGTCAGGTTGCCCGGGCGGCAGCGCCCACACCCCTGGCCCCGGCGCCCCGTATCCATCCTCCGAGCGCCCACCACCCACGGAACGCCCAGAAGCCGGCAGCGCCGACGCCTCCCCCACCGGGTTTGGCCCAAGTACTGGATTGGATGAAGCAAAACGGGCACATCGAGGCCCAAACTTCCAGCGTCTCGGAAAACGTCGCGCCGGATGGTTCGCTCACGCGTTCACAACTCTCCAAGCAGCAGAGAAAATTTCATAAATTTGATCCGGAACATCCTGCTCCGCAATCCCTGGATTCGGCTGAACCCCTGATCGAAGAACTCGATCTTGATACCCTGGATGACGAAAATGCCGCCGACTCAGCGCGATTGCAGGGGATCAGCTCAGAGCAAATGGTTCGACTGCGTCGGATTGGCCAGAGCGCGCCGGACTACGGCCTCTGGATCGCCATCGGAGTAGGCATTTTGGTCTTCATGCTGGCGATCACTGCGTTTTTACTGAATCATGGCATGGTGGCTCGAATGTTTGCCCACAACAACCGTGCATCCGCCGAGACTGCCGTCGTCGGAAACGCCGTGCCGGTCGAGTTGTCCGCAGGGGTTTTGGCAGCGATCGACGAATCCACCATCGCCGAAGCCGCCAAAGATTACGCCAAAGCGATTGATCGATTGGAGCGGGTCCAGCGCGACGGTAAACATGTCTACGGATTGGACTACCACCTGGCGACTTTGTACCTCAAGGGGAACGACAGCGCTCGTGCGGTTCCGTTGCTGAACCGGTCGATCATTGAGGGCGAGCAGGTGGCGGCCAGTTGCAATCTGCGTGGTACTCTGGCCAGTCGAAGTGGGGCGGCGGACCAGGGCCTGCCTGATTTGGCAAAAGCCACGCAGATCGATCCCTTCAACACGCGCTACTTTTTCGATTGGGGCGAAGCGTTGCGTCGCGCCGGAAATCCGCGGGCGGCGTTAGGTCAGTTGAAGCGTGCGGTGGATCGGTTGCAGGACCCATCGCTGGTGCCTTGGTATTCCTTGAAAATACGTCTGACCGAACTCGAATTAGGACAGGAGGACGCGTTCGTGGATGAACTCGATGCAAGGCTGAAACAAACCTCTCCGCCGGTGGACTGGCTCCTGACTGCCGCGGCAGTGGAAATGCGACGCAGCGATTTTCCGGCTGCCGCGGAGTATTTAAACCGGCTTTGCGCTTCAATAGGCGAACACGAAACCATGAAGCAGTTGCAGGATGTTTATTTCGCCGGTTTCGCGCACGAGAAAGCGCTCGTGAGATTTTACGAAGGCTCAACCCCCCCCGTGAATGTCACGCCTCCTTGAGTATCCCTTCCCCTTGATTTTCGCACAGCATCAGATCGCTTAGAATATGTTACCCTCTAATGTCCGTGCTTTCCGAGCAGCGGCGTTTCTCGGCTTTCTTGGCGTAGTCCTCGGCGCGTTTGGCGCTCACGGATTGGAAAAAGTTTTCGCGCTCGATCCGAAAGCTTCGCGTTGGTGGGAAACGGCGGTATTTTATCATCTCATCCACGTGCCCATACTTCTCCTGGCAGCTTGTTTGCGCCCGTTCCCGGCGCTTGCTTGGCAATGTTTTGTTGCCGGGATCGTCCTCTTTAGCGGCAGTTTGTACGCTCTGGCTTTGACCCACGCGAAGTGGCTGGTATATATGACCCCCCTGGGTGGTCTGTGCTTGTTGGCTGGCTGGGCGCTCCTCGGCTTGAAGCTTCGTTCGCAGCCAGTTTCCGAAACATGAGCTTTCCCAAGGAACAACTCGAAGCACTCTGGGCACCGTGGCGAGTCGAATATTTTGCGTTGGAACGCCCACTCGCGGATTTTTTCGGCGAGGCGGCACGCACGTCAGACGATGCTGCGCATCTCGTCGTCCTTCGGCGAAAAAGCGGGTATCTCATCATGAACCGCTACCCCTATGCGGTCGGTCATCTGATGGCGGTGCCTTATCGAAAAACCGGCGAATTATCCGATCTCACCGGTGAGGAAAAGCTCGAACTCCTGACGCTGGCCGAAGACGCCCAAAAGCTTTTGCGTGCGGTGGTTCACGCGCAAGGGTTTAATGTCGGGCTAAACCTGGGCTCGTGCGCCGGAGCAGGAGTAGCAGACCATCTCCATCTTCACATCGTCCCACGTTGGCCGGGCGATCACAATTTCATGCCTGTCCTGGGAGGAACCCGCATCATTCCCGAAGGCCTCCAGCCGCTGTACGAAAAACTGGTCCAGGCGCGCGACCGGTTGGGTTCGCTTTAATCGATATGGACCAGGCCGGCCTGGATAGCGTATCGCGTCACCGCGACCGCATCATGTACGCGCAGCTTTTCCATCATACGCGTGCGGTGTTTGTCGATGGTTTTGGCGCTCACACCCAGCAAACTGGCGATTTCCTTCGTGCTGTGGCCTTCCGCGATTAGCTGCGCGACTTCGCGTTCGCGCGGGGTCAATTCTTCAGCCACCGGCGGCCTGCCGTTGTGTCCCGCCAGATGCGCCACGGCCGGATCGAAATACTTTCCCCCTGCTGCGACGAGGTTGATGGCTTCCAGCACGGTATTCCAGGAACGCGGCTTCCCGACAAATCCGGCCGCGCCATGCTCCAACGCTTCGATAATCAGTGGAATGCGTGAACACGCCGAGAAGAACAACACCCGCATTTCGGGCAGCTTGGGCTGGAGCCGTCGCATGACCTCTACCCCGTTCAATCCCGGCAGCATCAAGTCCAAAACGAGGAGGTCCGGTTTGGTCTTGAGACAGGTGTCAACCGCCTCCTGCCCGTTGGAACCTTCGCCGACGATTTCGTAACGGTGAGGCTCGCTCCGGCATAATTGGAACCGGAATAACTCCCGCACGACATTATGGTCGTCGATAATAACGACGCGGTTGCGCAATTTCATGTTTCTGTCCCTTAGTCCTATTAGGGTTGCTCTGATTCTGCAATGGGGGATTTCCCCCATATAGGAGCTTCCAAACTGAATATACATACCCGGGTATGTACATGGCAACCGGGCTTTCTCCCGAAATCGCGACCAACGGTTCGAAACTCAGGGTTTCACCGAGCGGTTTATCGGGGAAAGTTGCACGGACGCGCCGTCAACCCGCGCGTGTTGCGTATAGATTGATATACCCGTTGGCTGGCATTGACTCAGCCAGAGCACCAGGATGGAGCAGGGGCTCAACCAGATTGCCGCGGCCAAAGGAATGAATTTCAAAGCCATTCTCTTTGAGGAAGACCAGCGGTTCCACGGGTTTGGTACCAGCTTCTTGCAAATCCAGCGGACTAAATTCGAAGTAGATGGCGATTTTTCGATTGGCAGGCAAATCCAGCAGGGCTTGCATCCCGCGAAATGCTTCCATTTCCCAACCTTGCACGTCGATCTTGATAAAGTCGATTCGCTGGCCTGCCAAGGTTACATCGAGTCGCTCGATCTGCACTCGAACCGTTTCCCGAAGACCGTCCTTGGGTGACTTCGTGGCAAGCCGGTTGTCACCGGAGTTCAGCAGCGACCGATAGAGCGTCATCGTACCGTGCCCGGAGCCGACGGCAAGGTGGTGCAGTTGGACGTTCCGGGCCTGGTTGAACGCGACGTTCTCTGCCAACGCATCATAAAGCAAATCGTCGGGTTCGAATGCCAGCACCCGTCCCCTCTCGCCAACCAGATCAGCAAAAAGCAACGTGTAAAGGCCCTGGTTCGCCCCGATATCGACGACCGTCATTCCGGGTTCGATGGCCGCTTGCAAAAACCGTTGGTCCGCCACGCCCATGATTCCGGCGTGGTGCAGTTGCAAGGCCAACCAGCGATCAAAGGTGGGGGCGCGCAACCGGTTGCCCCAGACCCGTGTGCGCCCGCGACACCAAACGGGGTGCAGGTTGATCCACCGCAACGCCGACTTTATCCAAGGGCTTCTCATCCGAGCACGGCTGTTCTAGACGAATTTCAGCTTTTTCGCCGCGAACCACATCATGCGCAGCAGCAGCCAGCCGTGGCTCCAGCGTTGAATGTTTGTCGATCCATAGGTGCGGTCGCGGTAGTGGATCGGGATGTCGGCGATTTTGAGGTTCAGTTTATCCGCTCCGAAGAGCAGATCAAAGTCGCCGAAAGGATCGAAATCACCGAAATATGCGCGGTTGGCGGCGATCTTGTCGTAGTCGCGTCGGTAGAGCGCCTTCGTGCCGCAGAGGGTGTCCTGCACCGTCTGGCCCAGGAGCCAGGTAAACGCGACGCCGAAGAATTTGTTCGCACACAGATTGAGGAATTGCATCGCATGTTCCTGCATCGGGTAAACGAGACGCACGCCGTTGGCGAACTCGGCGTGTCCCGAAACGAGGACGTTGTAAAATTTGGGCAGCTCTTCGGGCGGCATCGTCAGGTCGGCATCCAGGATCATGAGGATGTCCCCGGTGGCAGCGGCAAACGCCTCGCGCACGGCGTTGCCTTTCCCTTTGCCGGTTTGCCGCAGGATTCTGATTTCGTGTTCGGGAAAAGCGGCTTTCACCCGCTGGATTTCCTCCCAGGTGTTGTCGCGCGAGTGGCCTTCGATGAACACGAGTTCCGTGCCTGCGCCGAGCGGCGGGGTGCGTCGTACCGCCGCTTCGATGTTGCCCGCCTCGTTGCGCGCGGGCACGATCACCGATACCTTCAACGGCCGGCTCGCAGTTGGCGGCAACGGCGCGCGCGGGCGGAATCTGGCAACGACGAACACCGTCAGGCAAAGCACCGGCAGAAGCGGCGCCAGCCAACGATTGAACAACGTGTCGAGACCCGGGACCGGCAACGGAAACAGGATGCGTGACTGCGTTTTGATCACCTCCCAGTCGGCCAGCGCGCACAGGTTCCACACGTTTTTGTGGCTCAGCCAGTTGCTCCGGGGGCTGCGGGTTTTGAAACCGAGCGCGGTTGCCAGGGCGAGCGTGGGCCGCCAGAGCGAGCTGTGGAAATTGATGATGAGCCGGGTCTCCGGCGTCGCGACGGTTTGCAGGTTTTCGATCAATCGCTGCACGTCGGCGGCAAAATTGATCGTCTCGGACAGAATGATGATGTCGAATTTGCGCGACAGATTCAGCCATTCGCCCGCTTGCAAATAGAATTGCCCGTGGGGCAACCGCCGCCGCGCCGCGGCGACCTGCGCTTCGCAAAGATCGATTCCGGTGATGTCCCGATTCGGAAGCAGGGCCAGCAGGTCGCCCGCCCCGCACCCCACCTCCAGAACGGAAACATCGGCCGGAAACATGAGGCCGTAATATCGCGCCAGCAGGCAGCGGTAGCCCCGTCCCGGACCGTTCACCGGCGCGCCGCCGTCCGCATAAAAGGTCCGCAGACGGTCGAGTTGCTCGTCGATGATCGCAGCCTCGCTCATGACGTGGCAGGCGAGAGCGGGGGAGCGGTGGCGCTGGCGTCAAGCCGCCCCCGGCGAATCAGTGCATGGGTAAACGCAATCACGCTATCGAACAGACCGAAGCCGTACAATAGCCAGAACGGCTCCCAGACGAAACGGTGGCGCGGGATGACGGCGGCCGTCAGCATCACGATGAACCAGGCCCCGAAGATCACGGGCACGAAACCCCAGTGGAAACGCCGCGTCACGCCGGGACGGAACAGCGCGACCAACGCGCCCAACATCCCGAGCAGATGGTAGATGGGCAGACCGGGCAACGTATATTTTTCGCTATACCGGGTATCGGGGAGATGGACGGAATTCACCGCCGCCTGCCAGCGGTGTTCCAGACGATTGTACCACTCGACTTTATCGAGATCGTAGTGCTGCCACACGAAGGCGGTCGCTTGCTCTGGAGTTTCCAGCGTCGTTCCGCTCAGGGCGGGGCCCAGGGTCTGGATAATCTCCTTGTTCCCAAGCAGCGTGGACGCCTGTTTCTGGTGAAAAATATAATCTTCGAAAACGCCGCCGGCGTCCCGCTGGATCGGGGCGCGGAATTTTCGCCATGCGTATCCTGGCAAAGACCACGGATGAGCCGACGCGCTCTCCATCGCCAACCGGCGGCAAAGGTTGCTGCTGTTGTTGCCGTATCTCAACTCCACTTCCGACTCGCTGCCCGCTCGTCCTTCGCGTCGCAGCCGTTCGTATCGCTTTTTGTTGATCTTCAAGCCGAGCTTGGCGTGGGGATGATCTTTGACGTAAGCGAGCAGGATGGCCGTGATTTTCTTGGACGTTTTCACCACGTCGTCCGACACGGATTCGTTTCGTCGGACGATCATTTCATCGCGTAACGGCTGGATGTACGGACCAAAATCCGGGATCGTTCGCGGATTGTCCGGCGTCAGGTGGACGAGCGATGAGTAGAGTAGCAGTCCCGAGTGCGAGGTTTTCGTGATCGCGAGCATCACCACGGCGAGCCCCACGGCACCGGCGATCCGCCGCCACTCCCGCCTCCAGTGGCCCCAATATACCAGCGCGACCCACAGAATACCTGCCCCCTGCCACAGATTGCCCTCCGGCCGCGCCGCTGCCACGCAGGCCATCGCCCCGAGCAAAAATCCGTACGTCAAGCGGTCGGGCCAGCGCATGAAACACGTTCCGGCCAGCGCCAGCGCGACGGCGCCGAACACGAAGCCCGATTCCGACATCAGCGTGTGCTCCCAGAACAGCATGGCCGGTTGCATCGCCATCAGCACGGTCAGCGGCACGATGAGCCAGCGCCAATAGTCGAACCACAGCCGGGCCAACGCTCCGGTCATCAGGATCAGCAACAGGCCCCGCGCGTGTTGGGCGAGGGGAATCGTGAACAAGGCCGGCACCTTGGGAAAAAATGCGAGCGTGTAGAGCACCGGCGTCAGGAACGTCGTTTTCCCGTGGACCACGAAATGATGGTGCGCGACGAGCGTGTCCGCCGTGGTCAGAAAGTCGTGGGTGTCGGGATGATAAAAACCGAAAGGCATGGAAATCATCAACCCCAGCCGCAAGGCGAGCCCCACCAGCACTCCGGGCACGCAATACCACAGAAACTCGTGGAACCGGGGATCGGCCGAGATATCGCGTGCTTGCTGCGGGATCATTTTCAAAGGCAGGGGCATCATCCGGGAGGTTTGTTGCCTCGTGCAAGCGCAAATCTCACGCGTCTGGCACAGCTCGGCCTACGTGAAAACGGCTCACGGCGCTTGGGAGTGGACTTGCATCCGGTTTCAGGCAAGGTTTCAGTGCTCGAAACGACGGTCTGGCAAATATTTCTCGGGAAAGATAAGGACTCTGCGCCAGTCCGGGCCGTTTAGACCCACGGAATTTGTCACATGCCTATCCTTGCCACCTGGATTCGAGACGTGGACGAGCCAGCCTTCGCGCGCTGGTTTGCGGCCCGTCCCGAGCTGGAAGTCCGCAACGCTCGCCGCTGCGAAAACGCCGTCGTCGAGAACGGAAACGCCCTCCCTCCCGGCAGCGTGGGTCTGCTGTTGAGCGGCGGCCCGGACATCGCCGCCGAATTCCTCCGCCAGCCCGTGCCCGATCCGTCGGTGATCGAGGAACCGGACGCCGCGCGCGACCATTGGGAATTTGCCGCCGTGCGTGCCGCCCTCG
>CAXUHC010000017.1:0-6776 GCA_964250705.1 uncultured Chthoniobacterales bacterium | reverse complement strand
GCGGTGTCGGGTTTCATATAGAGCTGGCCCGTGCCGCCCTCGACCTTGGGCTACCTATCCTGGCGATCTGCAAAGGCGTCCAGGTGCTCAACGTTGCCTTGGGAGGCACGCTTCACCTCGACATCCCCGCGCACAACGCCCCCGAATTGCGCGACGGCAACCTCCAGGCGTTGCGTTACGCGGACAACGCATCGTCCGCCTGGCGTTTTGACGGTGTGAACAGCTCGCATCACCAGGCTCTTGACCGGCTGGGCGAGGGACTAGAGGTCGAGGCGTGGGCCAAAGACGGCACGGTCGAACAGGTCCGGCTGGCCGGTTATCCGTATTGCCTAGGCGTCCAATATCACCCGGAGCGGCACGCTCAATACGCCCCGCTTTTTCAGGAATTTTTTGACCGTGTAGCCGCCGTAACACCTCAACCCGTCTCATGACCACGCCGCTGGCCGTCGAATACCAACCCGCCACTGTCCATCCGCTCGACATCCTCCAGCGCGCAGGCTGCCAGATCACCTACCGCGCCCGGGCGGAAGCGCCGATCATCCTCACGCTGAAGCCGCGCCAGAGCCCCACCCAACAAATCCACAGCGAACGTTTCAGCGTGGAGCCCTTGAGCGGGATGCTCGAATACGAGGATTCTTACGGCAACATCGTCCACCGCTTCAAACTGCGTCCCGGGCTGAACACGATTCGCTACGACTCGCTGATCTGGGTGCCGTCCGCGTTGGAAGACAATTCGAACACCGGGCCCGCCCTGCCGGTCGAGCAGTTGCCCGACGATCTCCTGCGCTACACGCTGCCGAGCCGTTACTGCGATTCGGATAAACTGCTCGATTTTGCTTTCGAGCATTTCGGTCAGGTTGGCCACGGAGCCGAGAGGGTCCAGGCCATCTGCGACTGGATTCATACCAACATCGAATACCGCATGTGCAGCGGCTCACCGAATACCTCGGCCTCGGAAATCATCGCGCAACGCTTCGGCGTTTGCCGCGATTTCGCGCACACGGCGGTGGCGCTCTGCCGCACGTTCAACGTGCCCGCCCGCTACGTGTCGGGCTACGTCCCCGATATCGGCTGGCTGGACAGCGGCACGCCCATGGATTTCCACGCTTATTTCGAAGCCTACCTCGGTGGCCGGTGGCACGCGTACGACGCGCGTTTCAACAAGCCACGGATCGGCCGCGTCAAAATCGCGCACGGGCTCGACGCGGTGGACGGCGCGTTTTCCACGATCTACGGGGCAGCCAGCTGGGAACGCTTCGACGTGTGGAGCTACCAGATCGACCCGGCGGGTGAGAACGCTTCGCTTGACGCGCCGGTGGACCTGTCCAAACGGCTGTGCGGCACGCCCACGGTGACGATTCCCAAACGCTGAGCGGCGTTGGCCGTCGGGCTTACTTGCCGGACTGGGTGCCGCCGGCCGACGGCCAGGCCGCCGGGTCCGCGCGTTCCGGCGACCACGCGCCCGGATCGAGCACGGTCGGTCCTGCCGATGAAACAATCAGCGGGGGCACCCGGTTGAGCAGCGACATGACTTCGGACCGTTTGGCGTAGCCCTGGAAAAAGTAGTCGTGCGTGTACGACGAATAGATCGCCGAAGGCAGACGGTCGGCGGCCAAGCGCAGGTGCTCGGCCGCTTCGGCGTACGCCTGATGATCGAGTTCCTGCGCCGCCGCGAGCAGCATCCACTCGCCTGCCACCGGCGTCTGCTTGAGGTGGCTGGCGAGTTCGGCGTTGAATGCCTCGTCGTGGCCGTATTCTACCTTGGCCAGCCGCTCTTTGAAGAGGTACAGGTCGCCGCTTTCGGCGATGTACGGGCGGTCGAGCGCCTGCTCAAAAGCGGCGACCGCAGCCTGCGGCTTGCCCTGCCGCCGCATGGCCTCACCCAGAAAGAAGAAATACCTCCCGGTAAACGGACGTACGCGGGTCGCCCGCTGGAACTGGCCCGCCATTTCATCGTAATCGCCTTTGTCCCCGGCCAGCCGCGCCAGCACGTAGCAGCAATCCGCCACGTTTTCGCCCTCCGCGACCGAACGTTCGAGGCGCTGTTCCGCCTCCAGGCGGTCGTTGCGCTGGACGGCCAGCAAGGCAAGGCGGTAATGCAAGCCGCTGAGTTCGACGTGCTTCTTGAGCGCGTTTTCGTAGATCTTGCGCGCGCCGTCCGCGTCGCCCAGGTGCTCGGCGCGCAAACCTTCGTTGGCGGTTTGGAGCGCCTGCTCGGTGATCTCGGGTTGACCAAACAGATCACCGCCGCGTCCGAATTTGTTTTTACTTCCGTTTCCGCCGGTGAAGTCCGTCGCATAGTGTCCAAGCAAAAAACCGACGCCCAGTAATACCACCCCCAATGCCTGTGCGCCCAGCCACATGCCGGTGCTGGGTCGGCGTTGCCACCAGGGCGTCGGCGGTCTGCTCGTGCCAGTGCCCTCTCCTGACGGGGTTTGCCGGGGCCACGCGATGTGCTTATTCAACGCCAACGGGTCGGCGGGCTCGTCGCTGGCGGTAGTGGTGGTTCCGACTTCCGCTGCCGTTTCCGGCAACGCTTCCTCCTCGGGCGAGGCAGAGCTGCCACGTTCCTCGCCACCGGCCCGCTGAAACTTTTTGACCCGCTTGGTGGTCCGTTCCTTGAGGGTCTCGGTTGGCGGTGGCTCCGGCTCGCCGACAAAATGCGCCGACAGCGCCTGCACCAATTGCATCAGCTGATTGAATTGCTCCGCGATCTCGGGCGAGATCGCGGCGCGCTCTGGCACCGCGTGGGCGCGCCGGGTCAGCGGCACGAGCATTTGCGGGGGGATGGGTTCCTGCGGCTCTGGTGGCTCGTCTTTTTCCGCCATGGTGGACGGCTCACTTAATGGCAGGCTGTCTCTTTGTAAAGGGCCGGGTCAAATGACCTCGCCCGTGCTTCGCGTTTCGCCCCGAAGCCATCACGACCGTAGGCTCGTCGGAACGGCCTGCTCGATGGCGTACCGACCCCGCTTATTTTTGACTTCGGGCTTCCTGCTTTTTCCTTTTTCCGTTTAGTTTGCGGACACATGAGCGCGCCACCTGCCAAATTGCTGGAAGCCGGCCTCGACAAGATTGACCACGACCTCGCCTTCCTCATGGAATGCCTGCGCGAAGTGCTGGTGGGTCTGGGCGAGCACGATCTGGCGCGTTATGTGCCCTGGCTTCGCCGCGAAGACGCTCCTCCCGACCATCAGCAACTGCCCGCGCGTCTGGGGCAGGTCTACGCCACCGCTTTCCAACTCCTTAATCTCATCGAGGAAAACGTCTCCGCGCACGTTCGCCGCGAGCGGGAAAAGGTGGCAGGCGTGGCGGCGGAGCCGGGACTTTGGGGAGCCAACCTCGTCCGTTTGCAGCAAGCCGGGCTGAGCGCCACCGAGATTGCCGCCGGTCTGGGACGCATCGTGGTCGAGCCGGTCCTGACCGCGCACCCGACCGAAGCGAAGCGCCCGACCGCGCTCGAACAACACCGCCGACTTTTTCACCTGCTGGAAAAACGGGAAGACCCCCGTCAAACGCCTGCGGAGCTGGCCGACGGGCGCGAGGAAATCCGGGTCACTTTGGAACGGCTCTGGCGGACCGGCGAAATCCTGCTGCGCAAGCCCGAGGTCGCTTCCGAGCGGCGGAACTTGATGTACTACTTCACCGAGGTCTACCCCCGGGCTCTCCCGGAATTGGACCGGCGGCTGCAACAGGTGTGGGCCGACACCGGCCTCGACCCGGCGCTCCTCGGGGACGGCCGCACGCTGCCGCGCCTGCGCTTCGGCACCTGGGTGGGCGGCGACCGGGACGGCCATCCGCTCGTGACGGCGGATACCACCCGCGAAACGGTCAAGGAACTGCGCGCCGGCAGCTTGCTGGTGCTCAGTCGGCAGCTCCGGCATCTGGCCAGCCGTCTTTGTTTGTCGCAGCACGTGCAGAAACCGCCCGCCTCGTTTTCCTCTGCTCTGACGCGTCTGATGCACGAGGCGGGCAAACCGGGGGAGGCGATCCTGCACGACGCCCCGGAGGAGCCGTGGAAATGCTACGTGCGCCTGCTGCTGCTCAAATTGCCCCTGGGCGCGGATGTTCCTCGTGCCGGGAAGGTTTACGGGCGGTCCACGCCCGCGCGGCCGAACTGACGGCGGACCTGGAAAAACTCTACGCCTCGCTGGTCGAGGTCGGTGCCGGACGCATCGCGGCGCGCGACGTGATGCCGGTGATCCGGGCGGTGGACGCCTTCGGGTTTCACCTCGCCACGCTCGACATCCGCCAGAATTCCAGGTTCCACGACAAGGCGTTCGGGCAGTTGATGACCCTGGCCGGTCATCCGGGCGAGGCGTTCGCCACCTGGGACGAGGCGCGTCGCCTGGAATTCATCGAAACGGAGCTGCGCTCGTCACGCCCGTTCGCGCATTCCGGCGCGTCGGCGGGACCGGAGGCCGACGCGGTGCTGTCCTGCTACCGCTTGCTCGTCGAACAGTACGACGCCCACGGCCCCGGCGGTTTGGGGGCGCTGATCGTGAGCATGACCCGCCAGCTCAGCGACCTGCTGGTGGTGTACCTGCTGGCGCGAGAGGCCGGTCTCGCCCGGAGCACCTCCGAGGGTTTGGTCTGCCGCTTGCCGGTCACCCCGCTCTTTGAAACCGCCGAGGACCTCGACGGCGCGCCCGCCATCATGCGCGCCTTCCTGGCCCACCCGGCAACCCGGTGCAGTCTGCGCGCCACCGGCGACGAGCCGGTGCAGCAGATCATGATCGGCTACAGCGACAGCAACAAGGAAAGCGGCATCCTCGCCAGCCAGTGGGCCCTGCACCGGGCGCAGAGCGCCCTGACGGCCATCGGGCGGGAAACGGGCGTGCGCATCCGCTATTTCCATGGTCGCGGCGGCACGATCAGCCGGGGGGCCGGGCCGACCCACCGGTTTCTCGACGCGCTCCCGCCGGGCAGCGTCAACGGCGATTTGCGTCTCACCGAGCAGGGCGAGACCATCGCGCAGAAATACGCCAACGGCGCGACGGCGAGTTTCAACCTGGAACTCCTCCTCGCCGGCACGGCGGGCACGTCGTTGCGTCCGCCCTCGCCCTCGCCCCTGGCCGCGCGGATGGAGCCGGCGGTCAACATGCTCGTGGCCGCCAGCCGCGAGGTTTACGAGGGACTCCTCAAGGAGCCGGATTTCATGGAGTTCTACAGCCAGGCGACGCCCATCGACGCCTTGGAGCAGAGTTCCATCGGCTCGCGCCCGGCGCGGCGCACCGGCCAGCGAACCCTGGCGGATTTGCGGGCGATTCCCTGGGTGTTCAGTTGGAACCAGGCCCGGTTTTACCTGCCTGGCTGGTACGGGGTTGGCAGCGCGCTGAGCCGGTTGCGGGAACAGGACGCCAGGGCGTTCGGCGACCTGAAGGAGTGTCTGGACGGCGGCTGGCCGTTCTTGCGCTACGTCCTGATGAACGTGGAAACCAACCTCGCCAGCGCGGATCGCGAGATCATGTCGCGCTACGCGGAACTGGTCGTCAGCCCTGCCGTGCGCGGAGCCTTCCTCGGGCGCATCACCGAAGAGTTCGAGCAGACCTACGCTTTGCTGACGGCATGTTTCGGGCGTTCGACGATGGACCGCCGGCCCCGCGCGGCAAAAACCTTGCGGCTGCGCGCCGATGCCCTGCGCGTGTTGCACGAACAGCAAATCGGCCTGCTGAGCCAGTGGCGCGGCATGCAGAAATCCGGCGACGAGGCAGCCGCCAAACAGATGCTTCCCGAACTTCTCCTGTCCATCAACGCCATTGCCAGCGGATTGCGGACCACCGGCTAAAGGGACAAATGCTCTGATCGGTCCGCAGATTTTCGCAGATTTGGAGCAAGATGGAAGCCAACAAGCCGTCCCTGTCTCCTTCTTTAAATCTGCGAAAATCGGCGTAATCTGCGGACCAGTTCTGCTCCGCAACGCCGCTCTCGCCCGGATTCAATACCGCTCCGGCGCGCCCCACTCCGCGCCTCGTTCCGTCGATCCCTGCGCCGGGGCGCTGCCCAGCGAACCCGTGGTCTCGGGGTGGGCGGGCATGCGGGTTTCCCGTTCTTTATCCAGGTCGCTCGGATGCACCCAGCCCCGGCCGTAGAATTCCCGGTCGTCCGGGCTCATCTCCGAACAACCGCAAACCGCACCCAGCACCGGCAGGACCAGCAAGCAAAGGAGCACGCGTTTCATAGGGGGGAACAATGTCCTCCGACCTTCCCGCGAAAGCCCCGCCGAAGCAAGGTGCAATCGCCGTTTCCTCTGGTATCTTGCACCTGCCCGGATGGACCAACCCTGCCTGAACGTCTCCCAGCCGCTTGCCGACGTTCCGGGCATCGGACCCGCCCGCCTCAAGCTGCTGGAACGCCTCGGGCTTGCCACCGTCGGCGACCTGCTCACCCACTACCCCCGCCGGTACGAGGACCGCCGCCACTTCGAGCACTTCCCCACCGCCGCCACCGACACGCCCGTCTGCGTTTGCGGCATCGTCGTTGCCACCGCGGCCAAGCGTCTCGGCGGACGCCGCCAGATGTGCGAGGTCACGCTCCAGGAAGCCGAACGCCACGCGCTGAGTTCGCTGCTGACGCTCCGCTGGTTCAACGCTTACTACGTGCAGAAGCTCTTCGCCGCCGGGCAGCGCGTGGTCGTCTACGGCAAGCCCAAGGCTAAGGGTAAAGGCGCCCAGATGGTGATCGACCACCCGGAATTTGAGATCATCGAAAACGAGGAAGACGAAGAAAGCCTCATTCACCTCAAACGCATCACGCCGATTCATCCGGGCACCGAAGGC
>CAXUHC010000016.1:27683-31718 GCA_964250705.1 uncultured Chthoniobacterales bacterium | reverse complement strand
GTCGCCGTGTCTGGTCCCGTGCGGACACGGCGACGGAGCGTCGTCCCTACAGCCAGAACTCGCGGCTCATTCCTTCGGGACGCACTCTAAACCATTCTAGGGAATGCCTCGGAGAGGCATCCCTACCTGGGGTTACGACCGATCGCTCTGCGGAGTGTCCGGAGGATTTATTCACCCAACCTCGCAAGTTCGGGCAAACGTGCTCGTGCCAGCCGGCATCTACTTCGCGGCGGGCAGCGCCCCCAGACGCGCTTTGGCCTGGGCGGTCCATTGTGAGTCCGCATAGCGCGTCGCCAGGTCGTTGTACGCCTTGCGGGCGCGGGTGAGCTGTCCCGTCTTCGTCGGCGCGCCCGGCTTGGCGGGGGTGTCGCTCAACGTCTCGGCTTGCTTCTCCAGGAGTTGCGCGCCCTTCCACAAGCCTTCCGGCGCGTCAGTGGCCCCGGGGTAGAAGGCCGCCACTTTCAGGTAGGCGTCGATGGCCTCGACGCTGCCCTTCGCCGCCTGAATCTCCCCGTTGAGGAACAAGCCGTGCGCGCGGACCGGCATCGGCGAGCGTGGGTTCTTGGCCACCTCCGCCAGCAGCGGCAGCGCATCGTCTGGCTTGCCTTGCGCGAGGAAATTCCGCGCCAGACCCAGGTTGGCCTCCGCGAGCTTCGACGAACGCGGATAATCGCGTTTCAATTCCGTGAAAGCCCGCGCGGCGGCAGCTTGGTCGCCCTTGATCCCGGCGAGGGTTGCGCGTCCGTAGAGCGCGAGTCCCTGGGCTTCCTGCACGGCAGCGGCCTGTTGCGCCGGGGGCACGCCGGGGACCGGCGGATAATCTCGCGCCAGCTTGTCGAACACCGGCGCGGCGGCGTCCGGATCGCCCGGCAGCAAGCCATCGGTATAAAGCTCGATGTCTGCCGGGCTGTAAACCACCGCCGGATCGTAGGCGGCCTTCATGTCCGCAAGGGCTTGCGCCGGGTCTTTTTCCGCCGTGAGCGCCGCGAGCCGGAAGAGGATGCGACCCCGCGCCGCCGGTTTGTCCGGGTACTTGTCGGCGAGGGTCTGTAAGTAAGCGCGCACTTCGGCGAGCGTTTTCACCTTCGCCTCCATCAGCAGCCGCTGGCACTCCAGCAGATCACGCAATCCCAGCGCGGTCGCCGGGGCGTCGGGAAACCTGTCCAGCTGCTGTTCACTCGCGGCGATGCTTTTGTTGACGTCTGCTTTCCACGCCTCGCGTTGCGGCGCGCCCAGGACGATGTAATTGCCCATCGCCCGCGCCGCCCGCCGCCAGAGGCCGGACAGCTTGCCCAGAGCGCCGGCGGCTTGCGGTGATCCGGGTTGTTTCCCGAGGAATTTCTCGTAGGTCGCGGCGGCGGCTTCGAGCTGGTTCCCTTGCGTCTGGATCGCCGCAATCTGTTCGTAGGCCGCGTAGACCTGTTCACTGTCGGGCCGCTTCTCGGTAAATTCGGTCAATACGCTGGCGGCATCATCGTACTTGCGATCGACGAGGTAGATGTTCGCGCGCCCGAAGTACGCGGCGGTAGCCTCTTGGCTCTGCGGAAAGCGGGTGGCCACGTCCGTCAGCGTGGCGAGCGCCGCATCCTTCGCGCCGCTCGCCTGCTGGGCCTGGCCGAGGATCGCCAGCGCGCTGGGGAGAAGGCGGCTCTGCGGATACTTTTCCACGAACGCCTTCAACTCCCCGATGGCACCGGGGTAATCCTTCTTCTGGAGCAAGGTCCAGCCCACCCAGAACGCGGATTCCTCGCCCTCCGGACGGTCCTTGTAGGTGTCGCGGACTTTCTTGAAGGCCGCCAACGCGCCCTCGAAATCCTGTTTATCCTTGAGCACCAGCGCGCGGGTTTGTTCGGCGGTGGCGACCAGCTCGCGCTTGGGCTTGCCTTGCAGGAAGGTGTCCAGCATTTTGAGCGCGTCGTCGAAGCGCCGGAGCTGATTGGCGTTCGACGCCTGGACGAGCAGAAACGTTTCCCGACGCCGGCTTTTGGGATACAGCCGGGCAAACTCCTCGAAGTATTTGCTGGCGCGCGCCGGGTCGGGTTTTGGACCATCCGTGCACATTCCGCCGATGACCAGCGGCAGATTCTCCGCGATGGGATCGCCCGCGTATTTCGCCTGAAACCGGTCGTAGGCCGCCACCGCCTTGTCGACGTTCTTCTGCGCGGCGTAACTGAGCGCGATGTAGTCGAGCGCGAGTTTTTCGTCGTCCGGCTTCCGGATGCCCGGCAGCAGGGTGGTCAGGAGCACGCGCGTCTCGTCGTAACGCTGCAAATTATAGTACACCGCGCCGCTCTTGATCCGCGCGGCCAGCGCCGGGTCCTCCTTGGCTTGAAGCGCCTCCAGCTTACCTTGTTCGCGCAGTCGCCGCTCGTCGAGTTGACGCGCCTGCGAACGCCCCGCCGGTCCCTGCCGCAAGGCGGCGATGCGCGCGTCGTTGATCCTCTGTAGGCGCGTGGTTTGCGCGATGATCATGCCTTCCTTCGGCTCGACGGCCCGGTAGGCGGCCAGCGCCCGGTCGTAAAACGCCTTGCTCGAAGCAGCGGGCAGGGCGGCGGCATGGGCAAACAGCGTTTCGCCGAGTTGAAACTGCGCGTCGTTGGCGAGGGAAATGTCGCTGCGCTTGCCGATGATCTCGCCGAGCAGTCCTTCCGCTTCGGTGAAGCCCTTGCCGGCCGCGTCCTTGTCGGCAGGCGTCGGGTCTTCCTTCGCCAGGAGAAGGTTGGCCTGGGTCCCCACGGTGATCGCCAGGAGAAACGTGCTGTCTTGCACCGTCTCGCTGTTGGGAAACATCGCCCGGACCTGCCGCAGATCGCGCGCCGCCGCATCGTACCGGACGATCTGGTAGGCGGCGACGGCCCGACCGTACAGCGCGGATTCCAGGCTCGCGTTCTTGGGATACTTGGCTACAAACGCGTCGTACTCCTTGATGGCCGCCTCGAAGCCGGGCTGCCGTCTGCCGTCGCCCGCGGGCAGCGCGGTGGCCTGCTGCGCCAGCACCTGCGGCAGGAGTAACGCCGCCAGTTCGAGCGTTTCCGGCGGGGTGGTCGGCGAAACGAGCAGCTTGCGCAGATCATCGGCTGCCGGATCGAACTGGCCGGTTAGGAAGTTGGCGTAGGCGAGGTGAAACCGCGCGTCCACCATGAACTCCGAATTGGGAAATCCCTGGATCAGCTTCTGGTAGCTCGCGATGGCATCCTTGTACTGCCGCCGGTCAAAAGCGACCTCGGCGTCGCGATTGAGCGCCTCCGCCGCACCCACGGGAGCCTGCGCCCGCCCGCCAACCGGCCAGACCAACCAGCAGGCCGCCACGAGAACAAGCCGACATGGGAGCCGGACTGCGAAAATCACAGACATGCGTGCAAAGGGAAGGGGGCGATCACGCGAAAGTTCCGCGCGCCGGGGGTAGGAATTTAGCTAACACGGCTTTCCCACCCTTGCGAGCACGTTTTTCGGCGGTCCGAACGCCGACCGCATTTGGGGCTTTGCGCGCCGGGCGGGAGTGTTATTTTCCTGACTCCGCCATGAGTTCGCCCGACCGCCCTACCCCTACCCCCGATCCCGCCGCCCGTCCGCGTCCACTCGCCCAGCGCTTGCGGTTGCTCGTCATTTTGCTGATCGCTCCGGGTCTGGCCGTGACCCTGCCGACCCTGGCAGTCACCGGGATTTTCGGCCAGCGGCCCAAGGCGAAAGCGTCCGTTCAGGCCGCCCCGGCCAGCACCGCTGCCGCTCACGGCCTTTCCGCTGCTCTCCAGCACAGCGCCGAAACCCTCCTGCCCACGCCTGCTCCTTTGACCGCCGACACGATCCGCGTCTCCGTCCGCGCCGATCATCTCGCCGCGCGGGCCGAAAAGGTGGGCCGGCAGGCCAGGGCGCTCGATGGCTCGGCGGTCGAAGGAATTTCCGCGGCAGGCGAGAAGCACCTTTTCGTCGATTTACCCGCCGGGCGCGGGACCGCTTTCCGTCAGGCCGTGACGGCCAACGAGGCCCCCGTCATTCCCGCGACCACGCCCGCCGTGGGCGCCGCCCGCGACCAAC
>CAXUHC010000016.1:15415-27673 GCA_964250705.1 uncultured Chthoniobacterales bacterium | reverse complement strand
TGACTTTTGCCCTGCCGGACGAAAGCCGCCCCTTCGTCAAAACCCTCGGCGCCAACGTCTCGGGTCTCCGCCGGGGACGGGCCCCGCTGCTCCCGACCCATGTCGGCCACCACGGAGACCAGGCCTTGGCCGTGGTCCACACCGGCGTCGGCGACACGCCCACCGGACGCCTGCAATTGCAGGCCATGCTCGCGACCGCCGACGGTGGGTGTTGGGTCATCAGCGCCGGGTACGCCGGCGGCCTCTCGCCGGGTTTACGCGTGGGCGATCTCGTCCTCGGAAGGAACTATTCCGACCCCGGCCTCTTGAACGTCGCCCGGCTGGTCCTGGAAAACGAGCACCCACAGGTTGGCACGCTGCTCACGCAGGCGACGGCGGTGGAGCGCGCCGCCGACAAGGCCGCACTCCACGCCGATACCGGCGCGCTTGCCGTGGACATGGAGACCGCGTGGATTGCCGAGGTCTGCGCGGAGGCTGGCGTCCCGCTGCTTTCGCTGCGCGTCATCAGCGACGCCGCCGCGCAGTCGTTCCCGGTGCCCGGGCGCATCCTCTTCAACGCCAGCCGCCAGCGCCCGCGTTACGTCGCCCTGCCGCTTTGGTTGCTGGCGCACCCGTCGCAGGTCTGGCCCTTCGTGGCGTTTGTGCGGGGTCTGGCTCCCGCCCGCGCCCGGCTCACGCGCTCGCTGCAACGCCTCGTGCCGCGCCTCGCCCCCGGCTTGCCCTCCACGCCGGACTCTGCGAAAACTCTCCTCCCGCCACCATGAAACGCATCCTCACGGGCATCCAGCCGACCGGCACGCTCCACCTCGGCAACTATTTCGGCGCGATGAGACCCGCCATCGCGCTCCAGCAGGAAGGCGAGGCGTTTTATTTCATCGCCGATTACCATGCGCTGACCACCGTTCAGGACCCGGCCAAACTGCGCGAATACAACCGGGGCGTCGCGCTGGATTTCCTCGCCTGCGGGCTGGACCCGGCCCGGGCGTGTTTCTTTCTGCAAAGCGACGTGCCCCAGGTCACCGAACTCGCCTGGATTCTGAGCACCGTCACGCCGATGGGCCTCCTCGAACGCGCCCACTCCTACAAGGACAAGATCGCCCACGGAGTCGCCGCTTCCCACGGACTCTTCGCCTATCCCGTGCTCATGGCCGCCGACATCCTGCTCTACGACAGCGACGTGGTCCCCGTCGGCAAGGACCAGAAGCAGCACTTGGAAATCACGCGCGACCTCGCCGTGAAGTTCAACGAAATCTACGGCGAGACGTTCAAGATGCCCCACCCACGCATCCAGGAAAACACCGCCGTGGTGCCCGGTCTCGACGGCCAGAAAATGAGCAAGAGTTACGGCAACACCATCGAGATTTTCGCCGACGAGAAGGCGATGAAAAAGAAGGTCATGGGCCTGGTCACGGATTCCACGCCTGTCGAGTCGCCCAAGGACCCGGAGGGTTCGACGATCCTCGCGTTGTACCGCCTGGTGGGGTCGCCCGAAGATGTGGCGGCAATGGAGGACCAACACCGTGCGGGCGGGGTGGGTTACGGCGATTTCAAAAAGCGCCTCTTCTCCGCCCTCTGGGATTACTTCGCGCCGATGCGCACGCGCCGCGACGAAATTCTCGCCGAGAAAAGCTACGTGGACGACGTGCTTGCCCACGGCGCGCGCCAGGCCCGCGCCGCCGCCGGTCACGTCATGCACCGCGTGCGTCAGGCCACCGGCCTGCGTGGCCAGCCGTGATGCCCGCCGCGCGATTCATGGCAACCTCCCTCACGAAAACGTTTCGGTCGCTGTTCCTCCCCGCCGTGCTGCGCATCTCGGCTGCCGTCAGTTAGGCGGGACAGGACGGCGGGCCCTCGCCAGACAAACCGGCGACTCGCTTCGGGGACAAACTACCGCTGCACCAGAAACCGATACGAGAACGCGTTCCGGTACGTCTCCCCCGGCTTTAACACCACCGACGGATAATCCGGCCGGTTGGGCGAATCCGGGAAATGCTGCGGCTCCAAGCAAAACGCCGACCGCTTCCCGTACACCTTGCCTTCTTTGCCCGCGAATTTCCCTTCGAGAAAGTTCCCGGTGTAAAACTGCATCCCCGGTTCACTGGTCCAGAGTTCCAGCACCCGCCCGCTCAACGGTTCGTGGACCCGCGCCGCGAGGAACGGTTCCGCCTGGGCGCCAAGCTTCGGATCGTACCCATCGAGCACGTAACAATGGTCATACCCGCCGGGTCCGAGGTGCAGTTGCTCGTCGGGGTGGTCGAGGCGCGAGCCTATCGTCGTGGGCTGCGTGAAATCGAACGGCGTTCCGGCCACCGGACGCGGTTCTCCCAGCGGAATAGAGGCCTGGTCCACCGGCAGGTATTTCGACGCGAGCAGCCTGACTTCATGGTCCAGGATATCCCCCTCGCCCGCCGTGCCGCGCAGGTCGAAATACGAATGGTTGGTCAGGTTGATGACCGTCGGGGCGTCGGTCGTCGCCTCGAAGGAAATTTTCAGTGCGTTGCCATCCGTGAGGGTGTACACCGCCTTGACGCTCAGCGTGCCCGGAAAGCCTTCCTCGCCGTCCTGGCTGACGTAACGCAACGTCAATGTTGGCCCCTCGTCGCCGGTGCCGACCCGCGCCTGCCAGACGCGCTTATCGAAGCCAATCTTTCCGCCGTGGAGAGCGTTGGGCGGATCGTTGATCGGCACCTGGTAGCATTTGCCATCGAGGGTGAACCGCCCGCCGGCGATCCGGTTGCCGAAGCGTCCGATCAACGCGCCGAAATATGGGGAGTTCGCTTCGTATTCCGGGATCGTGTCGAAGCCCAACACCACGTCATCCAGCTCGCCGTTTTTGTCGGGCATGGTCAGCGAAACGACGATTCCGCCGTAGGGGCTGATGCGGGCCTCGCAACCGTGAGCATTGCGCAAAGTATAGATTTCCACGGGAGGGGCTTTCCTTGGTTCCGCCGGACTCATGTCGAGCAGCACGATCACTTCGCACGGCCCGTGCGGATGTTCGAGCGGAAAACGCCGCGGGAGTTTTGGTCACCGCCAAGCCGCTGGAGGCGCTCGGCGGCCCACGCCACCCCGTCCGAACAGGCGAATCCACCGCGATTTGACCAGCCGAATTGGACAGACGCAGGCCCCGCGTGCATCGTGGCTGCCGACCGGGGCCGTGTTGTGACCGCCGGTTGGGTGGCTCGCGCCAGCGGGCGTCGGCGGAATCCATCATTCATTTCCATGTATAACGAAGACCAGCATTCCGACGATCAGCAGGCGCTGGCTAGAGAAGTGGTGCCCCGCACCCTGCAATCCCTGTTCGTCCTGCGGATCACGCTCTGCGTGGCTGCGGCCATCCTCGCGGTGGTCAAAATCAGCTTGTCACCACCTTCGTCCGCGTTTTTGATCGACCTGCTGACCAACACGCCCAACGAACACGAAAGCCTCGCCACCTGGATGAACGCGGCCAACCTGATCGTTTCCGGGCTGCTGGCGACCGGCCTGGCGTTGATCGTCGGCACCTATTTGATCCAGGCTCGCGTGCTCGGATTCGTGGCCCGCGAACCTGCCGACGGGAGGAGCACACGATGAAAAGTTTGAAGCTTCTGCTTCGGACCCTGCGGGGCGAATTCGCCGTCGGTTTGACCACCGGCCTGATCGCCTTCGGCATCGGTGAATTGCTCCTGCCGCACAACCGGGTGATTCCCGGCATGGAACTGCTCGTGCCGCGCCCCCACGCGCTGGCGGTTACGTTCGGACTGGTGGCCGGCGCGGTTGCGGGCGCGCTGGATACGCTGTATTTCCACCTGCTGTTCCTGCTCCGCGAAGCACCGATCCACGCGGCGGAAAGCCGGTATGCGCAGGCGGTCAACGATGCCCGCCGACGGTTGTCGGACGGCTCCATCCGCTTGCGGGAGGCCCTCTTTTTGCGCTTCGAGGCGGATTACCAGCGCACGGCGGCTCACGTCGCCGGTCGCTCGCGGCGGCAATTGCGCGAGGCGCGGGCGCGCCGGAAGTCGCGTTTCTGGGTGATCGAACGGGTCATCCCCGGCAGCCAGTTGACCGCGGCGACCTCGGCGGCCAAGGCCGACCCCGACCTGCTCGAAAAGTGGACCGACTACGTGGATGCGCTCGTGGACGCGCGCCTGCAATTCCAACGCCGGGAGGGTTTCGTGGCCGGCTTGATCAACCGTTTCCGCCCGGGTCATGTCGCGGAGCAAATGCTGGAAGGTTGGGACGGCTTTACGGAGAAAACGTAGCGGGAAGCGGGATCGGGAAAGCCGCCGGGACGATTCCGTGCTTTTCCCGGACGTGGTTTCGTTGTTATTTCCTGCGATTACCTCGCTCTCGCCATGAATTCCCAAACTCCCCTCCCCCTCGCTGGTCAGGTCGCCGTGGTTACCGGCGCGGGCCGCGGCATCGGTCACGCCATCGCCCTGCGTTTGGCGCAAGACGGCGCGCGCGTCGCAGTCGTCAGCCGCCAGGATGCCAACGCCCGCCGCACGGCGGACGAGATCAACGCCGCCCTTCCCGACCAGGCCCGCGCCTACGCCGCCGACGTGAGCGACCCCGCCGCGATCACGGCCCTGGCCAAAGCGATCCAGGCCGATTTTGAACAGATTGACATCCTCGTCAACAACGCCGGGGTCACCCGCGACGGCCTGAGCCTGCGCATGTCCGAGAGCGACTGGGACACGGTGCTCGACACGAACCTCAAGGGAGCCTTCTTTTTTATCCAGGCGTTCCAGCGCACCATGCTGCGCGCGCGCAAAGGCCGGATCATCAACATCAGCAGCGTCAGCGGGATCAAGGGCAACGCCGGGCAGTCAAACTACGCCGCCAGCAAGGCCGGGCTCATCGGCCTGACGAAATCGCTGGCCCAGGAACTAGCCAGCCGCAGCATCACCGTCAACGCCGTCGCGCCGGGATTCATCACCACGGACATGACCGACGTGTTGCCCGAGGAAGTGAAAAAGAAGGTGATCAGCTTCGTGCCGCTGGCGCGTTTCGGACAACCGGAAGACATCGCCGCCGCCGTGGCGTTCCTGGCCAGTCCGGGCGCGAGCTATATCACCGGGCAGGTGCTCACGGTCGACGGCGGCATGGTGATGTAATGTGGGAAAGATGAAGGATGAAGGATGAATAAAACCATCCACGGGCCTTCGTTTCTTCTCCGTTTCATCCTTCGGTCTTCATCTTTCATCCTTTCTTCCATGCGTTTGTATCTCTTGCGCCACGCCGAAGCCGCCGACCGCGCCCCTTCCGACGCCGCCCGCGAACTGACGCCCCTGGGCATCGAACAGGCGCAGACCGTCGGTGCGTTTTGCAAGCGTCATAGCCTCAAGCCTAATCTCATTCTGACCAGTCCGTTCCGGCGCGCGGTGCAGACCGCTCAGCTCGTGGCTGCCCCGCTGGGACTGACCGCCCAAACCGCCGCTTTTCTAGCCAGCGGCATGGACCCGGAAAATGCGCTGATGGAACTGGGCGCGTATCAGCAATTCGCCGCCGTGATGATCGTCGGCCACCAGCCGGATCTCGGTCTGCTGGCGACGCGTCTGCTCGGCCTGCGAAACGATGAGACCTTGCCTGTAGACAAGGCGTCGCTGATTTGCTTGGAGACCAATCGACTCGCTCTCGGCGCAGCGAGCTTGCATTTTTTTCTCCCGGTCAAGTTGATGGGATGATCCCATTTCAGTGTCGGACACCCAACGCCATGTTCAAACGCACGATTGCCTTGGTCACCTACGTCGTTGCTATCCTGACCTGCCCGTCAGTTGGCCAAGAGCCAGCGACACCGCATTTCAGATATCGCATCAAAGAGGTTACCAACGATCATCTCGTATTGATCTTGCCCCTGGACGCCTTCAGTCAGGAGCCCGAACACCTTGTCACCTACAGAGTGGGCAGTCCCCTTCCAGAAAGCGACTGGATCATCACCTCCTTGAAGGTATGGACCGTGAAAGAAAATGGCATCAATAGAGCGGTGCAGGAGATCGGGCTGCGAGATTCTCCTACGGGCCGAGAGTTTACATTCAGTCCGCAAAAAGAAGGCCTGACCCGGCGTTCCGGCGACTGAGCTTGGCTCGTTGAATTTTGCTGGTGCCAAGCCGTCTTGGTCCCGCTCAGTTCTCCGCGAGAAAGCCGCGCAGTTCTTCCAAACTCGGGCTTTTCGCTTTCCGCACATAGAATCCGCTTGTGCCGACGCCCAGGCTCAGGCTTTCGTCGAGTCCGCCGCCGAGCAGGCGCCCGAGGCAGAATCCGGCGTTGAAATGGTCGCCCGCGCCGGTCGTGATCAGGGGCCGGGGGGTGTACGGGCCCGCGACGTGCGCCTCGCCGTTCGCATCCGCTGCCGCCGCGAAGTGCGTCGGATGGATCACCACCGTTTCGATTTGCATCCGCTCGCGGATTCGCGCCGCGTAATGCGCCACGTCGGCGGGGCTCTCGCCCGGCTCGGGCAGTCCCAAAACCGCGCCGATCTGTCGGCATTCCTGGTAATTCAGACCGAGCACCACCCGGAAATACCGCTGGAACTGGATGGCCAGGTCCAGGAAATCCGCGATGTCGTCGCGGGTGCGTTTCGCCGGATCAGCCAGGTCGAAGAACATCCAGCGCTTGTTGCCATCGGACGCCGGGGGCAACGTCGGCGCGATTTCGCGGAGCACCGAGCGCAGGATGTCGCTCATGTGCAGGATCATCGTCCAATTGACCAAAGAGATCAGCGGGCAGCGGGCAAAAAGCGCTTTCAATTCCTCCAACGGGAGGTGCCGCAGGATATTCTCCCAGTTGACGTCCTTGAGCGTTTCGCTTTTGCCGCACATCAGCTTGCCGTCCTCGAACTCGATGGCGTCGGTGCGGGCAGGCTCGGCCACGGAGATTACCCGCTCGCAACGGGCGGCGAAGTCGCCGAAAATCGCGTCGATGTTTGGCGAGCCCAGGTTGCCGAGGTAGGTCACCGGCGCGCCGAAACTACAAAAGGCGTTGGCCATGATCGGCCCGTTGCCGCCGAGTTTGACCATCCGGGGGATGAACTCGAAATTCGCGCTGCGCCCGGCGGCCTCGGAAATCCGGCCCGCGAATTCCCGGGTTTCCGTCATGCGGGTGTATTCGTCGGCGGTCTGGCGCTGGGCGACGACGTGCAGGATGGTATCCACAAAACCGTCGAGTCCGACGAGGACGGGATATCGCGTCAGGGCATCAGCGGATTGGGCATCGAGCAGGGAAACGGCTTTATCGAAGGAGGACATGGGGAAAGGATGAAGGATGAAGGATGAAGGATGAAAGAAGCACAAAGCCAGAAAAAACTCGGGCTCGCGTCATTCCATCCTTCATCCTTCATCCTTCATCCTTTCTTCAGACCGCCACGTCCGCCGAAAGATGGTTGGCTTCCAGCGAAAGGTGCCCGGTGCGGACCATTTGCAACACCGTCTTGTAGAATTTCAGTTCGCAGACCGGCAGTTCCAGACACAGTTCGTCCAGCGTCATCGCCGCGCTGTAGCAAAGCTGCCAGATGCTCTCCGCCACCGGGCGAAGACTGGCGAACTCCGGATCGGACCAATCCAGATTCAGGCATTCGCGCCGGACGATGGACGCCGGATCGGGAATCTGCTCGCACAGGCCCTTGAACTCATCGCGGTATTGCAGCGCGGTGATGAGCAGGTCGGTCGGATTACGCCGGATGACGGGGCCGGGGTTCGCCTTGGCGTCGGGCTCGGCGATGGAAAATGAAAACGTGCCGCTGAGCTTTTCGTGGAGCAGGAGCTGCCAGAACGCCTCCTCGCCCGTGAGATGGTAGTAGGCGCCGTGCTGGGCCTGGCCGTCCTTGAAGGTGAAGGTCGCCCCGGTTTCCTTGGCTTCGTTGACGATGGACAACACGCCCGTTTGCGCCGAATTGAGAATCGTCTGATAAATGGTAACGAGATCGAAATTCGCCAGGTTGCCGCTGAGTTCCAGGCAGTTGCTCTGGACGAACGCCAGGTCGGTCATCTTCGTGACCTGCGAGGCAATCTGCTGGCTGAGGTAGTAAAAAAACGCCGGAACCCGGCGGATCAATTCGGGAAAATCCTTCTTCTTGAAACGCTGGATGCTCGCCGATTCGCACGTGCGCACGGCATTTTTGCGCGGCACGGCGCTCAGCACCTCGGATTCCCCAAAAACGTCCCCGCGCGACAGGTAGCTCACCGGCGTGTGGCAATCATCACAATCCGACCCGTGCATCACCTGAAGCGCACCGCGATTGATGATGTAAAGGGCGTCGCTCACTTCGCCACAGTGATAAACAGTCACCCCTTCCTCCAGGTGCAGGACCTGGGACAGCTCGCCAATCGCCTTCAACTCAATCGGCTTGAGCGAGGTGATGAAACTGAAAAAATCGCTTTTGGACATGCGGTGGAAGCGCAGGAAGGCGGACTTTCCAACGCCGCCGATGCCAACAGAAAAGCAGGAAACAGTCCAGAAACCCGGCCAGTCATGCGGCGCAAACCGTTTTTATGCTTCCAAACTGGGCCGGTAACCTCCTAACGTCCACGGACCTACGATCTCCCTCTCTTGCCGTGCAATGGGCCTACCTTTTTGAACGATTTCCCTCGTGGACCCAGACATTCTGTTACCGCGAGGTAGCCGAAATGGAGCGGCAGGGCATGGCCCCGTGGATTTATTCGATCCGGCGTCCCCAAGACGAACCTCCGCAGGACTTTCCAACGGGAATGAAGTCGCGGGTACGCTACGGGCCCGGGGAGAGCGAATTGGGCGACGAATTCCGTTGGCTGAAGCGTTGCGACCGCCTGCCGGAGCCGTTGCGGGTCGACGAACAGCGGCTCAAGGGCGGACGCGACAAAGCGCGGATTCAGGAAGCCGGCTGGCTGGGCGGACAGATGCAGCTGGCGGGGATCGGCCACGTCCACACGCACTTCGCGGGGATCGCCGCACGGACGGCCTACTGGCTGCACCGGCATTACGGGATCGGGTACAGTTTTACCGCCCATGCCAACGACGTGTTTTGCCCGCCCGATCCCGATTTGTCGCTGACTCTGGAGCAGTTGGTGAGCGCGGCGCGTTTCGTGGTGGCGGTGAGCGACTTCGGCGCGAACCAGTTGCGGAAGCGTTTTCCGCAGGCGGCGAGCAAAATTTTCCGGGTCTACAACGGGATTGACGTGGATGCCTTCTCCCCCACCCGGCCCGCAAGAAACTGCCCCCGCATCGTGGCAGTGGGCCGATACATCGAAAAGAAAGGGTTCGACGATCTCCTTGCCGCTTGCGCCCTGCTCCGCGAGCGTGGGGTGGACTTTACCTGCCGAATCGTCGGCGAGGGTCCGCTGGAACCGGAGTTACAGATGGCTATCGACCGCGCCAGCCTGAACCGGCACGTGACGTTGACCGGCCCCAAATCGATGGCCGAGGTCGCTGCGTTGCTGGCCACCGGGCGGGTGTTTGCCCTGCCTTGCGTGGTGGAAGCCGATGGCGGGATGGATAACCTGCCTACCGTGATCGCGGAGGCGATGGCCGCGGGGCTGCCGGTCGTGTCGACAACGCTGGCCGGTGTGCCCGAAATGGTCGGGAACGGCCAAACCGGCTTGCTGGTGCCAACGCGCGCTCCCGAAAAGCTGACCGATGCCTTGGCGCGGCTGCTGGCCGAGCCCGCTACCGCAGAAGCTTTCGGCCAGGCAGGATGCCAGCGGGCGCGAGAGCTGTTCGCTGTAAAGAGAACCGTTCGTCAGCTCAAGCGATTACTGCTGGAAAAAACGGGCGTCCAACCAAGCCGCTCGGCATTGTGGAAAGATCCCGCGCTGCTCTGGACGCTGTGGCGGCGCTCGCGTTCGACGAGGTGAGGTCAGCCAACCGCGACCCAGATTTGCTTGCTTGAGGCGATTTAACCCAGCGTTCGTGCCAGTTCGCTCAGAGCCCGGCCCAGCGCCATGATTTGCTCCGGCTGGTGGCGAGCCGTGGCCGTCAAGCGCAGGCGAGCCGAGCCTTTGGCGACCGTCGGGTACCGGATCGCCGGGGCAAAGAAGCCTTTCTTGGCGAGCCAGGTGGAGAAATCCACCGCTTCCGCCTCCCCGCCGACGATCCACGGGAAAATCGCGCTGCCGCCGTCCTTGCGGCGCGCCGGTTGCTCGGAATCGGCCCCGGGCGGCGGCGGAAGCTGACTGGCGAGCAGCCGGATGTTCTGCCAGAGGGCCAACCGGCGGCGTTCTCCCTCTTCGGTGAGCAGGAAGTCGATGGCGGCTTCCGACGCCGCCGCCAGCGCGGGCGGCGGCGCGGTCGAGAAAATGAAGGAGCGCGCCCGGTTGACCAGCAGATCGATCAGGCTGCGGCGTCCGCACACATAACCGCCGCTGACGCCCAGCGCCTTGCTGAGCGTGCCCATGTGCACGTCGATCTGCCCGGACAAGCCCAGTTCGTGCGCCAGACCGCGGCCGTTGCGTCCGATGACACCGACGGAATGCGCCTCGTCCACCATGAGCAACGCACCGTGCTGGCGCTTGAGTTCCACAATCTCCGCCAGCGGCGCGCGGTCGCCGTCCATGCTGAAGACCGCCTCGGTCACGACGATGGCCCGCGCATCGGGATGTTCACGGCCCGCCCACTGGAGATGGTCTTCCAGTTTGCCCAGCGCGTTGTGCGGGAAAACGCGCAGCACCGCGCGACTCGCCCGGGCGGCGTCCACCAGCGAGGCATGGCAGAGCTTGTCTAAAATGAGGACGTCGTGCTTGTCCACCAACGCCGGGAGGACGCCAAGCGCCGTCGCGTAACCGCTGGAGAACGTCAGCGCCGCTTCGGCGCCTTTGAAACGCGCGATTTTTTCCTCCAGCCGGGTGTGCGCCAGACGGGTGCCGCTGACCAGCCGCGAGGCTCCGGCCCCGACGCCGTACTGGTCGATCCCTGCCTTGGCAGCCTCGCGCAGCAGGGGATCGTCGGCGAGTCCGAGATAGTCGTTGGAAGCAAAGTTCGCCAGCCGCCCACGCTCGGTCAACTCGACCGTGCCATCGGGTGCGCTCTGCATCTGGCGTAGCCGCCGGTGCAGCGACCGCGCGCGCAGGTCGGTCAGTTCGCTTTGGAAAGGGTCGTCCATGAGGAATGGCTCACCCCGTCAGACCCGGCGGACCCCGTTTTGTTAAAAGGCGTCGTTCCCGGCTGCTGCCCCGTGCGGCGGGCGTTGGCCATCGCAAGGCCGTAGGAGAGCAGGCGTTGCGAATCGTTCCAGATGGCTTTGCTGTCACCCAGGCAGACGCTGATGATGGCGTTGTTGCCATCGTCGGCGCTGGAAACGAGGCAATGCCCGGCGGCGTCGGTGTAGCCGGTCTTCATGCCGTTGCAGTACGGGAATCGCAGGAGGACCTTGTTCGTATTG
The DNA here is from genome assembly GCA_964250705.1 of uncultured Chthoniobacterales bacterium. GTDB lineage: Bacteria > Verrucomicrobiota > Verrucomicrobiia > Chthoniobacterales > SZAS-18 > CAHJWO01. Next base: position 16,344 of record CAXUHC010000016.1, on the reverse strand, counting down.
GCAAATTCCTGGGTGCGTCCACTGGCCATCTGAAACTGGAGATGCTGGGTCGCCATGATGGGCCGCAGGATGGGGTTGCGATAGGCGGCCTGGGCGATGCGCGAGAGGTCGCGGGCGGTGGACCACTGGTCCTGGCCCGGCGAAGGCAGGCCGTTGGGATTGACGAAACGGGTGTCGCGCGCGCCGAGCTGGGCGGCGCGGGCGTTCATCTTGTCGGCGAAATCGGGGATGGACCCGGCGTTATCGCGGGCCAGGGCGCGGGCCACGTCGTTGCAGCTATGGACGAGCAGCGCGTAAAGCAGCGCGTTGCGCGCGTAGCGTTCGCCGGGCTTGAAGTAGAGCTTGGTCGGCTCACAAATCGTATCGACGGGCTGGACTTCCAGCGTCCCGGAAAGATTGCCGCTCTCGGCGACGATGAGCGCGGTCAGCAGCTTGGTCGTGCTGGCGATGGGCCGGCGGACGTCGGGGTCCTTCTCGTAGATCGTTTCGCCGGTGCGGGCGTCGATGAGCATGACCGAGCGGGCATAGACGTTCGGCGGCCGGTTCGGGTCCACGGGGCCGGGGTCGACCGAATGCACCTCTTCGTCCTCGGCGGTCGTGGTCGCCGGGATGATCCGATGATGGCGGGCCGTCGTCTTGGCGGTCGGTTTCGACGGTTTTTTACGGTGGGCCTCGGCAGCCTCTGCCCTTTGATGCTTTTTTTTCTGGGCCGCAGTTTCAGCGTGTAACGGTGGCAGCACCGACAGCAGCAAGCCGACACAGCAAATCGACGCCAGGATTTGTGAACGCGTTTTCACGAAGTCCCTCTTTTACCCAAATCGGCGTTTCGGGCAAGGGCGGAAAACGACCCACCCCCCTGAAATTGCGGCCTGGGAATCCCCTATTTGCCCAGTTCGCGGGCGCGTTCGGTCGCGGCACGGACCGCGCCC
>CAXUHC010000016.1:11912-15405 GCA_964250705.1 uncultured Chthoniobacterales bacterium | reverse complement strand
TCAGCCCGGCACGCACCCCGGCACGCTCCATGACTTCGAGCGCCGCCATTGTCGTGCCCCCGGGGCTGGCGACAGCCTCGCGCAACTGCGCCGGATGGACGCCGGTCTGCCGGACGGTCTCCGCCGCGCCGAGCACCGTTTGCGCGGCGAGCGAGGCCGCCAGGGCGCGCGGCAGCCCCATCAGCACACCGCCGTCGGCGAGCGCCTCGATCATCAGATACACGTAGGCCGGGCCGCTGCCGCTCAGGCCGTTGACGGCGTCGATGAGCGCTTCCGGCACGGCATGGACGTCCCCGACCGCCGAAAAAATTTGTTCGATCAACGCGGCGTGTGCGTCGGTGGCGACGCTGCCCCGCGCGTAGGCGGTCGCCCCCTTGCGCACGATGCACGGCGTGTTAGGCATCGTGCGAACCAGCGGGATGCCGAGTCCCGCCGCTTGCTGCAAGTCCGCCAGGCTGACCCCGGCGGCCACCGAAACCACCAGCGTTTTGCCGTGCAGGGCGGGCGCCACGTTGCGCAGGACCTCACGCGCGGCGAACGGCTTGACGCAGAGCATCACGACATCGCGGTCGGCGCAGCAGGCGGCGTTATTTTCGGTCGTGGCCGCCCCCGTTTCGGCGGCGAACCAATCGCGCGACCCGGCGGTGCGCGCGCTCCCCAGCAGATCGCCCGGCGCGCAGAGACCGGCGCTCAAGACTCCCCGCGCGATGGCGGCGGCCATTTTACCCGCCCCGATAAAGCCGATTTTCATGATAGTGAGTCGTCTGGAGCGCCAGCTTCACACCGTTTGCGCGGGAGCGGCAAGCGCGATTTCGCGCGCGCCCCGTATCGGCATCTGTGGTAAATTAGGACTGTTATGGTTGCACTAAACACCCTCGACGCTCCCGCCTTGCGTCCGAGCACCGATCTGGCCGAAGACATCCGGCGGCTCAAGCGCGCACGCAACGCCGTCATTCTTGCACACAATTATCAGATCGGCGAAATCCAGGACGTCGCCGATTACGTCGGTGATTCGCTCGGCCTCAGCTACCACGCGCAAAAAACCGACGCCGAAGTGATCGTGTTCTGCGGGGTGCATTTCATGGCGGAAACGGCCAAGATCGTCAATCCCACCAAAACCGTCCTTCTGCCCGACCTCGCCGCGGGTTGTTCGTTGTCGGAGTCCTGCCCGCCGGAAAAACTGGCGGCCTTTCTCGAACGCAACCAGGAGAAGAACTATTACGTCATCGCTTACATCAATTGCTCGGCAGGCGTGAAGGCGCTCAGCGACGTGATCGTGACCAGCGGAAACGCGATCAAGATCGTCGAGAGCGCGCCCGCGGACCGGAACATTCTTTTTGTGCCCGATCAAAACCTCGGCGGCTGGGTCATGGAAAAAACGGGGCGCAAGATGGACCTGTGGCAGGGCAATTGTTACGTCCACGTCGAATTTACCCGCCAGAGCATCGAACGCATCCGCGACCAGTACCCGGACGCGCCGGTGGTCGCGCACCCGGAGTGCACCTTCGCCGTGCGCCTGCTGGCGGACGAGGTGTGCTCGACGGAAAAAATGATCGGCTACTGCCGCAACCACGCATCCCCGGCGTTCATCATCGTCACCGAATCCGGGATGTTGCATCGTTTGCGCAAGGAGGTGCCGGACAAGCTGTTCATCCCCGGCCCGACCGACCACTGCGCCTGCGCGGACTGCCGGTTCATGAAGATGAACACGTTGGAAAAGCTGCACGACGCGTTGCTTAATTTGTCGCCGGAAATCACGATGCCGGAAGAAATCCGTGCCCGGGCGGAGAAGCCTCTGCTACGGATGCTGGAATTGAGCCGCTGAAGACCTTACCCCTGCATGGACATAAAGATTGTTTCCGCCGCCGATCTCTCCCTGCGCCGCAACGATCTGGACCTTGACGGACGCCGGCTGGTGTTTACCAACGGCTGTTTCGACTTGCTCCACGTCGGCCATGTGCGCTACCTGCAAGCCGCCCGCGCGCAGGGCAATGCGTTAGCTATCGGGCTGAACGGTGACGAGTCCGTGCGTGCGCTCAAGGGACCAACGCGTCCGATCAATTCCGCCGAAGACCGGGCGGAGGTGCTGGCTGCGTTGGCGTGCGTGGACTACGTCACGATCTTCACCGATCCCCGCGCGACACGTCTGCTGTCGCAGGTGCGCCCGCACGTTTACGTCAAGGGCGGCGACTACCGCCTCGAAACGCTTGATCCCGAGGAGTACGCCGTGTTGCAGGCGGTCTGCGCGCGGATCGCGTTTGTGCCGATGGTGCCGGGCCGCTCGACCACCCGCACCATCGAACGGATGCAAGGCGCCGGGCCGGTCTCCTGATTTCTCATTCATGATTGCCCCTCTGGTCCTCGGCGTGCTCGGCTCCGGCAAGGGCAGCAATTACGCCGCCATCGCGCAGGCCATTGACGCGGGCGCGCTCAACGCCCGGGTGGCGCTCGTCGCCTCCGACGTGCCGGACGCCGGGATTCTCCGCTTGGCGGCAGGGCACGGCACGCCCGCGTTGGTGATGCCACCCGGACGCTTCAAAAGCAAACTCGAACCTGCCCACGAAGAAGCACTCGCCCGGCAACTCCACGACGCCGGAGTGGAACTCATCGTGCTTGCCGGGTTCATGCGCCTGCTCAAGGAACCTCTCGTCACGGCGTTTCCGCGACGCATCATCAACATTCATCCGTCGCTGCTGCCGAAATTCCCGGGGCTGGCCGCGTGGCGGCAGGCGCTCGAAGCCGGGGAATCGGAAAGTGGCTGCACGGTGCATTACGTCGATCTCGGCATGGATACCGGCCCGGTGATCGCGCAGGCACAGGTGCCCATCCTCCCCGACGATACCGCCGAGTCCCTGCACGCGCGCATCCAGCGGGCCGAGCACATCCTTTATCCGCAGGTGATCGCCGATCTCGCCGCCCGGCGCGCGACGTTCCTCGCGTGAACTGGCTCGCGCATATTCTCCTCGCGGGCGACGACCCGGAAGCCCAGCTCGGCGGCGTGCTCGCCGATCTGCTCACGATTCCGCAGACGAAGCATTTGCCGACCGGCGTGCGGCGGGGGATCGCGCTCCACCAGGCCATCGACGCCTTTTGCGATGCTCATCCGGCGGTTGGTGCGAGCAACCGGCGCATCAGCGGCGGGGGTGTCGGGTTGCGTCCGGTGGCGGCGGCGGTCGCCGTGGACATGCTCTACGATCACCTGCTCGCGCGCGATTGGGCGCGGCATTGTCCGGCGCGGAGTTTGGAAAACTTTGCCGCTGATTTTTACAGGATTGCGTCCGTCCAGGCGTCGGTCGTGCCGCCTCGCGCACGGTCGGCGCTCGACCTGATGCAAGCGGAAAACTGGCTGGTTTCGTACCGCGACCTTGGAGAGATTCGCTGCGTACTCGAGCGGATTCGCCGCCGCCTTTCCCCGCGCGCCGCCGAACTCAGTCCGCTGGCGGCGGGGGTAGATGTATTTGTGAGGGAACCAAAGGTCTTTGAGGCCGACTTC
>CAXUHC010000016.1:0-11902 GCA_964250705.1 uncultured Chthoniobacterales bacterium | reverse complement strand
ACGCAAGATAATTGCCGCGCTTTGCTGTGGATACCGCCATTGTCAGCAGGTACACTCGGCGCGTCGGTTTTTCGCTGCCATGTCCTTCCGACTTTTCGATCTCAACGACGCCCAGCGCGCCGCTGTCATGCAGACCGGGGGGCCCGTGCTGATCCTCGCCGGCGCGGGCACCGGCAAGACCCGCGTGATCACCGCGCGCATCGCCTATCTTGTCGCGCAGGGCGTCAGTCCGTCGAAAATTCTTGCCGTCACGTTTACCAACAAGGCCGCCGGGGAAATGCGCGAGCGCGCCGCCGGCATGGTGGACAGCGACCAAGCCAAGAAGCTGACCGTTTCCACCTTCCACGCGTTGTGCGTGCGGATTCTTCGTGCGGACATCGAGTGTCTCGGCTACAAGCGCAACTTTTCGATCTACGACCAGGGAGATTGCCTCGGCACGATCCGCGCCATCATCACCCGCACCGCCGCCAAGAACGAAAAACTCGACCCGAACGCCGCGCAGTCCACGATTTCAAAGCTCAAGAACGATCCGCGCATCGCGGCAGGCGGCATGCCCAAGGAGGACACGCTCGTCGGCGCGGTGTTCAACCGCTACCAGGCGGAACTCAGGCGCATGAACGCCGTTGATTTCGATGACCTGCTGCTGCTCGCCGTGCGCATCCTACGCGAGAATCCCGCCGCCCGTGAGAAATGGAATAACCGCTTTCACTACCTCATGGTGGACGAGTTTCAGGACACGAACCGCCTCCAGCTTGACCTCGTTTCATTGCTCGCGCACGGGCAGCCACCGAACGTCTGCGTGGTTGGCGACGACGACCAATCCATTTACGGGTGGCGCGGGGCCGAGGTGTCCAACATCCTCGAATTCGAGCGGCACTTTCCAAATCCGACCGTCGTCAAGCTGGAGCAAAACTACCGCTCGACGAACGCGATCCTGCACACGGCGAACTCGTTGATCAAAAACAATCCGCGCCGCCGCCCGAAGACGCTCTGGAGCGAACACGGCACGGGTGAAAAAATCCGCGTGGTGCCCGCGCCGACCGACCAGGAAGAGGCGGCCTACGTCGTGACCGAGATGCATCGGCTCAACTCGGTGGGCATGGTGGGGTCATGGGACGATTTTGCCATCCTCTTCCGAATGAACTCGCAGTCAAAGACGTTCGAGCTGGCCTTGAAAGAGAGCAACATCCCGTACCGGATCGTCGGCGGACAGAGCATTTTTGACCGGCGCGAGGTGAAGGAGCTGCTCGCCTATATCGCGTGTTTGCTCAACACGGACGACGACAACGCCCTCCTGCGCATCATCAATTTTCCACCGCGCGGGCTGGGCGACACGACGGTCGAGCGCGCGCTGGATTTTTCGAGGATTCACAAGCTGAGCCTGTTTGCGGCGATCAGCGACGAGGCCTTTCTGGAAACGATCAGCGCCCGGACGCGCGCGGCGTTCGCGGCGTTTGCCGAACTGCTGGACCGGTTCGAGTCAAAGATGCTTGCCCCGGGCGCGGACCACGCGGCGGTGACGGCCTCTTTATTGGACGAGATCGGCTTCTACGGCGAACTGCGCCGGACGTGCAAAACCGAGGGCGAGGCCACGGCGCGCGAGATCAACGTGCGCGACATGCTGCGCGATCTGGAGCGTTATCAGAAACGCCAGCCCGACGGTGGGTTGCGCGGTTTCGTCGACCGGGTGGCTCTTGACCGCGACCGGCAGGAAAAGAAGAAAGAGGAACGGGAGGAGGCCTTCCCACAAGTCACGCTAATCACCTTGCACGCCGCCAAGGGATTGGAATTTCCACACGTATTTCTCGTCGGCGTGGAAGAAGGTCTCATTCCGCACGAGCGGTCGCGCTCCGAGGGCACCGTGGATGAGGAACGGCGGCTTTTGTATGTGGGGATCACCCGCGCCCGCCGGCAACTGACAATGTCATATTGCGTGAACCGCACCAAGTACGGCAGCGCGGTTTCCTGCGCGCCGAGCACGTTTTTCAAGGAGATGTCGCGTGATCATCTGGAGATGGTGAACATCGGCCAGGTGCTCAACGCGCCTGCCAGCGAGACGAGCGCCAAGAGCCACTTCGCGCGCATGCGCGAAGCTCTCGGCAAAACGGGTGTTTAGAGCGCGTCCCGATTGGGTAAGCCTGCGGGCTGTGGCCACGGCGCTCTGTCGCCGTCAGAGCGCCGTGGCCACAGCCGGAACTTGCGGCTCGTTCATTCGGGACGCGCTCTAGTATTGACCAGAGGAATAGCCACCAAAGGTTTATCGATTTTTCCAGCGCCGGGGAATGCGGCAGCTTGGGTGATGAAATCTCCGACCCAACCGCCCACCGCCGCATTTGTCGGCGCATCCTGGACCGCTCTTTTCTCCGGAACGCTCGCCTACGTCATCGGCCTCTGGAACGCGCAGATGCAGCTCAACGAAAAAGGCTACTACTTCACCGTCTTGATGTACGGCTTGTTCGCCGCCGTCTCCTTGCAAAAATCGGTCCGGGATCGGCTCCAAGGCATTCCGGTGACGGGCATCTATTACAGCCTGAGCTGGTTCTCGCTTTGCCTGTCTATCTTGCTCTTGGCTATCGGACTCTGGAACGCCACGCTGGCGCTCTCTGAAAAAGGATTTTACGCGATGTCGTTTGTGCTCAGCCTGTTCGCAGCCGTCGCGGTACAGAAGAACGTCCGCGACGTAACCGCGCTGACCTCGTCTACTCCTACCGAGGACCAGCCTTGATGGTTCCCTCAAAACAGAACCGCCGCCGAACTTGCGTCCGGCGGCGGCTTTAATCCGAGAGCGTCTCGACCTGAATTAGGCCGTTGCCGCCGGTTCGCTGCTCTCTTCCTTGCCGGAAGCCACATGGAACCCGAGTTTCGTGCCGTCGAGCGTGATGTCCAGCGTGTCGCCGGCTTTCACGTTGCCGCGCAGGAGTTCCTCGGCGAACGGGTCTTCGAGGTACTTCTCGACTGCCCGACGCATCGGACGCGCCCCGTAGGTTGGGTCGTAGCCCTTCTCGATCAGGAATTCCTTGGCCGCCTCGTTGAGCGTGACGTGGATATCTTTGTTCTTGATGCGGCCCACGACCTTGTCGACTTCCAGGTCCACGATGCGCAGCAGGTCGGCCCTCGTCAGCGTGTGGAAGACGATCAGGTCGTCCAGACGGTTGAGGAACTCCGGCTTGAAGACGCGCTTCGATTCCTCGAGGATTTTTCCCTTCATCGTATCGTAATCCTGATCGTCCTTCGGCACGCCGAACCCGAGCGACATCTGCCGCTTGATCAGTTCTGCGCCCACGTTGGAGGTCATGATGATAATCGTATTACGGAAATCGATCTTGCGACCGAGCGAATCCGTGATTTTGCCTTCTTCCAAGATCTGGAGCAGGAGGTTCATCACGTCCGGGTGCGCCTTTTCGATTTCGTCAAACAGCACGACCGAATACGGACGGCGGCGCACGGCTTCGGAGAGCTGGCCGCCCTCCTCGTAACCCACGTAACCGGGAGGAGAACCGATCAGGCGACTCGCCGTGAACTTCTCCATATACTCGCTCATGTCGATCTGGATCAGAGCATCAGCGTCGGAGAACATGAATTCCGCCAAGGTACGTGCCAGGAACGTTTTACCCACACCCGTCGGGCCGAGGAAGATGAACGAACCGATGGGACGCTTCGGATCTTTCAAGTCCGCGCGGCTGCGGCGGAGCGCCTTGCTGATCGCAATGACCGCCTCATCTTGGCCGATGACCGTACCGCGCAACTCGCTTTCCATCGCCAGCAGCTTCGCGGTTTCCTTCTGCTCCATCCGTTGGAGCGGGACGCCGGTAAACTTGCTGACGATGTGCATGATGTCGTCTTCCGTCACGAGCACTTCCTTTTCCTCGCGCTGTTCGCGCCAGTCGGACAGGATTTTCTCCAAACGGTCCTTCGCCTGCTTTTCGGTGTCGCGGAGACTGGCCGCCTTTTCGAAGTCCTGCGCCTTGATAGCCGCTTCTTTTTCGACACGGATATCCTCGATCTCCTTCTCGATTTCCTTGACGTCCGGCGGACGGGTCATGGCACCGATGCGGGCACGCGCGCCGGCCTCGTCCATCACGTCGATGGCCTTGTCGGGCAGGAACCGGCTGGTGATGTAGCGGTCGGAGAGCTTGACGGCGTGTTCCAACGCTTCATCGGTCAGCTTGGCCTTGTGGTGCGCCTCGTACTTCGGACGCAACCCTTTAAGGATGAGGATCGCCTCGTCCACGCTCGGGGCCTCGACCTTGACGGTCTGGAAACGGCGTTCCAAAGCGGCGTCCTTTTCGATGTACTTGCGGTATTCGTTGAGGGTCGTCGCGCCGACGCACTGCAATTCGCCCCGGCTCAACGCCGGTTTGATGATGTTGCTCGCGTCCATCGCGCCTTCCGCCGAACCCGCGCCGACGATGGTGTGCAGCTCGTCGATGAACAGGATCACGTTGCGCGAGCGACGGATTTCGTCCATCACGGCCTTGATGCGTTCCTCGAACTGGCCGCGGTATTTCGTCCCGGCGACCATCAGCGCGAGGTCAAGCGTGATGACCTTCTTATCGCGCAGCAGTTCGGGCACGTTGCCACCGGCGATCTCCTGGGCCAACCCTTCCGCAATCGCGGTCTTGCCGACCCCGGCCTCACCGAGCAGCACGGGGTTGTTTTTGGTGCGGCGGCAAAGGACCTGGATGACGCGTTCGATCTCGTTCTTGCGTCCGATGACGGGATCGAGTTCACCCTTTTTGGCGAGTTCGGTCAGGTCGCGACCAAAGGCGCGCAGCGCCGGGGTTTTGACGTCCTTCTTGTTACCGTTTTCAGTGGGCATTTCCTGTTCTGCCTCCGGCGGGGTGAAGTTGGGGTCCAGTTCTTTGAGGATCTCGTTGCGAGTGCGCTCAATGTCGACTTCCAAGCTTTTGAGCACCCGGGCGGCGACGCCTTCACCCTCACGCAGCAACCCGAGCAGGATGTGCTCGGTGCCGACATAGGAATGGTTAAGGCTCTTCGCCTCCTTGCCAGCCAGCGCAAGCACTTTCTTGACTCGCGGGGTGTACGGGATATTTCCGACCATCTTCGTCTCGGGCCCGCTGCCAACCTGCTTTTCGATTTCCATCCGCACGGTCTCCATGTCGAGACCCATCTTCTGAAGCACGTTGACGGCAACTCCCTGGCCGAGCTTGATCAAACCGAGGAGCAGATGCTCGGTGCCGACGTAATTGTGATTGAAGCGGTCCGCTTCTTTCCTTGCCAACGCCAACACCTGCTGTGCTCTGGGAGTAAAATTATTCATCATTTTAGACTTTCAGGTAACGGGAGTGACCACGTTGTTAAAATGTAGCCGAAACGCATGGGACTTTCAACCTTCACACGCTCCCAGTAAAGGTCGAGCACGCCGCGTGCCTATCCCCTTCACTGTAGACATGGCGAAACTTCCTGCGTTCACTTGGCTTCTTGCACGCGCGAGTTGCCTTCGCGCAGGGCTTCGATGCGTTTGGAAGCCTCCGCTTTGGTAAGCGTGACGTTCTCGTCGAACTCTTCCTTAGCTTCGGTCGTAAGTGTCTTCAGATAGGAAAGCTGCGCGCCGGTGGCGGGTTCGTCGCCCGTGGTCCAAGTGTCCGGGTCTTTGATCGTGTTGGAATCATCCGCGGGAGTCGGTGTGGTGCTCATGCTTTAGATACGCTTGAGATGATCCTGCGGCCTCCCGGATTTTTTGTTTTCGTGATGTATTTTACACGTTTGCACCACACAATGATTGCGCCGATCTGTCACTATAAACGCGCCAAGCTGGCGCTAAGCGTTGGCCCGGTTGGCAGTGGGCCAGGTGATGAGCTAGGATTGGTCCTGTCGCGGCGTTTCGTCGCCGTCAGTTGCCGGGCGAGCAGCCACCGGCTTGCCACCTGTCTCGTACTCGGATTTATCTATCGACGGACCCGCCATATCGTCCACGAATTCTTCCTGCGAGACACGGATGGTCTCTTTTTCGGGCGTCAGCGCCACGGGCTGCGGCGGAGTTTCGTGTTTGGGCGGGATTTCGTTCATAGTTGGTGATTCGTTCGCCGCAAGCCTTTGGAGGCTTTGAAAGGTTGCCGTCGGCGTAAAATCATCGACAACCAGACCGCCTTGTTCCTAGCCTTGCCGCCTGTCATGCCACCCGACCCCATCGCTCCCGCCGCCGAGTTCACCCTGCGCTCCGGCTCTTTGGTTGCGCGTTTCGGGTTCACATCCCCTTTCCGGCGCGGACTTCTGTTTTACGCATTCACCGCCGCACTTTGCCTGGGTTGCCTCGCCCTCGTGTTGCATCTGCGGGACTTCAATCCGCTCTACCCGTACAGTTACAGCGGCGATTCCCTGCTGCACGTCGTCGTCATCAAGGCCATCGTCGAACACGGCTGGTACGAATTCATCGACCGCCTGAGTGCGCCGATCGGGTTGCATCTGGAAGATTTCCCGCTGGCCGACAACCTGTGCTGCGCGGTGATCCGCGTTATGGCGCTGGGGACTTCCAACCCGTTCCTGATCCAGAACCTGTTTTTTCTCGGCCTGTTCCCGGTCACGGCAGTGGTGACCGCCTGGACGCTCCGGCGCTTCGGAGTGTCCGCAGGCGGCGCTTTCCTGGGCGGGATGCTCTACGCACTGCTGCCGTATCATTTCTTGCGCGGTACGTGGCATCTGTTCCTGACGGCTTACTTGCTCGTTCCACCCCTGTGTCTGGTCGCCTGGTGGACCATGCAGGGGATGATCTTCGCCTCCCGCGATTCGGCGGAAGAACCGACACGAACCCGGGTTCGGCGATGGCGTCTGGGCGGCAGCATCGTCATCTGCGCGCTGATGGGATGCAACGCGGTGTACTATCCGTTCTTTGCCTGTGCGATGCTGGGCGTGGCCGGGCTGTACGCGCTGGCGGCGCGCCGGGATTGGCGACACGGCGCGTTGGCATGGACGCTGGCGGCGCTGATCGGCGCCATCGTTGTCGCCAACCTCTGGCCGACGATCAGCTACGTTCGCAAGCACGGAAAAGTGGACGTGGGCGTCCGTACCCCGGGCGAGGCGGAAGTCTACGGACTGAAAATCGCCCAACTGCTGCTGCCGATTGCTTCCCACCGCTCGTCCGCGCTGGCGGCGCTCCGGCAAAAGTACGCCGACAGCGCACCGCTGCACAACGAGAACGACGGTTCGAGCCTGGGGATGATCGGAAGCTGCGGGCTGCTGCTCCTGCTGGGCTGGGTGCTCATGATCCGGCCAAAGCCGGACTCGCCGCCGGGGTTGCCTGACCACCCGCCAAGTCTGGCCGCCGTCCTCACCCCGATCAGCGTTCTGAACCTCGGGGCGATTCTTTTCGGCACCATCGGCGGGTTCTCGTCGCTTTTCGCTCTGCTGGTATCCTCGCAGGTCCGATCATACAACCGGATCAGCGTGTTTATCGCTTTCTTTGCCCTGCTCGCCGTCGTGGCGGTGCTCGACCAACTCATCGGCAGGCGGTTACAATCCCCGGCAGGGCGCGCGGCGTTCTTCGTCGGGCTGGTGGCACTGACGGTCTTCGGCGTGTGGGACCAGACCACGCCCCGGAACGTGCAGGATTACCATCAGGCTAGGCACGCATGCATCGACGACGCACGCTACTTCGCGCGGATCGAAAAGGCGCTGCCGCCAGGCACGATGATCTTCCAACTCCCGGCGATGTCGTTTCCCGAGAGCGGGGGCGTCAACGAAATGGGTGACTACGCGCATGTCCGCGGTTACATGCAGACGGCAGCCCTGCGCTGGAGCTACGGTGCCATGAAGGAACGCGGGCAGGACACCTGGAACGCCACGACCGCCGATTTTCCCCCCGACAAAATGCTGCCAATCCTGGCCGCCGCCGGATTCGGGGGTGTTTACATCGACGGCTCCGGCTACCAGGACCACGGCAAAAGCGAAATCGAAGGAATCAGCGAGGCGCTCGGCGGCACGGCCCCGATCCTGAGCAAAAACCGGCTGACCGCGTTTTTCGACCTGGCGCCGCACAATGCCGCGTTGTTGAAAAACATGAGCAACGCCCGCCGCGCGGCGCTCCTCCATGCCCTGCGTTTCAAGTGGGCCGCCCAGTTTTCCGGACCCGAAAAGAACGCTTCGGAAAGATGGGTGTGGTGCGGGCAGCGAGGCGACCTCGTCTTGAACAACGATTCCGACAAACAAATCAAAACGGTGCGCGTTTCCATGGACTGCCGGGCAGCGACCAACGGCACGTATCACATGCACGTGAGCGGCGACGTGGTCCACCGGGAACTGGAGTTCGAGGAAGACGGCGGCCCGTTCGCGGCGACGTTCGCGGTGCCTCCGGGCCAGCACGTGGTTCACTTTGAATGCGATGCGCCCGAAGTGCATTCTCCCGGCGACCCGCGCCCCCTGGCCTGGCAGGCACACGACCCGGTGGTCGAAGACGTGACCGGCGAATAGCCCTCAAACCAAAACGAAATTTATGGGTTGGCGATTAGACCCTGCGGAAACCGCGTTGCTCGTCATCGACGTGCAGGTCCGGCTCGTCCCGGCGATGGCCGAGCCGGACAGGCTGGTAAAGCGCGTGGCCGACAGTGTGGCGGTGGCCCGGCTTTTCGGGCTGCCGGTTTTCCACTCGGAACAGGTGCCGGCGAAACTCGGGCCGACGGTTGCGCCGGTGCGCGACGCGCTGGGGATAGCAACGCCGCCAGCGCGCGCAAAAAGCGAATTTTCCGCCGCCGGATGTTTCGCGCCGGGCGAGTTGCCGTCCACGCTGCTGATCGTGGGGATCGAAGCGCATGTTTGCGTGCGGCAGACGGTGTTGGACCTGCGCGAACGCGGGCACCGCATCTATCTCTTGGCGGATGCGGTCGCGTCGCGGGACGAAGCGGATCGCCGCCTCGCTTTACATGAGATGCGCGAACTCGCCCAGGCCAGAGTTACGACACTGGAAACGGTCGCGTGGGAACTGCTCGGGCAAGCGGAGGGTGAGGCGTTCAAGAAATTGTTGGCGCTGTTGAAGTGATGGTCGCATCAACGTTCCTCGGCGAGATTAATCTTCCTTCAACACAAAGTTCACCGCAAATTTTATCGGCCAGTTGGCAGGCAGATTGCGTGGAATGCGAGGAACCTTTACCTGCTGTAAGGTTTTGAGCGTGAGCCGAGTGAGAAGATCGTCCGTTCGATCCGGCTGGACCTGCAAATCTCGGATCTGACCGTTACGAGTTAAATTAAAGGACACTCTAACCGCCCCAGCTCGCAACTGCTTTGCGTTGCGATAAACCATCGCACGCCAAGGAATTTGAATGTCGCGCACGAGCAAACTCATATACGCGCGGTCTTGTTCGCTCAATTTCTGAGCCGCTGCGACCGGGCGAACTAGAACGATACAGACGAAAAACGGGACGATAAATCCGTTCCGGCAAAGCCATCGACACGTGGAAGTCAACCGGTTAAACATGCCAACGACTACATCAGGCTGCCACGACGTTAGGCGGACGGTAGTTCGCCTTCCTGATAGCCGTCTTCAAGGCGTCACCGAAACGGTCCAGGATTTCCTTCGTGTGCAACGCGCTGACGGCCATGCGGATCATGTCCTTGCCCGCCGGCACCCCGGGCGGAATCGAGATGACCGTGAAGAACCCCTGATCCTGCAATGATTTCCAGATGTAATAGAGCTTCTCCTTGTCACCGATGACGATGGGAACCGCCGGGGTCGGGCTTTCCCAGTAATCGAGGCCCAAGGATTCGAGAATCCCCTGGAGATAACGCGTGTTCTCCCAGAGGCGCTCGCGGTGCTCCGGCTCACGCTGCATCACGCGCAGGCTCGCCAGCGCGGTCGCGGCAGCGGAAGGGGTGATAGCCGCGCTGAAAATGATTTGCTGGCTGCTGCTGCGCAGAAATTCGATGGTCGCTTTATCTGCCGCAATGAACCCGCCGGTGCTGGCGAGCGATTTGGAAAAGCTCCCGCAGATGAGATCGGTTTCATCCGTCAATCCGAAGTGATCCACCGTGCCGCGCCCATCGCGTCCGAGCACGCCGAAGCCGTGACAATCATCCACGATGAGAAACGCCTGGAACTCCTCGCAGAGCGCAACGAGCTCGGGCATCGGCGCGAGGTGTCCTTCCATCGAATACACGCCGTCCACAGCCACGATCTTCGGCTGGTCAGGTGCCAGCCGGGAGAAGGTGGCGCGCAACGAGCCCATGTCGTTGTGGGTGAAGCGTTCCACCTCGGCTCCGCTGAGCCGGATGCCGTCCCAAAGCGACGCGTGAATACTCTTGTCCACGATCACCACGTCCTTGCGGTTGGCCAGCGAAGCTACGCTCGCCACGCAGGCCATGTATCCCGCGACAAGCACCTGGCAGGCCTCCTTGCCCACGAACGCCGCGAGTTCTTCCTCAAGCTCGACGTGATAGGCGCGCGAGCCGTTCGCCAGCCGGGAACCGCAGGGGCTCGTGCCCCAGTCGTCGATGGCTTTCTTGGCCGCCGCCCTGACCTCGGGATGACTCGTGAGGCCCAGGTACTCGTTGCTGGCCATCATGATCATCCGCCGACCACCGACCACGATGTTCAGGCCGTCCGCCTCTCCGGCGACCTGATAATACGGCGCGTAGCGTAGGCGCAATTTGGTGGCGGTATCGGTGCGGCAACGCTCGACGACGGGTTTGACGCGGTCAGCGAAAAAAGGAACCTTGAACATGGAAATGCGCGATGGTGTCTGTACCGTTGGCCCTGCCCGGCGTCAACCCCCATTCGCCAAACCCGCACCCCCGACCGCCTTTTATTTTTTCCTTGGCTGCTGCCTCTCCCCCTCCTACAAGCGGGAGCCGCTTGATGAATTTTCCCGCCCGATTCCGAAACTCGAAGCTCGCCCGATTCCTGTCCGGGGCGTTGGCGGCCGGGTGCGGATTGGCGGCGGTTTACACCCCCGTTCCGGCGTCGGCCGCGCCGACGTATTCGTTGGAGGAATGCCTCGCTTTGGCCGTCCGGCAAAACCCGGACGTGATCGTCGTCGGCAGACGCGTGGACACCGCTCACGCCGTCGTGATCCAGGCGCGCTCGGGCGTTTTTCCGGCGCTCACCTCGTCCGGCTATTACCAGCGGCGCGAACAGAGCGTGGCGACGAACGGCGGCACAGTGAACGACATCCGTCCCGACGATTATTCCGCGGATGTTCGGCTGGTGCAGAGCCTATATTCCTCGGGCGCCGTGCGCAACCGCATCGCGGCGGCGATGCTCGGCGAACGCATTGCCCGGCTCGAACGGCAGGCCACGCTCGACGTGGTGGCGTTGGCGGTGCGCGAGGCGTTTTACGGCACGCTCGCCGCCGAGCAAGGCATCGCGGTGCGCCAGCAGGCGGTCGATCTGCTCGGATCGCAACTCAAGGATCAGCAGGACCGCCTGGCGGCGGGTTCGGTGGGACAGCTCAACGTGAATCGTGCGCAGGTTAGCCTGGCCAACGAACAACCGGCGCTGCTCCAGGCGCGGGCCAGCGTCCGCACGGCTTACGCGGCGCTCAGCCAGATTCTCGGCGTCGCTTACTCCAACGACGGGCAGACGGCGCCGTTCCGCGTGCGGGGCGCGCTGGAATACCGTCCGTTCGACCTGTCGCTCGAAGAGTGCCTGGGTCGGGCCACGTCGATGCGCCCGGAAATGGAGGCGCGCAAGCTCGCTTTGGACGTGCTCAAGCATCAGATGATCGTCGAGAAAGCCACGACCCGCCCGCAGGTGAGCGCCTTTGCCGCTTACGACGTTTTCAGCCAGCCGAGCCAGTTGGCGGTGAAGGACAATTTCTCGGGTTACACCATCGGAATCATCGGAACATGGACGCTTTTCGATGGGTTCGCCACCTTGGGCCGGGTGCGCGGGGTCCGCGCCCAGCAGGGCGAGGCCGAGGCGCAACTCGTCGCCAAGCGCCTACAGGTAGAAACC
>CAXUHC010000015.1:15826-32050 GCA_964250705.1 uncultured Chthoniobacterales bacterium | reverse complement strand
ACCCGGAGGGGTCGTTCATCCGGCGGTTCGTGCCGGAGCTGGCGCGCGTCCCGGTGGCGTTTTTAGCCGAACCGCATTTGATGCCTGTTTCCATGCAGCGGAAGGCCGGGTGCCGCCTCGGGCGGGACTACCCCGCACCGGTGGTCGAACACGCGGTCGCGTATCAACACGCCCGGGAAAAACTCGGCGCGATTCGCAAGACGGATTTCGCGCGCCGGGAAGCCCAACGCGTCTGGGCACGGCACGGCAGCCGGGAACGTCCGCTGACGATTCGTGGCGGCGTGGCGCGCAGGCGGAAGGCGGGGAAGCGGCAGGTGACGGCGGCGGCGGAAGCGGATCGGTTGCAGATCAGGCTGCTCTGAGCGGCAAACAAGCACAGGCAAAGTGCAACTTCTCAGACAAGTGCGTTCCCAAGTGATGCCATTTAACTTCCGTGTGGCGAGGCACTGCTTCCCGAACACCGGCCACAGGATTCGAATAAATAGAATGGTTGGCGCCCTCGCGAAGCAGGACGCAGCCGCCCGCTTCCAGATGCCGCACCAATTCCCGTCTTTTCACGGGATGGCGAGGGCCAGCTTGACCGCTGCTGGGTCCTCGCGCAACGCTTCCGCTTCGTTCGGTTCGAGGATGAGCCGGACCGCAACAGACAAGTCACGCAGACATTCTTCCTGCGTTTCCCCCTGCCCGTTGGCACCCGGCACTTCCAGGCAGGTGGCCCAGAAGCCGCCTTCGTCAGGCTCGCCACGATGAAGGATGGCGGTGAGTTGTTGCATCGTGTAGACGTTAGCAGACTCAGCCGTGAAAGGAAATTCTCTTTGCGTTTGAGATGGCATGGCTTCGCCACCTCCCGATTTTACCAGTACCGTTGTCGGGTCAATACTTTTCTATCAGCAAACGCAACTCTATTATTGGTATCAGGGCCTTATAACGGTCGCGCTTGCTCGATCTGCTCGGGCAGGATGTTTTCCTGGTAAGCGCGGACCAGCAATTCCAGCGCGGCGATCTCGTGTCGGAGCGTCTCACCCTGGCCCGTATCGGACACACGACGCGGCGGGTTGAACACCGCCACGTCCTGGATCGTGGGGATGATGTCCGCCCCGCGCGTGATGGACTCGCTGATGGACTCGAAATGATGGTGCTGCGCAAGGTACGTTCGGTCGGCATCAAGTACCAGCGTGAAGCCGTTGTCGCCGTAGACCTCGGAAAACGCGCCGTCGATGGTGATGGCCATGCCGCTCGCCTTGATGGGTGATTCGCCCTGCTCGATCTTGACCGGGACGTGACCGTTGACAATGAGGCCGTGGTCGGGATCGACGCCGAAATCCACGAGGATGCTGCGGCAAAACTCCTTTTCGTGAATGAGCTTGAAGTACGGATTCTTCGTCTCGTGGTGGGTGTGCTTATCGGCGATGAAGTAGCTCTCGAACGTAGCGATCTTGTCTTTCCCAAATACGGGCGACAACGGCCCGCCCCAGAGGTACCACAAGAGGTCGAGATGACGCGGGTCGCGCACGCGGAAGGCCCGGTGCACGGCAGTGTCGAGCGCCTCGAAGAGCGCGCGGCCCCGGTGTTCCTCGCCGTCCACGCGCATGGGCAGAAAGTTGCCTTGCGCGTCCACGGGCACGCAGCCGTGGAAGATGAGGTTGTAGTCGCGCACGAGGTGCATGGTGCCCTTGCGTTCGAGGTAGCGCATCTGCTCCCAGAGCGTCTGGCTCTGGAGGAAGGACGTTTTCAATTGCGCCATGCATTCCTCCTCTTCACGCGAGAGGCGCGCGGGGTCGTTCCAGTCCACGGTGGGGAAATTCATGTCGGTCAGCGGGTAGACGGTGCCGTCCAGCTTGATGGTGCCGTGTTCCGCATTGATCCCGAGCAGCAACTGACGGTGCCCGAGTTGGAAATCCGGGTTGCGCGTGATGGTCTGGCTTTCCAGCTTGAATTGGATGACTGCCATCGCCTTCTGCATCCGCGACATCGTGGCGGCGTCGCGGATCCCCTGACCCAAACAAGGAAAACGCACGGCGGGATCGTCGTAATAGACCGTGCGCACGAGTTTTTCCAGCGCGGCCATCGGGATGCCGTAGCCCATCTCCAATTGGAAAAGGCGCTGGTAGCGCAGGCTCATGCGCAGGACGTTGGCGATGCATGCCTCCTGACCCAGACATGCACCCATCCAGGAAACGTCGTGGTTGCCCCAGGTGACGGCGACGTTGGGCTGGCGCATGACGTAGTCGATGACCTTGTCGATGCGCGGGCCGCGGTCACCAAAATCCCCCGCAACGATGAGTTCGGAGAAAAGCAGGTGCCGGATGATGCGCGCGAGCGAACGCAGGAAGGGCAGTTCCTGATCGTGGTCGACGAACGCGTCGAGCATGGCGTCGATGTAACCGGCGGAGCGTTCGAGCTGCGCGCCGAAGAGGAGTTCGCAGAAAAGCGTCTTGTGATGCGCCGGGAAAACGCGCCCGATGGTTTCGAGATTGTAGGGACGCGAAATACGGCGCAGGAGTTCGATCTCCAGGCGGGTCTGGCGGCGCAGGAAATTGCGGCGCGCGGCGGTGTCGGGCAGGCGTTCCGCGAGGAGAGGATAAGTCTCTCGCGGGTAATAGATCATGTTGAGCAGGTCGAGCTTCTCCCCGGCGGTGAGGCGTTTGCCGAAAGTCTGCTCGACCAGTGGGCGCAGGCTGCCCGAGGCGTTGTTGATGATGTGGGTGAGCTTGGCGAATTCGCCGTGCACGTCGCTGATGACATGGACCGTACCCTTGGGGAGGGTCAAGGCCGCGCGCAAGCCCGCGATGGCGGCGAGGGTGGCGTCAATGTTGGGATAACGTGCGCCGAGGACGCGCAGATAGACGAGCGTCTGGTCATCCACGGAGAAGCGCGTCTGGGGGGATGCAGGCTGGTCGCTCATGGTAGCGGGAGTATACACCGAATGTGGTTGCAGATGGACCGCGCCGGCGGTTTTCAAAGCACGGGTAGGGAGGAGCGTCCCTGCTCCTCCCCAATTTGCGCGACCGCGCGTAGAAATCGAATGGGCAGCGGCGCGAGCAGGCAAACGCCCTCCCTTCAGCGCGTGTTCCGCGCACGCGGCTTTTCCTTTACGCCCCACGCCTATCGGGTGAATCAGGGAGGAGCAGGGACGCTCCTCCCTACCCCTGACCTACTCCGCCAGCAGCAGCCATTTGCGGCCATCACGGGCGAGAAGTTGGTCCGCCGCCGCAGGCCCATCGCTGCCGGCGGCGTAGAACTCGGGGTCGCCGCCCTTGCTCCAGGCGTCCAGCGCCGGTTGCACCACCGCCCAGGCGGCCTCGATGTTATCCGCGCGCTGGAACAGCGTCGCGTCGCCCATCATGCAATCGTAAAGCAACGTTTCGTAGCCGACGTTCGGCTTTTCCTCGAAGAAATCCTTGTACTTGAAACTGGTCGCCACCTTGCCGAGCTTCATCACGGGGCCGGGCACCTTGGCGCTGAACTGCGTGGTGATCCCCTGCTCGGGATCGACCATGATTTTGACGATGTTCGGCGTGAGTTCGTCCACCGGCGTGTCACGGAAAATCTGGTATGGCGCGGGCTTGAAGTGGATGGCGATTTCCGTGCGCCGACCGGCCAGACGCTTACCGGTGCGCAGGTAGAATGGCACGCCCGCCCAGCGCCAGTTATCGATTTTCAACTTCGCGGCGACATACGTCTCCGTGCGGCTTTTCGGGTCGACGTGCGCCTCCTCCCGGTATCCAGCCACGGGTTTGCCGAACGCCGACCCTGCCGTGTATTGTCCGCGCACGACGTCCGTGACTTCCACCGGATGCGTCGCCTGCACGAGCTTGGCTTTTTCCGTGCGCACGTCCTCCGCGTCGAAAGAATTGGGCGGCTCCATGCCCGTCATGCACAGCAGTTGAAAGAGGTGGTTGGGCACCATGTCGCGCAGACAGCCGGTCGGCTCGTAGAACGCGCCGCGCTGCTCGACGCCGATGGTCTCTGCCGCCGTGATCTGAACGTGGTCGATGTACTCGCGCCGCCACGTCGGCTCGAACATGCTGTTGGCAAACCGCACGGCCATGATCGCCTGGATCGTCTCCTTACCCAGAAAATGGTCCACCCGGTAGAACTGCCCTTCGCTGCCTTGCTTGAGGATGCGCGCGTTGAGGTCACGGGCGCTTTGCAGATCGCTGCCAAAAGGTTTTTCGATGATCACGCGCCGGAACTTTCCCGGTGCGTCCCTGAGCAACCCGCTCTGGCCGAGGTGGTCCACAATCGGGCCGAAGAACCGCGACGCCACCGCGAGGTAAAACACCACGCTGCGGCCCTCGCCGATCTTTTCGTTGAGCTGCTTGTAAGTGTCGTCCTGGTCGAAGTCCGCCTTTACGTACAACATTTTGTCCGTCACCCAGCCCCACTGTTTCTCGTCGATCTTCGGGGTGTAGAACTCGGCGGTTTTATCGCGCGTGAACTCCTGCATGGTATCGGTCAACGCCTTGCGCCAACCGCTGTCGTCCGTGTCGGTGCGGTCGAGACCGATGATCTTGAAATCATCCGGCAAAAGACTGCTGCCCGAGAGGTTGTAGAGCGCGGGCATGAGCAACCGCTTGGTGAGATCACCCCCCGCGCCGAAAATGACCAGCGTGCAGGCGGGAGCCGGGGCGATGCCCGAGGGGCCGTTGTCGTGACTTTGTGCGGGCGTCATGGGATGTACTACAAGGTAAAGCGTTTGGGGAGGGTCGTTTGGTTTTATCCCCGCGCCAGGATTTCCGTGAGCACCTGCTCGCTCGACGCCCCCTCCGCCTCGCCCTCGAAGTTCAGGATGAGGCGGTGCCGCAACGCGGGCAGCGCGGCCTTGTCGATGTCGGCGCGCGAGACGTGGTAACGGCCGTCGAGCAGCGCATAAATTTTCGCCGCGAGAATGAGCGCCTGCACGCCGCGCGGACTGGCCCCGTAGCGCACGAACCGCTTGGCCAGCGGGGCGACGGCGGCGTTTTCCGGGTGGGTCGCCAGCACGAGGTTGATCGCGTGCGCCTGCACCTCGCGCGTCATGGGTACCTCGCGCACGGTGGCCCGCAGCGCGCGGACCTCGTCGGCATCAATGACTTTCTTGATCCGCGGCGCGCCGGTCTGCGTGGTGCGGTCCAGAATGGTGTGCAGATCGTCCGCCGTCGGGTAGGTGACCCGCAGCTTGAAAAGAAACCGGTCCAACTGCGCTTCGGGCAGCGGATATGTGCCTTCCATCTCCAGCGGGTTCTGCGTGGCGAGGACCATGAACGGTTCGTCCACGCGGTGCGTCGTGCCCGCCACGGTGACGTGTTTTTCCTGCATGGCTTCGAGCAGCGCGCTCTGTGTTTTGGGCGTGGCGCGGTTGATCTCGTCGGCGAGCAGGATGTTGGCAAACACGGGGCCGGGTTGGAAGCGGAACATCTTCTTGCCGTGCTCGTCCTCGGTGATGATGTTGGTGCCGATGATGTCTGAGGGCATCAGGTCGGGGGTGAACTGCACGCGGGAGAATTTCAGGTTCACCGCGTCGGCCAGTGTCCGCACCAGCATGGTCTTGCCCAGCCCGGGAACCCCTTCGAGCAAGACGTGTCCGGCGGCGAAAAAGGCGACGAGGGTCGCGTCGATGATCTCGCCCTGGCCGACGATCATCCGCGCGAGTTCATCGCGGAGGTGGCCGAATTTGGCGCGGAATTGTTCGACCTGCTGCTGGCTGGTTTCGGTGGTGGTCATGAAAATGTTTGGTTATCGAACAACCGTCGCTTCAAAAATCTTCCGTCATCCTGAGCGCAGTCGAAGGACCTCTCCAGGTGGTACCCGCTCTGCACCCGTACCGGCACCCAGCCCAAACCCGCGCTGGCCGCAGCGTTTCGGCGCATGGCCAGCAGTAAGAGGACGCAGGTACCCCGCTTGCGGGGTCCTTCGACTGCGCTCAGGATGACAAAAATTTTATGGTTGGGTTTCAACAACAGCATCACGCTCAATTCTGCGGCCGGATGTTTTCGAAATACCGCCGCACGAAAAACCGCGAACCCAGCGGGATGTTCTCCTGCTCGACGCTGTTTTGCTCGGCGGGCGCAATCGCTTCGTAAAGGTTGCGGTAGCCGCGTCCCGCACGCGCCGGATTGGCCGCCGCGCCGACGAGTTCCTGCAACGACGCCCCTTCTCCGAGCATTCCTTCCAGGCGCTTGGATGGTCCCTCGGATTTCTGCGCGTCCGCCGCCCGGTCCGCCAGCAGATGATCGTTCGTGCCTTCGTCCCGTTCACCGCCCGGCATCCCCGCCGGTTGGTCACCGGGCTTGGTCGCGCCGCCGCTTTTTTTTGCAAACGACTCCACCAGCGCCAACGACTTGCCGTCCGATTGCCCGTCGTTGGGTAGTCCCGGCATTTGTCCGTCGCCGCCCGGCTGCAAACCGTCTTTCATGTTTTCCAGGGCGTTGAGCAGATCCTGCATCTGCTGTTCGCTCATCGGGCCGCCTTTCGCACCGGACTGGCTCGTTGCCTGGCGTTGCGCGCCGTTGTTCTTCGCGGCCTGCCGCATCAGCTCTGCCAGCCGTTGCATGGCCTTCGCGCCGAGCTGCGACTGCCCGCTCTGTCCGGCCTGCGCGGCCTCCTGCATCTGCCGCGCGACCTCGTTCCGTTCCTGTTCGCTCAACTTCGCCGCTTGCTCCTGTATGGACTGCGCCAACTCTTGGAGCGCCTTGGCGTCGCCGCCCTGCGCTTTCATCTGCTCGGCCAGTTTTTGCAACTGGTCGCCCGCCTGTGCGAGCTGCCCCTGCTTGACCATCTCACCGGCGTCCCTGGTCGGCGCGCTCGCCGCCAGCGCGGCGGCCAGCGCGGCCAGTTCGCCCGGCGAGACCTTGGCATCTTTCGCGGCCTGTTTCATCGCGGCGAGCATGGCTTCGAGCGAGGAAAGCTCGCCCAGCGCGGTTTTAAGTTTCTGCTCGTCGCCCTGCCGCTGACTCTCCTTGAGCCGTTCGGCGCCGCGCTTCATGGCTTCGGCGATTTTATCGAGGTCGGGCGCGGGAGCTTGCTGAGCGTCGCGCTTGAGACGGCCGGCGATTTTTTCCAACGCGTCGGCCCGCCGGGCGACGGCGGCGTCGAGCGCCGGGTCGCGCGGGGCCTGTCCGATCCCGAGCGACGCGTGCCACGCCAGCAATCCCAGCGAAATCAACGGTACCGCCACGAACCACAGCGCGCGCGGCGCCCGGATCGGCGTCCATTGCCGGACCGGAAACCCTTCGACGTACCGCACGCACTCCGCCAGGGCGAGCGTTTCCAGCGGCGCGAGTTCCGGGCGCGAGGCAAAGCCGAGCACGGTATGGAAACGGTCGTGCGTGCCTGCCTGCCGGTCGATCCACCCGGCGGTATCCTCCAGCGACGGCGCCGAGCCGAGCGTGTAGATCAACACCGCGCACAACGCCGCCCCGGCCATGCTCCCGGCGGCCTCGCCGTTCCAAGGCAGCTCTCCCTGGAAATAGCGGCCAACGCCCACGGCGAGCAGCGCCACGGACACCGCCAGCAGCGCGCGGCACCCCCGCTCCAGCAGCGCCCCCGCCAGCCGCCGGGTCCACAGCGAGCGCAGCCGGCGCAGAACGAGCGGTTCGGCGGCAGCCCGGTCCAGGCGCGGGGCGGCGGCGGTGGCGGAGAGGCTCATGGAGAAAACGCGCGCACGGACGCTTCCCACTATAAAAGATCGCGTCCCGGCGGCAAGGAAGGTTTGCCAGCGTCCGCGTTCCCGTGTATCCCGGGTGGCAAACATGCTCGCCGACCTCAAGCGCGTGCTCTACCACGAGAGCACCATCCTCAGCCGCCTGGACGAACTGGCCCACCAGATCACCTGGGACTACCGCGACCACGAGTTGACGGTCGTCGCCGTGCTCAACGGCTCCTTCATGTTCATGGGTGACCTCTTGCGGCGCATCCCGCTGCCGCTGGCGGTGGACTGCCTGAGCGTGGCCAGCTACGTCGGCGACCGGAGCAGCGGCATCGTGACGTTCGATCAACACACCATGCCCGACATCGCCGGGCGCGACGTGCTCATCCTCGACGACATCCTCGACAGCGGGCGCACGCTCCACGCCGTCCGCGAACGCCTGCTGGCCGAAAACCCCGGGAGCGTGAAAATCTGCGTGCTGCTGCGCAAGCACGTCGAGCGCGTCAAGGAGGTGCAGGCGGATTACGTCGCCTTCGACATCGCGGACGAATTCGTCGTCGGCTACGGGCTGGATTTCATCGAGCGGTACCGCAACCTGCCGTGCATCGGCGTGCTGAGCGAGGACGTGATCGCCGCTGGGCTGGAACGCATTCGTCAGAGCGAGGGGAAGGCGTCAAACTAAAACGCTAGGTGAAGATCCAAGTGCAATTTTTCTCGCGGTTGCGAGACGTGGCCGGAGGCGCGGGGCGCGAACTCGACCTGCCCGCCGGGTCCACCGTGGCCGACCTGCTCGCCCGCCTTTACGCTGACCACCCGAAGATGCAGGGCTGGGACAAGACGCTGCTCGTCGCCATCGGCCTGGAATTCGCCGGGCGCGGGCAGGAACTGCACGAAGGCGACGAGGTATCGGTCATGCCGCCGGTGCAGGGCGGCTAGGGCGTGCTACTCATGACCGACGCCGGAAAACAGCTGGCTGGCGGAACTCACGGCAGCGGACCATAAGCGGTCACGTTGTTCGAGCGGTCGCTGTCGTTGATCGCACCCTGCGGGTCGGCGACGATGAGCAGATACTTGCCCGTGGTCGCACCCAGATCGCTGGTCTTGCCGCTGAAACCGACCGCCAGCGGGCCGGTTGTCCCATGCTTCTTGGCCAGCGTGGGGAACCCCAGGTCCGACAGGCTCAACATCGACACGAAGTGATCGCTTGCCACCGAGAACGTCTGATCGTCGGAGAGAAAAGCCGCCACCTGCACATCGACGGCAGGTTTTTTGCCGAAGTTGTCCACCGTGAGCGTACCCTTGAACTTGGTCTTGGTCCCCCTGGCGTTGAGGCCCACCTTCCCGCCGCTGAACGCCACCGATAAATCCGCCGTCTTGGTCACGGGCGGCGGCGTCCCACCGGCGCCGCTGACGAAAATGTTTTTCGGGCAAACAACCACGTGGTGCCCACCGCCGAACGCCAGGTCGCGGATGTAATCCGAGCTGCCGGTAACCGTGCCGAACGAGGTCCAGTTCCGCGCGTCGGCGCTGGCGTGGAGATTGAAGCCGAAGATGCCTCCGCCCACGCTGATGAACTGTCCGTTCAGGAACCTCCCGAAACGCGTGGCCACGTTGAGGGTACCGGCGCCGGGAATGTCCTCCAGGACACCCGGGCTGGCCGTCGTCCAGGTGAGGCCATCGGTGCTGACCTTCTGGCTGATCCCATTTTCCTGCGCGAGAAACGTCCCGTTGCCGTAGGCGATGTAAATGTAGCCGTTGCCGTTGTTCAGTCCAGTTTGCGCGGTCCACGCGCGGCCGTCCGGGCTGGTGAAAAGGTGCGGCAGCGAGGTGCCCGCGCTGACCACGGCGAACAGGCCCGCGCCGAACGCGATGTCCGTGTTGGTGTCGAACATTGAGGCGGGCGGCAGCGGGACGCCCTGCCAGGTCGCGCCGTCGGTGGTCACGTCCACCAGCGCTCCGGATAGGCCCGCCCCGCGGGCGGCCACGGTGACGCCGTTGCCCGTGGCGAGGCCGACGAGATACCCCTCCGAGTCCGCGTCGGGGACGTTGGTCCAGGTCGCGCCGTCGGTGGAGGAAAAGATTTTCTGGGTCGGAGCCGCGCCGAATACGAAGAACTTGCCGTTGGCGAAACGCACCTTGCCGCTGGTGGAGAAGTCCAGCGTGTGCGCCGTCCAGGCGGAGCCGTCCCTGCTGGTGAAGCTTACGTCATGGATGGATGTCACGTCCCCCGGGATGTAGTGCAGCCCCATGGCGACAAAGGTGCCGTTGCCGTAGTCCACGGAACTGACGGTCGTGTGAGCGTCGGAGGACAAGCCGCTGGGCGTCACGTCCTTCCAGACGGGAACGTCGTCCGCGTGCAAGGCGGAGGCGGCACCGAGGAAACCAAGGGCGAGGATGAGGCGAAGAGGATGAGCCGGAAAATGCATGAAAACGAGTGGGAGGTTGGGTCTTGTACTGGTGAAGACGGCGAAACGCGGTCCGTATTCCAAACGGTCGAGATTTTGTTTCATCGCCGTTTTCCACTCGGCGGCTCAGGGTGCCGACGCCACCGTGAACGCAGCTAATCCCGGAAATTCTTGAACACCAGCGACAGCCCGAAATCCTTCCCTTTCAAGAACGCGATGACTGCCTGAAGGTCGTCCCGCTTCTTGCCGGTCACGCGGATTTCGTCCCCTTGCAGCGACGACGCCACCTTCAGCGACGGCTGCGCCTTGATCGCCGTGATGATCTCCTTGGCCCGTGTGCCCTCGATCCCCTGCTTGATCGTCAGTTCCTGCCGCGCGTGGCCGATGGACGAAATCGCCGGGTCGCCGTGCTCGACGTTGCGCAGGTCGATGTTGCGCTTGGCCAGCTTGCCGATCACGATCTCGTGCAGCGCCTTGAGCCGCGTGCCGTCCTCTGCCGACAGCGCAATTTTATCCTTGGACGGCTGTTCGATGGCGGCCTTGCTGCCTTTGAAATCAAAGCGCGTGACGAGTTCCTTGCGCGCCTGGTTGAGCGCGTTGTCCACTTCCTGCCGGTCGACTTCCGAAACGATATCAAAGCTGGGCATGGGGAAAGGATGAAGGATGAAGGAATGGTCCGCAGATTACGCAGATTTACACAGATTAGGAAACAGAAGCAGAAAAATCCCTTCTGCTTGTCTCTTCAATCTGCGTAAATCTGCGTAACCTGCGGACCATCTCCCGCTTTGTGAGCGTCTTCCCTTCTTTCATCGGCCCATCCGAACTCTCGCCCGCGCAAATCGACCGGGCCGTCGCCGCCCTGACCGACCCTGCCGCGCCCGACTCCGGCAAGGCCGCCTTCCTTCGCGCGCTGCGCGCGAAGGGCGAGACCCCCGCCGAGATCGTGGGTTTCGCCCGCGCGCTCCTCGCCCGCGCGGTGGACCCGGAGATCGACCCCGCCCGGCTGCCCGGTCCGGCCATCGACGTTTGCGGCACCGGCGGCGACCAACTCCACCTTTTCAACGTCTCGACCACGGTCGCGTTCGTCCTAGCGGGCGGCGGCGCGGCGGTGGTCAAGCATGGCAACCGCGCCGTCACGTCCAAAAGCGGCGGGGCCGATGTGCTCGCTGCGCTCGGCGTGCCGCTCGATCTCCCGCCCGCCGGGTTGCGCCGCAGCCTGGAAACCAGCGGCTTCGGTTTCCTGTTCGCGCCGCGGTACCACCCGGCGTTTGCCGCCATCGGCCCGGTGCGCCGCCAGCTTGCCGCCGAGGGCATCAGCACGATCTTCAACCTGCTCGGTCCCCTGCTCAATCCCGCCCGGCCAGCCCACCAGCTCGTCGGGATTTTCACCCCCGGCCTGACGAAAACTTACGCCGAAGTACTGCGCCAGCTTGGCCGCCGCAGCGGGTGGGTGGTCCACGGCGCGGGCGGCATGGACGAGCTTTCCACCCTGGGCGGGACCCACGTCAGCCGCTTCGACCTCGCCCGTGGCACGGAAACCTTCCACGAACTTCTCACCCCCGAGCACGCCGGCCTGCCCCAGCAGGATGCCCTCGGGGTCCTCCTCGGAGGCACGGCGGCGGAAAACGCGCGGGTTCTCGTGGGCCTGCTGTCCGGTGAGATCACCGACGCGCGGCGCGATCTGGTGCTGCTCAACGCAGCGGCGGGTTTCGTCGTGGCCGGATTATCGGATGACCTGCCTGCCGGGGTCGCAAAGGCCCGTGATGCCATTTCCAGCGGACGGGCGTTGCGCGCCCTGGAACGCGCAAAGACCCCTCTCTGAATATTTCCCCTTCCCTCCTCCGCCTCCCTCCTGCCTTTTCTCCGCGTCCTCTGCGTTAGAAATCCGGCCTCCCTACCCGACAACCTGCCCCTCCTGCCGCGGCGGCAGATGCGTCAGGCAATACTCCTCGCCGTCCGCCGAGACGCGGAACTCCCGTTCCGGCGCGCTGACCTCCGTCGCCCCGCAGACCTTGCAGTGGTGTAGCGTCTCTTCCTCGTCGACGCGCGCGGCCATCTGGAACTGTTGCCGCCTGGCCACGGTGCGCCCCTGTTCGCGCCAGATTCGCACCCACTCGTACCCGAAGAACAGCAGGTAATTGGCAAACGCCACCGCAATCGCCAGCCGCACGGACATGGTGCCGTCAATAAAACTGAATCCCAGCAACACCACCGAAAACAGCGCGATCCATTTCGCGGGCACCGGGATGATGAAATACAACAGGATCGGAAAGTTCGGGAACAACGTGGCGAAGGCAAAAAAGATCGACGAGTTCAGGAACAGTCCCGTCACGTCGCCCGACCCGAAGAAAAATACGGCCACCGTCGTTCCCACCATCCCGACGAGATAGTACAGGTTGAGCTTGAAGGTGCCCCAGGCCCGCTCCAGCCCTTCGCCCATGAACCACAGGAAATTGAAGTACAGCAGCGCGAACAACAGGTTGAGCGGGATCATGTTGACCCGCCCGCCCGCCGTGGCTGCCGGGATGAAGATATAGGTCACCAGCCGCCACACCTCCCCGGCCATGACGCGTTCCGGCCGTAAGGTCAGTGTTTCCGCGAACGTCGGCTTGGTCCACATCATCACGTAAACCAGCACGTTGAACATCACCACCACGCGCATCAGGCCGGGGATGGCCAGATGGCCGAAGCGGCGTTCCAAGACGTGAATCCAGCGCATGGGAAAAAGTAGGGTGTCCGGCGGAATACGAGCGGTTTTCTTCTCCATCGTGCGCCGCGGCCTCTTCGCGTGCGGTCACAATTCTTTGACACGCTCGCCCGGCGCCGTTAGAAAAACAGGGTGTCTTCGGAAGCCGCCATCAGCCCTGATTCCCTGCCGCCCGCCACCGCCGAGCAACCGGCTTCCCCGGCTCTCAAGCAGACCCCGCTCCATGCTGCTCACGTCCGGCTGGGCGGCAAGATGGTCGGTTTCGGAGGTTGGTCGATGCCTGTGCAGTACCCGGGCGGCATCCTGGCCGAACATCGCGCCGTGCGCACCGCCGCCGGGGTGTTCGACATCTCGCACATGGGACAATTCATCGTCGGCGGCGCCGGGGCCAAGGCGTGGCTGAACTCCCTGTTTACCAACAATCTCAACCGCATCAGCGCGGGCGTGAGCCAATATGGATTCCTGCTCAACGAGCAGGGCGGCGTCATCGATGACCTGATCATCTACGAGTACGCCGAGGGCGAATTCCTGCTCGTGGTCAACGCTTCCAAGATCGACGAGGACTTTGCCTGGCTCCGGTCGCACTTGCCCCCGCCCGACGCCGAGGGCGACACCGGCATTGAACTGGCCAACCGCAGCGACCGTTTCGCGGCCCTGGCGGTGCAGGGTCCGCGCGCCCCGCAGATTTTCGCCGCGTTTTTCGGGCCGGACGCCCCGTGTCCCGAGAGGTTCGGCGTGCGCGTGTTGGAACGCGACGGCCTGACTTTCCTGGTTGCCCGCACGGGTTACACCGGCGAGGACGGCTTCGAGTGGTTCTTCCCGGCCCGGGCCTCGGAAGTCGTCTGGGACGAACTCCTGCAAACCGGCGCGGGCGCCGGGCTGATCCCTTGCGGCCTCGGCTCGCGCGACAGCCTGCGCCTGGAGGTCTGCTACCCGCTCAACGGCTCCGACCTCTCTCCCACGCGCACCCCGCTGGCCGCCGGACTGGGCATCTTCGCGGACCTGGAGAAGCCCGCCTTTATCGGGCGCGACGTGCTCCTCCAGCAGAAAGCCGGGGGCGGGCCCACCGAACGCCTCGCGGCCTTCCGCATGACGGACAAATCCCCCCCGCCCCGCCCGCATTACGCGGTCTACGCCAAGGACGGCGACGGCAACCCCATCGGCGAGACGACCAGCGGCGGCCTTTCCCCCAGCCTGGAAGCCGGGATCGGCCTGGCCTATCTGCCCGCGAAGTTCGCCAAGGCGGGCACGCCGATAGAAATCGACATCCGGGGTAAACGTTACGCCGCCGTCACCGAAAAGAAACCGCTCTACAAACGCCGCGACGAACGTTTCACCCCGGCAGGCGACAAGGGATAAACCAAATTCCTCCTTTCTCCTCTCTGCGTCCCTCCTGCCTTTTCTCTGCGCCCTCTGCGTTAAAACTCCGCCCACCTTTACCATGAATGTCCCCACCGACCTCAAGTTTGCCTCCACTCACGAATGGCTGCGCCCGGACGGCACCGTCGGCATCAGCGACCACGCCCAGGCAGAGTTGACCGACATCGTTTACGTCGATCTGCCGAAAATCGGCACCAAGCTCGCCGCGGGGCAGACCGTGGCGGTGGTCGAGTCGGTCAAGGCGGCCAGCGATATTTATTCGCCGGTGGGCGGCGAGGTGTCGGAGGTCAACCCGGCCTTGGCGGCCAATCCGGCCTTGGTCAACACCGATCCCTACGGCGACGGCTGGCTTTTCCGGTTGAAGGATGTGGCCGGCGCCGACGCCGACGCTCTCCTGGATGCCGACGCCTACGGCAAGCAAATTTCCGCCTGAAGGGTCTGGGCCAGACCACCGCCGATGGCGGGTGCGGGTTGTCGGAATTCAACGATGGTCGGGGCTTCCTTGAATGGCAACGGCAGACTGTGCTCGGCCAGCACCTCTTTGTAGTGGTTGACGCGGTCGCGCAAGGCATCGCGCAGCCACACGATATCTACCAGCGCCCCCTCGACGTCGGGCGCTTCGCCGGACAGGCAACGGCAGGCAGCGTCGGCGGCGCGCCAGAGGGTGTGCAGGGTGTCGCCCTGCACGAGCGAGCCCGGAAAGCGGCGGTCGGGATGACGCATGACCGCGAAATTCGTGGCGTCCGAGTGAATCTCGACTGGCTGGGTATACATACTATCAGTGTCAGAGCAGAATTCGGGCGAGGATATCTCCCCCGGCGCGTATTTGTTCCACGGCGCGGCCAGCGTAACTGCACGAGACAAAACCGGATTTCCGGCGTATTTTCCCCGCAACCATCTTCGATTCCGCCATGCCCGAACTCGACACCGCGCCCGCTCCCGCCGTTCACGCCACTCCAGCCTCCCAGCCGACGGCAACCGCCGCGCCGGCGCCCGATCCGCTCCGTCCGCTGGACACCTTCCCCCGGCGGCACCTCGGCTCCACCCCGGAAGAAATCGCGCAGATGCTCGACCTGGTGGGTTACCCCACGCTCGACGGCCTCATCGACGCCGCCGTTCCCGCCAACATCCGCCTGGGGCGCGCGCTGCGCATTCCCGCCGCGCTGAGCGAGAGCGAGGCCCTGGGCGAACTCCGCAAGATCGCCGCCCGCAACGAGGTGTTCCGCTCCTACCTCGGCACCGGCTATTCCGACACCCTGACCCCCGGCGTCATCCAGCGCAACATCCTGGAGAACCCCGGCTGGTACACCGCCTACACGCCCTACCAAGCCGAAATCGCGCAGGGTCGGCTCGAAGCCCTGCTCAATTTTCAGACGATGGTTTGCGACCTGACCGGCCTGCAAATCGCCAACGCCTCGCTGCTCGACGAAGCCACCGCCGCCGCCGAGGCGATGGCGCTCGCCTACGCCGTGCGCGGCAAGCCGGGCAAGGAGTCTTTCTTCGTTTCCGAACGCTGCCACCCGCAGACGGTTGCCATCGTCCAGACCCGCGCCAAACCGCTGCACATCGAGGTCGTCGTCGGCAACCACGAGACCACCGCCATCGACGCCAGGTTCTTCGGCGCGCTGGTCCAGTACCCCGCGACGGACGGCACGATTTTCGACTACGAGACGTTTATCCAGGGCGTCCATGCCGTCGGCGCGCTCGCGGTCGTCGCCGCCGACCCGCTCGCGCTCTGCCTGCTCAAGCCGCCGGGAGAGTTCGGCGCGGACGTGGCGGTCGGCAGCACGCAGCGTTTCGGCGTGCCGCTCGGCTACGGCGGACCCCACGCCGCGTTTTTCGCGGTGAAGGACGAGTTCAAGCGCAACATGCCGGGCCGCCTCGTGGGCGTGTCGAAGGATAGCCACGGCAAGCCCGCCTATCGCCTGAGCCTGCAAACCCGCGAGCAGCACATCCGCCGCGACAAGGCGACGAGCAACATCTGCACGGCCCAGGTGCTCCTGGCGGTCATCGCGTCGATGTACGCCGTTTACCACGGCCCGGAAGGTCTCAAGGCCATCGCCCGCCGGGTCAACCGCCTGACCCAATGCCTCGCCGCCGGT
>CAXUHC010000015.1:0-15816 GCA_964250705.1 uncultured Chthoniobacterales bacterium | reverse complement strand
TTCGACACGCTGACGGTCAAGGTCGGCGCGGGCAAGGCGCTCGAAGTCCACCTCGCTGCCAACGCCAAGGGCATCAACCTGCGCCACATTGATAATGAGACGGTCGGCGTTTCGCTCGATGAAACCGTCGATCTGGTCGATCTCCAGGACCTCTGGACCGTTTTCAACCACGGCGAGCAACTGGGCTTCGACCCGTCCACCTTCGCGGCGGACCTCTCCGATTTTCCGGTAACGCTGGCGCGCGAAACGCCCTTCCTCACGCACCCGGTCTTCAACAAGTACCACACCGAGACCGGGATGCTGCGCTACCTGCGGCGCCTCGAAGCGAAGGACCTCTCGCTCACCACGAGCATGATCCCGCTGGGCAGCTGCACGATGAAGCTCAACTCCACGACGGAGATGTTCCCCGTGACGTGGCCGGAGTTCGGCAGGATGCATCCGTTTGCGCCCGCCGGGCAGGCCGAGGGCTACCGCATCCTGGCGCACGAGTTGGAAAAGTGGCTGGGCGAGATCACGGGCTTGCCCGCCGTCAGCCTCCAGCCCAACGCCGGCAGCCAGGGCGAGTACGCCGGACTGCTCGCCATCCGCGGCTACCACGAGTCGCGCGGCCAGGGTCACCGCAAAATCTGCCTGATCCCGACCAGCGCCCACGGCACCAATCCGGCCAGCGCGGTCATGGCCGGTTACGAGGTTATCCCGGTGCGTTGTGATGCGCAGGGCAACATCGACCTGGCTGATCTCCGCGCCCGCGCCGACGCCCACAAGGACGACCTCGCCGCGCTGATGATCACCTATCCCTCCACGCACGGCGTCTTCGAGGAAACGATCCTCGACATCTGCCGCGTCATCCACGACCACGGCGGCCAGGTCTACATGGACGGCGCGAACATGAACGCCCAGGTCGGCCTCTGCCGCCCCGGCGACATCGGCGCGGACGTGCTGCATCTCAACCTGCACAAGACGTTCTGCATCCCGCATGGCGGCGGCGGTCCCGGCGTCGGCCCGACCTGCGCGACCGAAACCCTGCGCCCCTTCCTGCCCGGCCACCCGGCGCACGACGCCTACGGCATCTCCGGCCACGGCCCGGTGTCCGCCGCGCCGCTGGGCAGCGCGAGCATCCTGGTCATCTCGTGGCTCTACATCGCCATGATGGGCCGCGACGGTCTGACCGACGCCACGAAGCTGGCCATCCTCCACGCCAACTACATCGCCAAACAACTGGAGCCGCACTTCCCGGTGCTCTACCGTGGCAACGACGGCTTGGTCGCCCACGAGTGCATCCTCGATTTGCGCGGTTTCAAGCAGAGCGCGGGCGTCGAGGTCGAAGACGTGGCCAAGCGGCTGATGGATTACGGTTTCCATGCGCCGACCGTTTCCTGGCCCGTGGCCGGGACGATGATGGTCGAGCCGACCGAGAGCGAACCCAAAGAAGAACTCGACCGTTTTTGCGATGCGATGATCGCCATCCACGGCGAAATCAAGGCGATCGAATCCGGCGAGGCGGACAAGAAGGACAACGTCCTCAAGCATGCGCCGCACACCGCCCAGGCCGTCACCGCTGACGAATGGCCGCACGCTTATTCCCGTTCGCTGGCCGCGTTCCCGGCGCGCTGGACGCGCGAGCACAAGTTCTGGCCGGCGGTGGGCCGCATCGACAGCGTGTACGGCGACCGCAACCTGTTCTGCTCCTGCGTGCCGATGGAAGCCTACGAGGATTAGATAGCCAGCGGCAAACAAAACGGATAAAATTGGCTGCGTTATGGATACGCTGACGGCAACCCGCGATTTGGTGGACGAACTCTACCGGGTCGAAGGCAAAGCAGAAATCATCAACGGGAAAATCGTCTATTTGCCTATGCCAGGCGGGATGCCGACCTATGCTGCAGAGGAGATTTATGTCTCCTTGAGAAATTATTCGAAACGAATCAAACAGGGACGCGCGTTTGCCGACGGCAATGGTTTTCTCGTCGATTTGCCGGATCGGCAATCCTTCAGTCCTGATAGTGGCTACTATATCGGCCCTGATCCGGGCATGAAGTTTTTCGATGGTGCGCCGGCCTTCGCGGCAGAGGTTCGCAGCGAGAGCGACTACGGCCCTGCCGCCGAGCGTGAGATGGCGGCCAAACGCGCCGATTACTTCGCCGCCGGCACGCTCGTCGTTTGGGACGTGGACCTGCTCAGTGATGACGTGGTCCGCGTCTATCGTGACGGCAACGGCGAGCAACCCGTCGCCGTCTACCGGCGCGGCCAGGTTGCCGAGGCGGAACCTGCGGTTCCCGGCTGGATGATGCCGGTGGCAGACCTGTTCGCCGACCCCGCCAACTAACGGCGTCCTCACTTAAGCCGAACGCCCCCTCCGCGCTCCGGCAGCAGATGGATGCAGGCCCGCGCATCGTCAGGCGGGCTTGACGGGCTGCCGCCAGAGCCAGGCTCCCCCCTTGATCCCGTTCGTGTTGTCGATGATCTCCACGTCGTCGTCCAGCTTGAAGTTCACCAGTTTCGCGTTGCCGCCGCCGATGAACAACCGGTCGAACGTGGTCAGGGTCCGCAGCGTTGCCACCGCCAGTTTCACCCGCCGGTTCCACTTCTTGGGCCCGACCTTTTCCAGCGCAAAATTGCCGATCTGCTCCTCGTAGGTCTCCCCCTTGCGGAACGGATGATGCGCCAACTCCAGATGCGGCGCGAGCTGACCTTCGCTGAAAAGCGCGCTGCCCATGCCCGTGCCCAGGGTAATGACGATCTCGACGCCGTGCCCATGCACCGCCGCCAACCCTTGCATGTCCGCGTCGTTGATCGCCCGGCAGGGATGGCCGAAGCGTTGCGACAACGCGTCCGCCAGCGCGAAGCCTTGCAACTCCGCGCCGAGGTTGGCCGCCGTGAGGATGATCCCCCGGCGCAACACGCCCGGGAATCCCACCGAGATATGGTTGAACTCGGTGCCGTTGAGCATCTCGACGAGTTCGCCGAGCTTGGCGAGCAAGGTTTCCGGCGTGCAGGGGTGCGGGGTCTTCACGCGCAGGCGGTCGGTGAGCATGTTGCCCTCGGCGTCGAGCACGGCGGCCTTGAAACCGCTGCCGCCAATGTCGATGGCCAGAATGCGCAGACCGGGGGAAACGGGAAGGGGGTCGTCCATAGGGGAAAGGAAGGGGTGTCGAAGCGAAGGTTCCCGCTACCAGTGCCAACCCGCAAGGGAGATTTGTCCGCAGATTACGCAGATTGACGCAGATTCGGAGTAGTGGGTGAAAATCTTTCGCCTTCTTCAATCTCTGTCAATCTGCGTAGTCTGCGGACAAACTTTTGAGCTTCTCTCCCTCTGTTCTCACTCACCTTTTTGACGGGGTGCTGCACGCCGCGATTTTCGCGGGCACGGACGATCAGAACGGTTGGTTCCTGCCGATGGATCGGCCCGTGCGACGGCTGGGACTGGCCCTGGAACCGTGGCCCGAACTGGAAAACTGGGTGGCAGCCGAACGGCTCGACGCCCTTTTCCTGCATCGTCCCTGGCGGTTGACCGACCAGCAGCGCGAGGCGTTGCTCGACACCGGCACCGGCGTCCTGGCCTACCATCTCGCTTTCGACGAACGGCTCACCACCGGCTTCAACCCCGTGCTGGCCTCGGCGTGCGGCTGGGGCGAGCCGGAAATTCTCGGGTACAAGGCAGGCCGCCCGCTCGGCATGGTCTGCGCGCTGCCTTCGCCGGTGCCCTTCCACGCCGTTGCCGGGCAGCTGGAGGCGGCATTCGACGGGCTGGAGCAGGTCATGCCCCCGGCCCCCGGCGGCGCGGGGGCGGTCGCGCGCGTGGCGGTGGTCGGCGCAATGACCGACGCCCTGGCACGCGAGGCGGGCGCGCGCGGCGTCGGCGCGTACGTCACCGGACAGTGGCGGCAACCAGCGGCCCGGGCGGTGCGCGAGACCGGGCTGGGAGTCGTCGTCCTCGGGCACCGGCGCTCGGAAGTTTGGGGGCTGCGCGCCCTGGCCCGGCTGCTGCGGGCGCACCCGGCGGGAGCGGATCTGGAAATCATTTTGCAACCGCCGACCCCTCTCATGGCGAACCTATAGTCCCATGATCTTTCGCCACGACCAACTCTCCGTCGATCTCCCCACCCCCAATGGACCCGACGCCAACGCTGCCGCTGCCGTTCAGGAACTGCTCGGCGGCAAGTTTGGCGAAATGTCCACCCTGATGAACTACACGTTCCAGTCGTTCAACTTCCGGGGGAAAGCCAAGTTCCGGCCGTTCTACGACCTCCTCGCCAACATCGCCACCGAGGAGTACAGTCACATTGAAGCGGTGTCGGCGACGATCAATTTGCTGCTGACCGGCGCCACCCCGCGCAAGGATCGCAACCACGGGGCCAAAACCGGCGGCAACGTGGAAGACCCGACCGCGCCCAAACACAAGGACGCCTCGACCAATCCTGCCCCGCTCAAGGAAGCGTCTAACTTCCGCAACACCGACCATTTCTTCAACAGCAGCCAGACGGCGCTGCCGCAAGACGCGATGGGTCGTTTCTGGACCGGCCAGAACGTGTTCAGCAGCGGCAACCTCAAGCTCGACCTGCTGCATAACTTCTTTCTGGAGTGCGGCGCGCGCGCCGGGAAGTCCCGGGCCTACGAATCGACCGACGACCCCTGCGCCCGCGCCATGATCGGCTATCTGCTCGTACGCGGCGGCACGCACATCGTCGCCTACGCCAAGGCGCTCGAAGTGCTCACCGGCGTGCCGGTCAGCGGGTTGCTGCCGATTCCGGACGTGAGCAACCGGAAGTTCCCCGAGGCGCGCAAGCTCGAAGAGGAACAGGGGCTGCACCTCGTCCAGTTCCACCAGAGCAAGGATTACACGCAGATCGCCAAGATCTGGAACGGACCGCACCCGGAAGACGGCAAACCGCTGGTCGTCAAGGACGAGATGCCGCCGGGTTATCCGTGGCCCGACCTCGACGAAGAGCCGCAGCTCGTGTCGCCGAGCGACATCGACCCGGCCATGATCAAGTACTACGCCGACAAGCTGAGCTAGGCTGGCGCGTCCGCGTCTCGTTTCAAGGTAGGGACGGCTCTCCGAGCCGGTCCCTATTTTTGAAGAGACTTGCTGGTTCGCATGGTTGGTTGGACCATCTATGGGGGCGCTACAGCGTGCCGTCGAGCCGACCGTCGCGCAAGCGGATGCGCCGGTTCGCGGTCCGGGCGACTTCCTCGCTGTGGGTGACGACCACCAGCGTCGTCAGAGCGTGGGTGGCAACCTCCCGCAACACTTCGAGCACCCTGGCCGCCCCGGCGGAGTCCAGGTTGCCCGTCGGCTCGTCGGCCAGCAACAGGCGCGGACGATGGATCAGCGCCCGGGCGATGGCCGTGCGCTGCATCTCGCCGCCGCTGAGCTGGTGGACGAAATGCCCGGCGCGCGGCGTCATGCCGACCAACCCGAGCAAGTCCATCGCCTTCGCGCGCGTCTTCGACGGCGGCTCGCCCGCCAGCAGCAGCGGCAGGCTGACGTTTTCGAGCACGTTCATGGTCGGCAGCAGGTTGAAGAACTGGAACACGATGCCCAGGTCGCGGCGGCGGTAGGTGGTTAGGGCGCGTTCGTCGGCGGAATGCAACGGGAGTTCGCCGACGAAAATCTCCCCCGCGCTCGGCGTATCGAGTCCGCCGAGCAGGTGCATGAGCGTGCTCTTGCCGCAGCCGCTCGGCCCGGTGACCGCCACGAAATCCTTTTCCCCGATGTCGAGCGTGAGGTCGTCGAGGGCATGGACCCGGCTCTCGGGCGGCCCGTACCAACGTGAAACTCCCTGCAAACGGATAGCGTTCATTGAAAGGATGAAGGATGAAGGATGAAGACCGAAGGCGGAAGGAAAAAGCCGGAGCCAGATCGAAGGAAGAGCGGTATCCTACGAATCACGGCGGTAAACGGACTCTTATCTCCCGGGCTCTCCGACGTCTCACCCTTCCGCCTTCGGTCTTCATCCTTCATCTTTCATCCTTTCCGCTATTCCCATCGTGGCTGAGGGCGGCGACTGGCTGGTGGTCAGCAAGCCGCCGCACCTGCTCGTCCACCCGACGCGCCCGGACGGCACGATCACGCTCCTTGACCACCTGCGCGCGTTGCTCGTCTGCGAACTGGCCAGCGGCGGGCAGGTCTCCCTCATCCACCGGCTGGACCGCGAAACCAGCGGGCTGCTGCTCGTCGCCAAGACCGCCGAAGCCGCGCGCCGGTTCTCGCTGGCGATGATGCGCGGCGGCTTCGGCAAGGAATACCTCGCGTTGGTCTGGGGCTGGCCGGAATGGGACGCCCGCACCGTGGATGCCCCGCTGCTGCGCCAGGGGGAAAAAATGCCGTCCGCGATCTGGCTCAGGCGCACGATCCACCCCGACGGCGCGCCTGCCCGCACGCGGTTCGAGACCCTTCGACGCTTCGAGCGGGACGGCGCGCGTTTCGCCCTGGTGCGCGCCTTGCCGGAAACCGGGCGGCTGCACCAGATCCGCGTGCACCTCGCGCACACCGGCCATCCGGTCGTCGGCGACAAAATCTACGGACGGGACGAGAATTGCTACCTGCGGTTCATCGAAACCGGCTGGACGCCCGATCTCGCGCGGGTCCTCCTGCTCGACCGCCATGCCCTGCACGCGTGGCGGCTCACGTTCGACGCCGACGCCCCCGGGCTGCGCCGGACCGTGGAAGCGCCCTTGCCGGACGACATGGCGGCTTTCCTGGCAGGCCGGGACGTTCAGGCTTTCTCGCGGTAAAGCGAGGGATCGACCGCCCGGACCATCGCCGCCTGGTCGAGACCTCCACCGAGAAAGGCATCGACCCGCGCCGCCACTTCCGCCGGGGCGGCCATCAACTCGGGGTAGTGCACCTGGCAGACCTGAAACCCGGGCCTGCCCTCCAGCCAACGTTCCACCCGGGCGAGTTGATCCGTGAAAAGCTGGCTCAACTGCGCGTCCGGGACCGCGGCGCTCGCCTTGCCTTGCCGCGCGAGCATCGTCCGCTGGCTGGCCACGATTTCCGCGATGGGCCGGCGCATCATAACGACGCGGTAGCTCAACGGCGACCCGTTTTCGTCCGGCGGCGCGCCCGCCAGTTCGGGCAGCAACAGGTGGATGATTTTGACGGCCTTTCCCCGCGCCTGCGGCAGCCAGGAGCGATCCACCTTGAGCTTTTTGACGGCTTCGAGTTCCAGATAACCGCGCGGATTGCTCGGATCGGCCGCGCGCTGGGCATCGGTGAGCGGGGGAATGCCCCCGGCGGCGAGCATCTGCATCATCAGCGAGGTGCCCGAGCGCGGCAGCCCGCTGACTACGGTAATGACGTTGGGGTCCATGAGTCAGAGTCCCTGGCGAAACTGCGGGGCCGTGCGCCCGAGCCGGCGGCGGAGTTCCCGCGCGCGCAGCAAATGATACCGGGCCTTCTCCCGGTCGGGCAGCAGGTGCCGGTAAACCCGCGCCATGCAACGGTGCGGATACGGTTCGCCGGGCGCGAGCTCGGCGGCCACCGCGAAGGCGCGCAACGCCCAGTTGAACTGCCGGGTGCGCGACAAACTGATGCCGAGGTTGATGTGCGTCTGGGGCCGGTTGTGTTGCAGCGAGGCCGCCTGCATGTGCTCGTAAACCGAATCCTCCAGCTGGCCGAGATGCCGCAGGGCCACGCCCAGGCCGTCGTGCGCCTCGGCCATGTCGGCATCGACTTCCAGCACCCGGCGGAACAACGCGGCGGCCTCTTCCCACCGCCGCTGGCGCAGGTAGATCCCGGCGAGCTGGTTGTGGATGCCCGGCATCTCGGTTTCCGATCCTTGGAGTCCCGTGAAAATGCGCTCCGCTTTCGCTTCGTCGCCCCTCGTCAGGGCGGCCTGCCCGGCCAGCATCTGCGCCAGGGCGTAGTGTGGCGCGCGCTCCAGCACTCCGTCCACGATTTCCTGCGCCTCATCGACCCGGCGCAAGGCCAGCAGACACATCGCCTGCCGACAGAGGTAGCTGGGGTCCTCCGGGTGTTGCACCGCGACGCCGCGCAGCAGATCGAGCGCCTCCTGGTGCCGGGCCCCGGCGAAATAAATCTGCGCGAGATGGCTGTCGTGCGCTTCCCGGGCGCTGGCAATTTGCTTGGACTGGTCGGCGTCGGGCGACTCGACGTAGCCGAGTTCCGCGAGCTGCGCCAGCGCCTGCTGCGCGGCCCACGGGTCCTGCTCCTCCAGGGCAACGCCCCGGTGCACGCCGTCGTCCGGGTGCGGCGCTTCCAGCGAGGGGCCGGTTTCAATCGGGACTTGGCGGTCGAAAATCTGCGTCAACGCCTGGCCCTCGAAATCCTCCGGCACCGGCAGGCCCAGCAGGGCCAGGATCGTCGGAGCCACGTCGAGCAGCGACGCGCCGTGCACGAGCATGTCGCGCTTGATGCCCGGCCCGCACGCGGCGAAGACCCCATGCAGGCGGTGCCAGATCAGCGGGTTGGTGTGCACCCCGGCGGGACGTTCGCCGGAAAGGTGCGCCCGCTCGGCCAGCGGACGCGACTCTCCGTGGTAAAAGCCGTGGTCGGAAAGCAGGATCACCGTCGTCTCCTGCCCGGCGATTTCCAGCCAGCGGCCCAGCATCAGGTCGTGGTAGCGGTAGGTGCTCTCCATGACGTGCCGATACGTCTGGAAATCCGTTTCCGAGATGTGCTCCATGCGCGGGGGCGAGAGTTCCACGAACCCGTGGCCCGCATGGTCGATCATGTCGTAGTACACCGCCAGGAAATCCCATTCCTCGGACTCCGCCAGATAGGTAGCGGCATTGTGGATGCTGGCGCACTGGGCCACCAGCCGCGCCAGCGTTTGCAGGCGCGGATCGTCGTCATCCGGCATCCGTTCCAAGAAAAACGGCAGCATCTGGGCCGGGGTCAGCCCGGCGTGCCCGACGCGCAACTGCTCCATGACCGGCAGCAGATCGCGCGGGTGGAACGAGGTCTCGTCGAGCGGGTGGGCGCCGTGGGCGGCCTGCGAAAAGCGGTTCGACACGACGGCTCCCCGGATGGCCTCCGCCGGGTGGGACGCGAACCAGTTCACCACGACGCTGTCACGCCCGGATTGGCTGAGGATGTTCCAGAGCGCCTTGGCCTGGCGTGAGGTGCTGCTGACGGGCCGGACGCCCTGGCCGTCGGGGGTGGGTTCGACAAAACCGAGGATGCCGTGTTTGTCGCCGCGCTTGCCGGTGGCGATGCTGGTCCAGAGGATGGGCGAGAGGACGGGCTGCAAGGTGGCGATGCGGCCGCTCGCGCCGTTCTCGATCAGGCACTGGAGGTTGGGCATCTGGCCGGCTTCGAGCAGCGGCGTCAGGAACGACCAGTCGGCGGCGTCCCAACCGATGAGCAGAACACGTTTGGTGGAAGCTTCGGGCATGCGGGGATGGAAGCAAAAAACAGGCCCCTGCTTCAAGAAGAAGCAGGGGCCTGTGGCTAGATTCGCTTAAAAGTGAAGACCCGATCAATCAAGCTCAGGCTTTCGCGGCGCGGCGGCGGCGTTTGATCGCCACCCCGACGGCGGCGGCCCCGGCGGCCAAAGCGGCCATGCTGCCCGGCTCCGGCACCGCACCGGCGACAATCGCCGTGTTCGGAGTGGTCTGATAAGCGGCGTTGGTGAAGTCGATGATGCCCGCGTTGACGCTGAGCTGGACCCAGCCGTAGTGAGTGCCGTCCGCCGCGGCGAAGCGGAAACCGGCATAACGCTGCG
This sequence comes from uncultured Chthoniobacterales bacterium, assembly GCA_964250705.1. Taxonomy (GTDB): domain Bacteria; phylum Verrucomicrobiota; class Verrucomicrobiia; order Chthoniobacterales; family SZAS-18; genus CAHJWO01. The sequence goes on along the minus strand of CAXUHC010000015.1, from coordinate 6,124 downwards.
TGCCGGGAGCCACGGCAGAGGCGAACCCGCCGTAGTTGTACACGCCCAACCCGCCGTAGCTGTAGCGCGAGCCAAGCACGAGCTGCATCGAGGTGGAGAACGCCGAGGTAGCCGTGATGTTCGTGCCGGCCGTCAGCGCGCTGGCGTAACGAACGAAGGCACCGGCGTAGCTGACCACGCCGTTGGTCGCAGCGGCCGCCGCGGTGGTCGTATTCATGCCCAACTGCCAGACTACCCCGTAGCCACCGGCAGCGGTGTTCGGGTAGCGGTTGGTGAATTCGAAGTCGGTGGTGCCGTCATTATTGACGTCCCAGAAGGCGAAGGTGCCGGTGAAGGTCCCGAAACCCGGGATCGCCCCACCGCCGCCTGGAGTGTTGGTCAAATCAGCCGGCGGAGCCACGGAGACAATCGCGCCGTAGGCGCTGGAACCACACGCGATTGCCACTGCTCCGGCGAGCCCAGTTGCTTTCTTGATAGATGTACGATGCATAGTGTTAAATTTGTGAACGACCCGGGTATAGAGACTGCCACCGGGGAGCGTCAATCAAATTTTATGCCTTTTTGCATTTTTATTTTCTCTTTGTGTCCATGCAATCTGGTCGGCCCGGCAGTTTCGGATTTAATGTTTCACGGTTAGCGACTTACAAAAACGGCAAATCTCACCGTCCGTTTTGACCATTGTTCCGTGGATCGCGCCCGTTTCTCATGCTTGCGGAAATTTGTCGCAACCGTGAGACCAAACTCCTTCCTTGGGCCGGTGAAGAATTCGTGAGGTGCGGGGCGGTTCGGAAATCGCCGCCATCGCGGGAAACCGGGGGAAGTTGCGCTTGACGCCCATTCCGTACCGCTCCTACGTTGACGCTTCGCCACGCCAAGCGAACCCCGCCCCCGATTCCTTTTTGCCGTCGCTGCTTTCCCATCCCCGCCCTTTCGCGCATGAACATCCACGAATACCAAGCCAAGGAACTCTTCCAGAAATTCGGTGTCGCCACGAGTCCGGGCAAGGTCGCTTATACTGCGGAGGAAGCCGAAGCCGTCGCCCGCGAAATCGGCGGCGACAACCTCGTCGTCAAAGCGCAGATCCACGCCGGCGGTCGGGGCAAAGGCACGTTCAAGAACGGGTTCAAGGGCGGCGTGCACCTCGTCAAGACACCCGAGGAAGCCAGGGAAATCGCCGGGAAGATGCTCGGGCAAGTGTTGGTCACCCACCAGACCGGCGAGGAAGGGCGGCTAGTCAACCAAGTGCTCGTCGCGCAGGGCGTCGATATCGCCAAGGAATACTATCTTGCCATCCTGATGGACCGCGCGACGGGCGGCCCGGTGGTCATCGCCAGCACCGAAGGCGGGGTGAACATCGAGGACGTGGCCGAACATACGCCCGAGAAGATCAGCCGTGAGCTGGTGCACCCGACGCTCGGTTTGCAGCACTACCAGGCCCGGAAAATCGCGCAGGGCCTGGGGTTCGGCGGCGCGCTCAACAAGCCCGCGTCGGAGGTGATCTTCAACCTCTTCAAGCTGTTCATAGCGTGTGACTGCTCGATGGTCGAGGTCAACCCGCTGGTGCTGACCCCTGACCACAAGGTGCTCGCGCTCGACGCCAAGTTCAACTTCGACGACAACGCGCTGTACCGGCACAAGGAAATCGCCGGGATGCGCGACGAAGCAGAGGAAGACCCGCGCGAGGTGGCCGCCAGCAAGTTCAACCTCAACTACATCGGGCTGGACGGCGACATCGCCTGTCTGGTCAACGGCGCGGGGCTGGCGATGGCGACGATGGACATCATCAAATACCACGGCGGCAATCCGGCCAATTTCCTGGACGTGGGCGGCGGCGCGAGCGAGCAACAGGTGACCGAAGCGTTCAAGATTCTCGTGAGCGACAAGAACGTGAAGGCAATCCTGGTGAACATTTTCGGCGGGATCATGCAGTGCGACATCATCGCGCGCGGCATCATCGGCGCGGTGAAGGCGGTCAACCTGCCGGTGCCGCTGGTGGTGCGTCTGGAGGGGACCAACGTCGCCGAGGGCAAGAAGCTCATCGAGGAAAGCGGCCTGCCGGTGATCACGGCCAACGACCTGACCGACGCGGCGGTGAAGGTGGTCGGCGCGGCGGCGACGGCGGCGTAGACGTTTCTGTTTTTCGTTTATATGGGTCTCGCTTCCGCCAAAATCATCCTTTCAAATCCACGGCTGGATGATCTAAAGCCGCTAGAGGTAGAAGCCTTGGCGGATAGCGGCGCGAACTTTCTTTGCATCCCACGCCAAGTCGCGGACCAACTTCGGCTGGAAGGGACACTGACCAAGGATGTCACGACGGCTGATGGCAAGCGAACGACCTGTCCTTACGTTGGGCCTATTCACGTTCACTTTGAAAACCGCGATTGTTACGTCGGTGCGGTAGTCCTCGGGGATCAAGTGTTGCTAGGCGCGATTCCAATGGAGGATATGGACCTCGTTGTTCTGCCGTTGGAGCGCCGTATTGCTGTTAACCCACTTCATCCAGATCACGCCGTTGGTCTTGCCAAAGGCAACGTGCGCCCCGCATGAAACCGCCTGTCGTTGTGAAAATCCTTTCCGCCCGTCGCGCCGTCACGAACTGGGCCACGGTTTGCTTGGTCTTGTTCTGCCTGGCCGAAATGAGCGACGCAGCAGGAGGCGGCCCACGCTATGGCGGGCGGGTGCTCTATCGGGGTACCAAGATCCCGGTGCCCGGCGTGCTGGTGGAAGTCGTGGAAGCCGAGGACAACGGCGAACCTACCGACGAGGTGCTGGGCAGCTCACGGGCCGAGGCCGATGGGCGTTTCGCGGTCGTCCTGGCCGAGCGAACGGACAAGCCCGTCGCGCTGGTGGTTTCCGCCGTGCGGACCTCCGCCAAGAGCGGTGGCGACCGCAGCGACGACGGTTACGACATCAAAACCCACCAGACCCGGCTGGCGTTTCTGCCGCGTCCCAGCCCAAACAAGCCCAACACGATCTTTGTCGATCGCCGCCAACCGGGACGGAGAGGCGAGTAACTGCGTCCTATTTTATGACCTCCATTCTCAAGAAAGCACTCCGCGCTCACCCGTTCGAGCCGATCACAGTGGCAACGACCAAAGGCGCAAACGTCGTCATCAGACACCGGGAGTTCGCCGCCATGCTGGTCAAGGCTGGAGTGCTGTACGTCGAGTTGCCGGAAAAGGAAGAACCTCGCTTCATCGGCTTGCGTCACATCAAGGAAGTCCGTGCAAAAAACCTGGTTCCCGACGATGAAGACACCGACGCAGAATAACCCTTCTCCCATCAATCCCCATGTCCATCCTCGTCGATAAAAACACCCGCCTGCTCGTGCAGGGCATCACTGGCAAATCGGGCGCGTTCCACGCGCGCGGCTGCCGCGACTATGGCACCAACGTCGTCGCGGGCGTCACCCCCGGTCGCGGCGGCGAGAAGTTCGACGATGTGATTCCCGTCTTCGACACCGTGGCCGAGGCACGCAAGGAGACCGGCTGCAACGCCACCATGATCTTCGTCCCCCCGCCCGGCGCCGCGGACGGCATCCTCGAAGCCGCCGACGCGGGCGTGGAACTCATCGTCTGCATCACCGAGGGCATCCCGGTCATGGACATGATGCGGGTAAAGGTGGCGCTCAAGGACCGGCCCAACACCCGGCTCATCGGGCCGAATTGTCCCGGCATCATCACCCCCGAGCAGTGCAAGATCGGCATCATGCCCGGCTACATCCACAAGCCCGGCACGGTCGGCGTCCTTTCGCGTTCCGGCACGTTGACGTACGAGGCCGTCTGGCAGCTCACCTCGCGCGGCTACGGCCAGAGCACCTGCATCGGCATCGGCGGCGACCCCATCAACGGCACGAGCCACCTCGACGCGGTGAAGTTGTTCGCGGCGGACGAGGGGACGGAGGCTTTCATCCTGATCGGCGAAATCGGCGGCACGGCGGAAGAGGAAGCCGCCGCCTGGATCGGCGAAAATTGCAAGAAGCCCGTGGCGGCGTTCATCGCCGGGGCGACCGCGCCTCCCGGGCGGCGCATGGGCCACGCGGGGGCGATTGTCAGCGGCGGCCAAGGCACGGCGGAGGGCAAGATCGCCGCGCTCGAAAAAGCGGGCATCGCGGTGGCGAAAAGCCCCGCGACGATGGCCGACACGCTCATTGCCAGGATGAAAGCTTGAGCTAAGCTGCACGAAAGAGTTACGCCGCAGATCGTTTCTCTGATATGACAATTAACTCCCTCAAAGACGTACTGCAAACTGCGCCGTTCAAGCCGTTCACCTTCCATTTGGCTGATGGTCGGTCTGCGCTTGTGCCGCATCCCGATTTCATTACGGTGACAGGGGCAGGTGGAACGGCCATCGTTGCAAGCCAAACCGAAGATCATTTTACAATCATTGACCTACCGCTGGTCACGCAAATTGAAGTAGGAAGCGGCGTTCCCGCGAACCATTGATTTTCCCCTTGTCATCATGATTTCCAAAGGACTCGAAGGTATCGTCGCCAACACCACCCGGCTGAGCGACGTGCTCGGCGAAAAAGGCCAGCTCATCTATGCCGGGTACGATATCAACGAACTCGCCGGAAAGGTGAGCTTCGAGGAAGTCATCTTTCTGCTTTGGAACGAGCGACTGCCCAACCGCGCCGAATTGGAAAAGCTTTCCGGCGAACTGCGCCACCAGCGCGAACTGCCCGCGCAACTCGTGGAGTTTTTGAAGGCCGCGCCGCGGGATGCCAACCCGATGGATGTTATCCGCACGGCGGTTTCCATGCTCGGGCTGTACGACACGACCAAGGGCTACGACCACGAGTCCAACTACGCGCGGTGTCTTTCGTTGACCGCAAAGATCGGCGTCATCACGGGGTATTACCACCGGGCTCGCCAGGGCAAGGACTTGCCGCCAGTGCGCGCTGACCTCGGCGAAGCGGCCCATTTCCTCTACCTGCTCGATGGTAAGGAGCCGACCAAAGAAGCCGCCGACACGCTCGATCTCGCGTATGTCCTGCACGCGGACCACGGCATGAACGCCTCGACGTTCTCCGCCCGGGTGGTCGTCGCCACGCTGACGGATGTTTATTCGGCGGTTACGGCGGCCATCGGCGCACTCAAGGGTCCGCTGCACGGCGGCGCGAACGAGGGCGTGATCCACATGCTCCAGGAGATCGGTGAGGAGGACAAGGTGGACGCCTGGGTGGACGAGCAATTTGCCCAGAAAAAGAAGATCATGGGCATGGGGCACCGGGTCTACAAAACGCTCGATCCTCGCGCGCCGCACCTGCGCGACATGGCGGTCAAGCTCACCGAGCAGCTCGGCGAGCCGAAGTGGGTACGCATGAGCGAGCGCATTGCCGCGCTGGTCAAGGAAAAGAAGAACCTCAACGCCAACGTCGATTTTTATTCGGCGACGGTTTACTACTCGCTCGGGCTGCCAACGGACCTTTTCACGCCGATTTTTGCGATCTCGCGCACGGCTGGATGGACCGCGCACATCCTCGAACAATTGGCGGACAACCGGCTTTACCGACCGTTGAGTCAGTACGAGGGCACGCCGGTCGGTTTGACCGTCACGCCGCTCGACCAGCGGTGAGTTTGCACCATCTGTCGACCGTCCGTGAACATGCCGAAGCACCAACGACGCGTGCGGCAGGGAGCACAGTTCATCCGTTGGTTGCGACCACTGCTTGATTGCCTGCGGGGACTCGGTGCGGCTAGACCTCGCGAAGTCGTGGACTGGATTGCCGAGAAAGAGAAACTCCCCGAAGACGCCCGCGAATTACTGGAATCCAAACAAGAGCGCTTCTATAACCAAGTCCACTGGGCGCGTCAATACTTGGTTTGGGAGGGTCTTCTTGACGATAGTAAACGTGGAATCTGGTCGCTCACTCCATTGGGTGTTCAAACTCGGCTGACCGATGAGCAAGCAAGAAGAGTCGTCTCGAAGTGGATAAAGATACATGCAGAGGCTCGCCGCAAAACTGAGCCGGACTTACATGACAAAAAGGCGACGCAACTCCCAGTGGTCGATGTCGAACCACTGCCTGAGGACGAAGTGACTGATAACGAGCTTCTGCTGGTTTTACGGGTAGTGGGTATTAGTTAAATGACAGCGACAGGATCAACCGCCATGCTGTGTG